>JALYXV010000240.1 GCA_030947025.1 Actinomycetota bacterium | reverse complement strand
ATCCCTGGAACCACAAAACCCGAAAATAATCGACGGTATTCTCGACGTCCTCGCCCGTGCAGCGTGAACCCGGCGATCAGCGCCACAACGGCCCCGCTATGAAGACTCAACAGTGCGAAACTCCACTGAGCAGGTCGTATGAGGTGGTGAAGACCCGGTCGTATGCCAGGAGCGCGTCCCGAATGAGCTTGAGCCGGCCACCGGTGTCGACCTCCTCCCAGGCGACGTGGTGGGCGTTTACCGCATTGATCAGTGACTCCCGAATGCTGAGGTAGCGGTCGTGGACCTCGTCGTCGTTGTGGCCAAGCTGATTGCAGACAAGTCTAGCTGTCCGCAGGTGGTTCAGCGCCTCCTCAAAGTTCACCGTGTCGAGCGCATCGAACAGCTCGATGTCAGCCTTGTCGAGCGGGGCGACGTCGAACAGGGAGCCGTAAGCGAACTTCGCCGACACAGCACAGCTGGCACCGTTGCCCACGAGGAGGGCCGGCCATCCCCTACCGGCCAGGTCCGCCCAGTCGTCGAGCCCGTAGTCGCCCATGCCGGCCTCAGCCTTCCCCGGTCTTGCTGGCAGTCCCGAGAGCCACTTGCCCTGGTCGATCCGCCCGATCGGCGTCGCGTCCGAGGATTAGCTGCACCCACCGCCCGTACTCCTCGCCGAGTTCCCGGTCGGGGGCAGAGGCATGTATCAGGGCGGCGGCGAGCTCGTCCGAGGGGAGGTCGAGGATCTGAGTCATGACCTCGGCGACCGCCTGCTCCCGCCTGGTCGACTCCAGGGTCTTTAGCCCGGTGGCCTCGGCGAAGGCCCGGACCGACCGCATCTCCGGCAGGAGCTCGCGCCGCCGCAGGCGGGCCCACACCTCCTCCAGCCGCTCGGCCCGGGCGGGGTCCTCGCCGCAGAGGCGGGCGAGCGCTTCCCGCACGCTGGGTCCCCGACTGGCATGCTTGACCTGCCTTGCCCGGTTGCGGCTGGCCGAGCCGAGCCGGTCCGCCATCTCGGCGAGTTCGGCGAGGCGATCGGGGTCCCGGAGGAACCCGGAGAGGGCGTCCCAGTCGTCCGGTGGGTACTTGGCGGCGAGGCGGGCGAGGTCGGCGACGAGGCCGGGGTTGGGCCGGGTCACGCGCTCAGCCTCGCCACGAACTCCTCGGCTACGGACACGAAGTTAGAGATCCTGTACGCCCGTGCGTAGTCGGTCAAGAAGATTGGTTTCCCAAGGCGGGAACCCTTGGGGTATGAGTCGGAGTAAGACACCTCACTCTCGAAGACATCCCAGCAGTTGTTGGCGGCCTCTTTGCGGACGTAGGCCTTTGAGCGCTGGTGCTCGCCGTTCGCCATCGTCATGTTGAAGACGATCCCCATTACGTCGACGGGCTGGCGGTACACGGACTTGAAGTCCGACAGTGACCGGACGAGGAGCGGGAGCCCGACCGTCGCCAGGAACTCGGGCTTCACCGGAATGAGGACTTTGTCAGTCGCAAGGTAAGCGGCCCGAGTCAGGATCGACTCGGTCGGAGCGCAGTCGATGACGATTGTGTCATAGGCGCCTCGCACCTGGTCGAGGAAGTTCGCCAGCAGCTGCTCCTTGCCAGTGGCGTTCAGTACTGTCCACGACAGCTCCAGCGACGACGGCAGCAGGTCGATCCGGCTGCCGTCGGACCAGGACTTCACGCGGGAAATGACGTCGCTCGGCGACACGGCTTTCCTCTCCTTCTTGGAGACTGAGGTCGGTGTCGCCTGCTCGAATACATCGAGGACGGTGCCCTTGCCCTGCTGGAGGTGCGCCTCGTACTTCGCGGTGCCAAGCACATACTGGCTGAGGTTGAACTGCGGGTCTAGGTCGACCATCAGCACCCGCTGGTTCCGCTGGTGGGCCAGGTACCAGCCGAGGTTGGCGGCCAGGGTCGATTTCCCCACGCCGCCCTTGGCGTTCATGACGGCCACCGTCTTGGCGCCGGGGCCGTCGTTGGTTGGCTCGGCAGCGGGTTCGCTCTCGACGACTTGGACGCCTTCGGCGTCGGCCCAGTCGAGGACGTCTGCCTGACGCCAGATCGGGCCACTCTTGAGATCGGCGACGGGCGCCGGGAAGTTGCCCCGCCGGGCCCGCCAGTTGGCCACGGTCGTGCGGGAGGTCTGGAGGAGGTCGGCGACCTCGGAGAGCCCGAGGAGGCGGTCGCTGGCGTCTGGGTCGGGTGGGTCCGGCATCTTGACTCCTAGTGTGAACGGAGTATTGATCTTAGATCATCCGTGAACGCTGTCAAACCAACCACAGGGCGGTCGCGGTGGACCGAGGAGCTCACCGTGCGGCGGCTTTCGATTTTTTCGAGTTGTGGTATCGTTCCAGTATGACTGAGGCCAGCGAATCGACGTTGGAAGCCCGCCGGGTAACGGCAGAGCGAGGTCGGGACGAGGACGTTGTCTTCCCTCCCGAGGACCTCGACCAACTGCTGGACCTTGTGCGCTTCGTCGAAGGGCACACCGAGCCGGGCCTGCTCCTCGGCCCTGACGGTGAGCAGGTGGCACTCCCGGCCGAGGTCTACCGCGTTTTGCGGCAAGTTGTCGAGGTTATGCGCCAGGGTAAAGCCACCCTTATCGCTCCCCAGGGCATGCTGCTCACTACCCAAGAGGCTGCCGATTTTCTCGGCGTGAGCCGCCCGACCTTGGTGAAGCTCCTGGAAGACGGTGCCATCCAGTTCGAGAGACCCAACCGTCACCGCAGGGTCCGACTCCAGGACCTGCTCGCCTTCCAAGAGCGCCGGCGTGCCGAACGTCGGGCCGCCCTGAACCAGTTGACAGCTGAGGCCGGCGAACTCGGCCTGTATGACGGCTCAGCGGCGGACTACGCCACTGCGCTGCGATCAGCCCGGCGACGTCGCGGGCGATCCAGCGGCGAAGAGTGACCTTTTGGCTCGTTATGCAGCGGTGCTCGACGCGTGTGTCCTCGTGCCGATCGCGCTTGCTGACACCCTGCTGCGGATCGCAGAGCGCGGCTTGTACAGACCGCTGTGGTCCGACCGCATCCTGGCAGAGGCCGCCGATGCTGTCATCGAGATCCATCCCGACATCGCACCTGAGCTGATCTACAAGAGATTCGCTGCCATGCGCAGCACGTTCGAGGACGCGGGCGTCGAGGGCTGGGAAGCGTTGGAGGCGACGGTCGCGCTTCCGGACCCCAACGACCGCCACGTTCTGGCTGCTGCCTTGCGCGGCCGTGCCGACACCATCGTCACGGCCAACGTTCGGGATTTCCCGGCCGAGATTGTCGAACCGCTCGGCATAGATGTTGTCCATCCCGACGCCTTCCTGCTCGACCAGCTCGACCTTGCTCCGCGCATTGTGCTTGAGGTGCTGTCAGAGCAGGCTGCTCACACCCGTCGCCCTGCGCTCACGCCCATCGATCTGGTCGCCCGGCTTCGCAGGGCTGGCGCTCCCGGATTCGCTGACGAGGCTGGGCGGCTGATCTGAGGTTGATGTTGACGAAGTTGGACGAGGTTCCGTTGCCGACCAGCCATGTCTTGCAACGTCAGCAGAACGACCTGGCTTGCCCCAAGCCGTACTTCCGATCATTGCGGCTGTTCTGCTCGAGTGGCAGAGGACCCCTTCGCTGCCGGGCAGCCGGGTCGCATGAATCGGGTCCGCGCCGAGGTCGAAGCCATGCACGGCTCCGACCTCGGCGGAACGATGTGTTTCAGGGTTCAGCTCGCTTGCCGTGGCGGCGCTTCCCCGTTCAGCAGCCTCTGGATCGCCACGGTTGGGATGCGAAACGTCCCGATCTTGTAGACCGGGAATGGCGCCTCACCGAGATGGATCGCCCGGTAGAGCGACGACCGGCTCTGCCCAAGCATCTCTGCCGCCTCGTCGACGCTGAGAAGAGCCTTGGGCCCGCGTAACGGCCGAACGTTGTCGGTTCCGGTATCGGTGTCGGACTCCTCGGAGTCGTCGAAGGTGAAGTCTTCGGCTTGCTTTGCCATTCGATTGTGTTCCTTTCGCTCTATTTGGATCTTTGGAGTTGGGGTGACGGACGGATGTCGCGGTCACCGCGGTCGGTCCCGTGCTCGCGGACGGCCGAGTAGACGTTGTCCGGTGCAGGACCAAGGCGACCTGGTTGCCATTCCTCCATCACTAATCGGCTGGCCGTCGCCTGTCCGCCCCACTTCGATCGCTGGCCGTGTCCTTGCCTTGGAGAGTTCGTGCTTGATGCTCAATGTGGCGTCGGAGTTCAGCGCGTCCTTGCTCGGAGTTGTCATCGGGCCAGTCACAGGCCGACGCCGAGATCGAGCGTGCTCTGGCAGCGCTCAACAATCCTCCGCCGGCTGAGGGCGTCGATGGGGTTGTCGGGGATCGGGCCGAGGGCACGTTCGGATGGCGCTGCCTCTGGTCCTGCGGCCGGTTGGCCGTAACTGAGACCGAGGTGGTGGTGACGCCACGCCTCCACTGTGCGCACTCGGCGGTCCCAGCCACCGGCGGGTGCCCGCTCGTGCGGTCGAGGGCCCAGCAGGTCGAGGATGTATCGGGTGGGATGATCGACGGCCTGAGTAACGGCGTCGTCCACGATCAGGTCGATGGCGGCGCTAATCAGGTCCTGTTGTTCCTGCACCCCACGTCGATAATCCCCGTCGTCGGCGGCGGCCGCCTGGCGCTGGCGGAGCAGATCGATCCGCAGCGCTTCCTTCGCGTGGCGCCGCTCCAGGCCGCTCACCTGTGTCTGGAGGGCGGCGACTTGCCGGCGGTCGGGTCGCCGGCGGGCCCCTTCGTTGGCGAGGGCGCGGTGGGTCTCGGCGAGCCGCGCGGCGGTCTGGTCGTGGGTGGCCTGGGCTGAAGACAGCTCGGCGGTGATCGACGCGGCGCCGGCGTGGGGTGGACCGATGTAGAGGGCGGCGAGGTCGCGCTGCTCGGCGCACAGGTCAGCAACGGCGCGCCGGCTCAACGCCAGGATTTCGGCGGCGTCGAGGAGCCGATGGACTCGGTCCCATTCGCCGGCGGCGGTGAGGGGTTCGGCCAGCTGGTAGGCGGCGGCGTCGACCTGGTGGAGTCGCAGCAGGTCGATGACCCGGTAGTCGAGCACCGCCGCGCCTGCCTTCGGTGTCGCATTCGCGTTCGCTGAGAGCCCGGTACAGCGCCGTCGGGTCGACCCCAGCCGCCAGCAGGGCGTGGATGCCGGCAGTAGCCCGCTGGCGGGGGATGTGCTCGATCAGCGCCGAGAACCGCTGCTGGTGGGTGGGATCGAGGCCGGCCGCCCAGCGTCGGACCAAGGCTTCGGCCTCGCCTCGTTGCTGCTGCCATGGGGAAAAATGGCCCGCTGGTCGCGGCCCTATCGCCCAGTGGGCACCCTGGCCGTATCCCGATTTGTCGGGGCCGATCGACCAGCGGGCTTGGTACGCACCGACCGCCCCCACCGCGGCGTCCCACGCTCGCCGGGGCTCGCCGTGGCCGGGGCGACCGCCGATGCGGGCCACCACCTCAGGCCTCGGCGACGCGATCGCCGCGGCCATGACCGCCGATTCCTCGGCCAGCTCGGCCCGACGGGCGACGAGCAGCGGGACGCCTCCGAGGCCGCCCTGCGGGTCGGCAAGGGCGGCCCGGGAGATCTCGGCGATCTCCGCCAGGCTTCGCCCCTGCCGCAGCCGCTGCGCACCCCACGCCGACGGGTCGATGTCGCTGGCGAGTCGCTCGGCCCGGGATCGCTCCAGGTGGCTGACGACGGCATCGAATGATCCCGCTGGAGTGCTGAGCACCGGAAGCCACCGCTCTTCATCGACCTGACTCTCGAGGTTGCGGTCCCGGGTCAGGTAGGCGCACACGTCGCGCTGGCCCCGGCTGACCATCACATACAGCGCCGGGCGGCTGGTGCTGTCGGTGGCGACCGCCCGGGCGGCATGCATGGTTGAGCCCTCGGCCCGGTCCGCAGTGACGGCATAGGCGTGGGCCAGACCGCCGACGCGGCCGTCGTCGAAGGAATGGTTCAAGTAGGACCAGGGCACCTTGACCGTTCCCCGACCGGCGAAGCGCACCGACACCCATTGGCGCTCGGGGTGCTCGCCGTCGATGTGGACTGCGGTAACGGTGCCGATGGTTCCGGTTCGGATGTACCGGTCCCGCGTGGCCCCGTCCGGGATAAGGCTGTGGCCCGACTGCGTCAAGGTGACGACCTCGTCGCCCACCGCGAACCGCCGTCCCGTGACCGGCAGTTCGGGGCCGCGAATGGTCCCGTCGGCGGCCAGACGGCGGCGGGCACCGAGGTTCAACAGCTCGACCTCGCGGCGATGCGCGGCCATCATGTGCGACGGCTTCGCCCTCCGACCTGGTGCTCCGAGACGGGACTGCCGGTCCCGGTACCAGTCGTCGACGACCTGGCCGAGCATCTGCTGCGGGTCGTCAAACACCCGGACCCGGCCGTCGCCGGATAGTCGTTCCATGGCGGCGCGGACCCGCCCCGGCAGCTGGGATCGCAGCCCGGCGAGGGCGGCTCGAACCTCGGCCATGTCGTCGCCTTGCTGGCGGTAGATCTGCGACAGCGACGGGGCGCCGTTGACGCCGACGATGTGGGCGAACCAGCCGCCCGCGCCCACCGAGCTCAACTGGGCCGGGTCGCCCACGAACACCAGCACCGTGCCGGTTCGGGCCGCCCAACGGCAAAGCTTCTCGGCGTCACGGGTCGCCACCTGGGTCGCCTCGTCGACAAGAACAGCCGTGTTCTCCGGCCACACCTGGCGTGGGTCATCGGCGGTCTCCAGGCGGGTCAACCACGACCGGACGACCTGGGATTCGACGCCGAGACGGACGCCAAGCTGCTCGGTCTGGGCGCCCCCGTTGGCGCTGCCGAGCACGCGGCAGCCGACCCGCCGCCACGCTTCGACTGCTGCCCGCATGGCCTCGGTCTTGCCCGTCCCCGCTGGACCTATGACGAAGCGGATGCCGTCGCCGCACGCCGTGATCGCCCGCACCAGCTCGGCCTGCTCCTGCGATTGGCCAGTGTTGGGGTCGTCCCGTTCGACAGCCAAAGCTGCTGACATCGATGTGATGGCCGCGGTTACAGCGGTGTCGGGGACGGTTGCGTGCGGTGTTGCTCCCTGGTCGACTCGGGCATGGCGGAACAGGGTGAGGAG
The DNA here is from genome assembly GCA_030947025.1 of Actinomycetota bacterium. Classification (GTDB taxonomy): domain Bacteria; phylum Actinomycetota; class Acidimicrobiia; order Acidimicrobiales; family Palsa-688; genus JALYXV01. Next base: position 13,780 of record JALYXV010000240.1, on the reverse strand, counting down.
GTTGTCCTCGACTGCCAACAGCCCCTCCGTCGTGAACATTGGCTCAGCGTTCTGCCGGGCCCGTACCGACTCGGTCGTGCCGCACAACACGACCCGCCGGTCGGCCAGGAACGCCTCGGCCAGCACCCGGATCCGGTCCGCTGGTAGGCGGTCACCGGCCCAGGAGGCGACCGCCTGATGGACGTCGCGGGAGGTGAACGTGGTCTGCCGTTCCGTCAAGCCGCTTGGACCGACGAGCAGGTCGTAGAGGTCTTGAACGTCAGCGTCGTCCAGCTCCAGGTGGCGGTGCTGCCCGGCGGCGAGCGCCCGGACAGCGCCGGGAGTCCAACCGATCTCGGCCAGTTTCGCTTCCTGGACGGCCCGCACAGCGGCGTCGGCGAGCACGTTTTTGGGCGCCCGGCTGGCCCGCTGGGCGGCCGCCTCGGTCTTACCGTCGGGGGCGAACCCGGAGTCGACCATGTGCGCGAACTCCTCGGCTACCTGGTCGTGACGGGTCGAGAACGCCCGCAGCAAGGGCTCGGGAAACGCCGCGAGTTCGGCCACCCCGCTCCGGACCTGAGCCCATGTCACCCCCCAGCGCACCGCGAGTTGGTGGCGCAGTTCCGCCGCCCCGAGGTAGCCGGCAGCCTTCACGTGGCGCATCAAGGCGTCGCCATCCGGGGCCCGCCACACCACTTTCGGGGCGCCGTTCTCATCGACCTGCGGTCGCCCATCCGCGTCGCGCAGCGACACCCTCACCGCGTTGGCGATCAGGTTGTGCACATGCAGATGCGCGTCATCCGCCCGGGAGGTGTCATGCACGAACGACGTGATCCCGAGGCCGTCGGCAGGATGGTTGTGGCCGTCGACCATGGCGAAACAGCCGTGCTGCTCGAGGTAGGCGACAGTGGCATCGAGCGCCGTGTCCATCGCCTCGGCGATATCGGACCTGATGGCGTCGCCGCCCACCGCCCACAGCAACGACACGGACTTGGGGGCCGAGCACACCATGTCGAAACCCATCACCGTCTCGGGCGCCACCCGGTCGGCGATGAAGCGATCAACCTCCCCGCGACGCACTCGCCACTCGCCCGAAGCTGGGTCCTTGTGGGCCAGCAGCAACGCCGTCGCCGGTGCGGTGATCGGCACGCCGGCCATGACTTCGAACAGACGGCGGACCAGTCGGGGATCGATCTGGTCACCGCTGACGGGTGTCGGGAACGACGTTTGCGGCTGTTGCTCCGCCAGCCGGCGCAGGTATCCCGGGCGCACCCCGGCCAGGAACGCCGCCTCCGCCAAGGTCAGCAACTCGCCCGGATCCCCATGGCCAGCCACCGGCCGGGCGCCAACTGGCACCCCGTCGGATCGACCCGATGAGCCCGAGGCGCCTACCAACCGCTCGCCGGTCTGGGCGTGACAACCGAGCAAAACCGCCTCCAACTCCGGTCCCGACACCGCCCGCACCAAGCCCATCGCGGCCGCCCCGGTGCCCCGGGCCCGGCCCTGGGAATGGCCCGACCCGCTCGTCACGTAGTACCGGACCACCCCCGCAAGGGACCGGCTCTCCTGCCCACTCACTCCCGCCAGGCCCGGCTCTTGTGATTGCTTACTGCCTACTTTTACCGCCTCTGAACTGCCCTGGAGGTAGGAGACGATGCCTCGCGCCGCCGTCCGCAGCGTGCCTCCATTCGCCGCCCGAAGACCCAGGACCTTGATCTTGGCGATCATCGGTGGCCGCCCGTCCATCCCAATCTTGGGCGAGGCGCGACGGCCCACAAACCTTTAGCGCCTTCGTTCCAGCGTCCTGCCCCGGCTCTACCCCGCTCGCGTAAAGCCCTGACTTCGTCGAGCTGCTGGCGCCGCGGATCGGGGCACAGACCTCCGCAATTTTTTTTCATGCCAAGTACGGTCTTGGCACACCCTGAAACGGAAACCTTGAGTCAAAAAAGGTCCCTGACCAGGGATGGGGACATTTGTGGGGACTTGGGTGAGGACGTGTGAGCGTCACTACATGCAGAGTCAAGCTATTTAATGAGTTTACGAAGGACGACGCGTCCTAGCAGGTGCCTGTGGGCGACACCTGCATGTGTGCTGTCGCTCGCTACCCCTCCGGGACAGACTCGAACTTCTTCGCCCGTCACCCCGCTCGACTTCGCTCCTACCACCTCCCTCACCACAGACCGCGACCCAGCGTCACCCCGCTCGACTTCGCCCCCGACCACCTCCCTCACCACCGACCGCGGCCCAGCGTCACCCCGCTCGACTTCGGCCCTGACCACCTTCGCCACCACCGACCAGCGAACCTACCGTCACCCCGCTCGCCCTTTGCCCGCCACCGCCTCCTCAGCACCGTCACCGCACTCGACTTCTGCCGCCACCACCTCACTCACCACCGACCGCGACCCCACCCTCACCGTCGTTCTGTGTTGACCCCGCCCGCGCATCACCGACTAGTCCTCCGTCGTGCGCGTCTCGACCTCAGACCTAGAAGCGCGGCTCCGCACCGGACCGTCGGCGTTCGACCTCCTATCCCGGTCCTTCGCGCCGGCCTCCTCAGGGAACGCCCGTTCCTACAAGCTCCAACCAGCGGCTTGGCGGTCCGTACTAGTGGTCGGGCTTGTTGGGCTATCGCTTAAACATCCCAGTCCTCTGACACCCCGGTCCGTCAGTTCGGATCATCGAGGATTCGTCGCCCGCGCCAACGCGACAACGGGTCAGTAGAGCGTCGTTTCGGCGTCGAGTCCGGCTTCGTCGAGGTGTTCCTCCACGGCGTTCCGGAGCCAGGCTCGGTCGAAGGCTTCCTTACCCTCGACCTCAACCTCAACGGTCGCGAGGAAGAGCGAGGCCTTGTCGGCAAGGTTCTGAAGGGCCGGGAGCGCTCGGAAGAGTTGCGATGCATCGGATCGGAAGCGGAGCCGGTAGCGAGTTGCGGCGTGTGCAGACTCGCTGCCCGCGGGCCGCGTATCCTCGGCATCCCGCCGCTCCTGCCCCGATGGTGCCGGGGAAGGTGGAGGTGTGTCGTCGTGGGGGGTGGCACGCAACGCCGAGGCGAGACGCGCCGAGAGGAGGAAGCACCCCGGGCCGAGGTCGACTTCGTCGGCCGCGAGTGGGCGCTCGAATCTGACGAGCTCTGGTCGGGAGGCGACAACGGAGCCGCCGTCTATGTGGGCGGCCGACACGTATCCAAAATGCTCAGCTACGCCGCGGGCGATCGCTTCACGGATCGCCCGCTCACTCGTGAGCTTCGGGAACTGGAAGTAGGAAAAGAAAGAGGCGACGAGTTCCTCGGCGGCGACGTACTCACGGCTGTCGCCGAGACGGGTCAGCGCAACGAGACGGGCGGGCGTGATGGAATCGAAAACGTGCTTGCGGAGCCCGTCCAGTATCCGGGTGTGCAGGTCACGGCCCGCGGCGAGCTGGGCACGCAGATCGACGGGATCGAAGGCGAAGGGCTTGCCCGTCTCTTGAGCCGGGACGGGCACGAGCACGCGTTCGTAGAGACGATCGATCGCTCCGCTCAGGTCCGCCGCGGTTCCCCGTCGTCGCTCAACGAGGTCGTCAACTTGGTCCTTGTCGATCTTGATCTGCTTGGCCTTTACCTGGCCCAACAGTGAGTCCAGTGCGAGGAGGAGGCGAGCTGCGCCGCGAGCCCGGTCGAGGGCGGCCTGCCCTGGAATAGCGAACGCTAGGGCGTTTTTGTAAGTCCTTCGACTCGTCGAGCGTTCATCCACAAGCTGCGCCAGCCGAACACTGATCTCAGGCTCGCTGAGTTCGGTCCAAGCCTGTCCGAGATAGACGATCCGGAACATGGGCTCATCAGGGATGGCTCCTGAGTCTGGTGGCCAGAGAACGGCGCGATCGCCCGCTGGCTCCAGCGCGTTCGCGACGGCTTTCTTGACTCGGTCCAGGACTTCATTCGGCTCCCACTTCCGTGTCTCCTCGGCGATGAGCTTGTTGATGTTCGCCTTGGTCTCAAACCGATAACGCCTGCCGCTGTGGTGGAGATAGAGCAGCTCATCGCGCAGGTCATGCAATGCCGTGGTGATGACGGTGCGGTCGAGGTTTGGCGATACGATCGCTTGGACGAGTTCGCTCTCGAGCACCCCTTTGTCCTCGCCTTCGCGCGCTCCGAACGAATACAGCATGATCGCTGTTGCGCACCGCGTTCCCACTCGAAGCTGCTCGTAGGCTGGCGAGTCAGCGGCGATCCGCCGGTCGACCTCCGCGCTCCGCGCACTGGCTCCCGTGATGTCAGCAGCAAGCACCGATGAGTACTGCTCTCGCTGGCCCACCTGAGAGAAGAAGGCCGCCCGGACTTGTTCCGTGTCGAGGGTGATGTCGCCTGGGCCGAGAAGGGGCTGCGCCGGTTGCTCACCCGTCCAGACAGCGTGTACAGCGCTGGCCAGGAATTGAAGCGCACCGCGGGTGCGCTGGTAGGAGGGTAGGCCGCCCCATCGGTGGTACATCAGATCCAAGAGGGCCGGGTGGAACGGGTAGCTTTCGAGTACCCGCGCCTCGAACTTCTCCGCTTCTTGTCCCGCAGCGCGTCGGTCCGCATCGGTGTCGGCAAATGTCTCCCGCATGTGACGATAGGCGATGGCATACTCCCGGGCGACGGCAGTCGCGACGGCCACGTGCTCCGGATCACTGCCGAAGGTCGGAAACAGTCGTCGCTGAACGACGCGCATGACCTCGTCGTCGGAGACAGGCTCTCGTTTGGCGTCAACCCGAGTCACGAGGTGATCAAGGTCGTCAAGGAGCGCCGCGTCACCAGCGGCTTCGTCGACGCTCTTTTGGAGGGAATACACCATCGCAGCGTTCGGTAGGTTGCGGACCACCTCCGTAAGACCCTGGAGGAAGAGCATCACCTGACGGCGCTGCGGGTCTTGTCCCGTCTTGCCGCCTGCCCGCTGCACGTAGAAGAGGACCTCATCGAGCAGGATGAGCACCGGTCCGGTTCCGACGACTGTCCGCAGGACGTTCCCGCCTGGCGCTTTGCCCTCCTCGTCGTGTTGGCGAACCTTCTCATACGCAGCTTGGCCACCAAGACGGAACGCCAGCTCGCCCCACAGCGTATGGAGTTTCAGACCGTCGACCTCGCGCGGCGTGACAGGGTCGAGGTCGAGGCCAGACAGGATTGCGACGCGGCCGGGACCTGGATCCGGGAGCCCCTCGAGCCCCGAAGAATCGATATCAGCGCGCGACCGCATGAGGTGGTAGAGCGCGAGAAGTGCGTGTGTCTTGCCTCCACCGAACGGAGTGCGCAGCTGGACGACACGATCTCCGGCTCCGCCGGCAATCGCTCCGAGTACGTCAGCGAGGAGGCGGCGCAGATTGCGCGTCGGGTAGGTCGTACGAAAGAACTCGCGGGCGTCCCGGTAAATACGCGGCGTGTTGAGATCCCCCCGGTCGACCGCCCCGAGATCGGCGGCGTAGGTGCTCATCTCGAGCTTGCCATCCATGATGTCGTCGTGAGGCCGGAGCACCTCGTTCCAAGGCTTCAGCCGATACGCAGGGGTCACGAGCCACTCCTGAACAGGTTGTCGTCGATGAGACGCTTCCATGAGGCCAGCACCCGCTGGATGGCGTTCTGCTCACGCTCCGACGTACCGACCCCCTTGCCGGACAGACCCGTGCCTGCCAGGGCCTGTGCGACCAGGTGCAGCCGCGCCGGATCTGGCCGAACGAGGAGCATGAATTCTCCGACCTTTGACGGCTGATGGTCTGCGAGCCAGAGGAGCCGGTGCAGAATGTCGATCAGGGGCGGCGCGCCCACCTCCGGTTGGCCGAGCCCGTCAACCTGGCCCCGGTCCTCGAAATCGCGGAACCGGGCCGTGTCCTTCGACTGTTCGACGAGGGCGCCGGCTCCGCTCGTGAGGCCCCGGGAACCAGTGAGCTCGACTCCTCCGCCGCGTGCGCCGGCGAGCACGCCGTGCACCAACGTATTCAGCTCGTCGAACGCAACAAAGGCGTCTCCGTACTCGAACCGGCCGATTACGTAGAGCTGGGTCACCGGATCAACGGCCTCGACGCCCGATCGGCTCACCCCCATAAGGTCCGACAGGATGGTCTTCACGACGGTCGTTTGCACCTCGTCGAGGTAGGCTTCCGGCTCCATCGGCTCGCCGTTCGGCAGCTCAACAGTGGCGTAGGTGGTGTAAGGCCGGAGGCCAGCACCGATGCTGGCGATCACGAGATCGGCGCCGCTGATGCCCATCTCGGGGAGTGTCCGGATCCGCTCCTCTACGATCGCCTCGAACTCGGCCTGCACCTTGGCCCAGTCGCCCACCCCGTCCGCCTGCCGGCGACGCGCGATCAGAAAGATGCTGGACGCGAGCGACGCGTTGTCGGTCCCACCGCGACGTTGTGCCCGTTCCGTGTCGAGAGGCCAGGCTTCGGCCACCGTGAAGCCGGCACGCCGAAGGCTGCGGATGAGCGTTGACCAACCGGCTGTTGTTTGGTGCGCGTAGACGACGACCAGCGGCCCGGAGGGTCTGAGGACTCGGCGAAGCTCGTCAAACGCCTTCGTCATGAGCTCCTCGTACTCGCGTGCGGCCGCGTCCTTGTTCTTCCCGTGGCGATATGCCGCAGCGACAATCTCCTGGCGCTTGGGCGCGACCGGGCCGCCGAAGTGCTCCGGGAACAGGTGACCTATGCTGCGCTTCAACCAGACGTAATAGAAGTCCGACGAGTTGGCATAACTGATGTTGTCGTAATACGGCGGATCGACAATGGCGGCGTCGAAGGTCCCATCCTCGAACGGCAAGTCCGTGGCAGTGCCACGGCGGAGGTCGGCTGGATGGTCAATGCGCGCGCAGTGTCGGATGACCTTGCAGACCGAGTCGATGGCCGACGAGAAGTCACCAGATATTCCGGCAAAAGGGTTGACCTCGGCAAAGTCCCAGAGCATCGCGAGGCGGTCGCGGATGAACGGGCTCTCAAGTGTCTCCCGTGACAGGTTCCACCGGCATAGCGAGGTCGATCTGTCGACAACCCTATTCACGATCATGCCCAGGTAAGCTGCGACGACGTCAGCCCGCTCGTCCGACAATCCATCCTCTGCCATGCCTTCCCTGGCCGCACGAACCTGCTTGCATAGGGTAAGCAGGGTCACGAGTTGGCGCGGCGTGAACACGTCAGCGAAGGACTTGATGCCATAGAGGTATGTCTCCCCAGATGCCAACCCAGCGTTGCCCATCGGCTGGATGGCGTCTTTGGGCGGCTCAAATCCTTCGCTTGCCAAGGCGGCCAGCCGGGCCTCGACGACAGCTGGATCTGGGATGGCGCCTCGAGCCGCAGTTGCGTCCAGATAGAACTTTCCCTGTCGCCCCGGTCGGCCGACGACGACGCTGACGAGCTCGAAACCGATTCCGTCGTGGTCGCCTTGGTCTTTCAGGTATTTCGCGGATATGGTCGCTCCGCATAGCGGGCAGGCAGACGCGCTCGACCGTCCACGGGCGACAGGAGCGGCCCGTCCTGCATCCGGGGTGAGTTCAAAGCGAAACGTCCCATTCGCTGGTTCGGGGACGACAGACACTGCGATCCGCTTCGTGTCCGTCCGGACGACGTGAGCCGAGCGGATCAACGGAACGCGATGCGAATCCAGGGCAGGGTTGGGACACTCGACGGTTCGCGTCCACAGGTAGACCAGCGGCGTCAGTTGCCCGCCGAGGTCACCGCCTTGAAAGCGCAATTGTTTGGCCCTTTCCATCGAGTCCGTCGCCTCGAGCGCCGAATAGAGGTCCCCAACCTCAGCCAAGGTCGCGTCACGTACTCGCTCGGCCCACCGTCGCACGTCCTCAGCAAGGGAAGGACCGTAGGTCTGAGGCCACACCAGTGTGCCCATCCCAACCATGAAGGCCACGGGGTTCAGCTCCACTCCGGCAGCGTCGCCGCCCAATCGGAGCACTTCCAATGGGATAGCGCCGCCGCCTGTGAAAGAGTCGATCACCTTGGGTCGGTGATCGTTCCATTCACCTGCCACCAGCTTGCGCGCAAGATCTAAAGCGGTGGGGCTCATCCCGATCTCATCGCCCTTCCACGCGCTGACCGCCTTGAAGAGCCGCTCGATGTCCTCGCGCTTTTCGGGGAAGGCCGAGGTCGGCACCAGCGTGGCGAGCACGGCGGCCCGTGCAGCCGCGAGCGGTCGCCGCGCCCACCACCAATGGAGAGTCGAGAGATGGTAGTCGCGACCGGCGCTCTTCTCGCGTGACGCTTCCTGCCCGATCTCGCGGACTGGTAAGAATTCCTCGATCAACCGGCGTTCGTTGCTCATTGGGTCTCCTCCGCTGCTCGTTCGATGGCTTCGGCTGGGAGCGCGAAACCCTTCACCACGGTCAACCTCTGTGCTTGTCGCTCAAGGCTCCCGAAGGGGTCCTGGACACGCAAGAGGTGCGGTGCCCCGCTGTTGCAGGCCGTCACCACGTAGAGCCAGTACGTCTCGCGGTGGCGGCGCGCTTGTGTCCACTCGTTCGGGGTCAGCACGACCGTGGCGTCAGTACCGCCGCGACCCTTGACTTCGATACGCCGGACGGAACGCCGGCCGTCGATGTCGAGGGGGCTGATGCTCCGGATGTCGAAACCACTGCCGTCTTTGAAATCCCCGACGTATAGCGGCCGCCAGCCGTGGTCTCGTTCGTACGCCATGGCGACCTCGACGGCGGAGCGCTCGACCTCGGGGTCCGCCCTCGCGATGCGGGCGACGTCAGGGTCGCTCACCGGAACGACGATGGCGCTACCGAGGTAGGTGGCCGGCCCTGGCCTGAGGACCTCTAGGTGGCGAAGCTCGGTCAGCTTGTGTTCGCGACGCCGCTCCGTCTCCTCCAATGCTCGCTGGGCGGTGTCGCGCGCAAGCTTGAAGTCCTCGTCGCCGCCAGCGACCCGCGCCGCCAGCCCGGCCCACTCATTTCGACGCTGCTTGACGAGCTCGTGGAACGAGCGCTCGAGGTATTCCCGACGGATCTGGATCTCACGAGCGCGGGCTCCGCGTAGAGACCTCACGAGGTCTGTTGTTCGCGTGACTTGGAGCCATCGTTCGGCGCGGCGATAGTCGTCAGGGGAGGGGAGTTCGAGCCCCGGAGGCAACGCCATAAGAGGCGTTAGGTCGTGGAGGATGTCCGGGGATGCGAGTTCAAAGGACCCGCGCTCGTGCTCCAGGGCGACAGCCAACTCGGCGTGGGCGGCCGTGGGCCGGCTCACCGATCCTGGTCCGGCGGGCAACTCACCCATGACCCGGAGCTCGAAGAAGTGAAGACGATAGGCGCTGGCCGCTGACGGATCTATGAAGCCCGCGGTCGACTGGCGAACACGACGCAACAGCTCATCGAGCACGTCCTCCGTCGCAGCGAACAAGGGGTGGCCGGGGGACAGCAGTTCTGCATCCAGGTTTCGGTCTTGACTTAGGTGCTCCTTCCGGAAGGTGAGCTTCTTGTAGGTGACCGCAGGGGGTCCGAATCGCTGCACGCTTTGCAGCGAGGGAGCACGGAGCCGCTGCGGAACGTGGTCGACCCGCCAGAGAGAATCCGCCCTGGTCTCAACTCGCAGCTTCACGCGCTCGGCGGCCCTCAAAAAGAATCGTTCGACATACTCGGGCATGAGGCGCCGCTCCTCCGACCGCCAGTCCTTGGGCCGCACTCGATCGAGGGCGACCTGCCGTGTGGCAAGCGCCATGCCTGTCAGCTCCTCATATCGGTCCAGAACCTCGGGAGAGATCCGTTCGATCTGAGCTTCGTACTCCTCGAGTCGACTAGGCGTATACGCCGCCTCCCGAAGCATGTCCTCGAGATTGACGTCATTGAGCTTGAGCAGTGTGCCGACGACGTCGAAAACGCGGTCGCTTCCCATGGCCCGACGAATCTCGTCGAGCTTTGTAAGCAGGCGGAGCAGAATCCGCCCCTCAACCGTGTTGTCTGCCACGAAGTTGAAGACGGTGACATCGAACTTTTGCCCTATCCTATGGATACGGCCCATCCGCTGTTCGAGTCGGTTTGGGTTCCACGGGATGTCGTAATTGATCATCAAATGGCAGAACTGAAGGTTGATTCCCTCGCCGGCGGCTTCAGTCGCGACGCAGACCTGCCGCTCGGTTTGGAAGAGCCCCTGCGCTTCCTTGCGACGCTGCGCATCCATCCCGCCATGGATGACACAGGTTGAAAATCCCCACTTGTCGAGATGCTGGACCAGGTAGTCCTGTGTCGCGCGGTACTCGGTGAAAATGAGCAATTTGCCGCGGCCGTCGCGTAACTCGCCGAACTCTGCCCGATCGAGGCATCGTTTGAGGGCGGACAGTTTCGACTCTTCGTTCGCCTCGCGCGTACGGCGGGCGTGTTCAACGAGGTGCTGAAGCTCCGCGACCTCTCGCCGAAGGTCGTCGATCCGATCAGCGACCACCGTCTCGAAGGTGAACTCGTCCCGGTCCTCCGGATCGGCATCCTCGAATTCGAGTTCCTCGTCGATGTCCACCATGCGAAGTTCGCGAAGATGTTTCTCTTGCTGCTGGGGCGTCATCCGCTCGAGCGTGTCGACGAGATCGCGTACCCGAGAATGCCGGCGAGCAAGGGTTGCTTCGATGGCACCGAGACTCGACGCGAGGCGGCGCTGAAGAACAGTGCGGGCCAAGGCCACGCTCGATCGCCTCCTACCGGTCTGTCTCGGCAGGTACTCGTTGATGTAGTCGGTGACGGAGCCGTACAGGCTCATCTCCGACCGCGAGAGCTCGAAGGGCTGCGTGATGGCATGTCGCTGTGTAAATAGCGGCTTGCCATCGAAATCGCGAAGCTCTTCCTTGATACGGCGCGAAAACCAAGGGTTGTCCGTCTCCTGGATCATGTCGCGGTCGATCTCAAGACCGACGAACTGGTCCTCGTCCAGTAGGCGAAGGAAGTGTGTGAACTGGTCGACGTCTCCCTGATGAGGAGTCGCGGTCAGAAACAACAACCGATCGGCCTCACGCGACAGGTGTTCACCCAGCTCGTATCGCTTCGTCTTCTTCACCTCGGTACCGTAGGTGTGGGCCGACATCTTGTGCGCCTCGTCCACTACAACAAGGTCCCAGCGCGCTCGCAAGATTCCCTCTCTGACGTCTGGCTGCTTCGCAAAATCGAGAGAAGTGATCGCCTGGGGGAAACGTTCCCACGCGTTGCCAGCCAACGTGTTCCGAGCAAGATTCGAGTCGATGATCTCGAACGTTTCCTCGAATCGCGTACGCATCTCGTCCTGCCACTGGATCGTGAGCGGCGCCGGGCACACGATCAGGACGCGTTCGAGGACGCCCCTAAGTTTGAGCTCCTTTATCAGCAGTCCGGCCATGATCGTCTTCCCGGCTCCAGGATCATGAGCGAGTAGAAAGCGCAGGCGGGTCTGCGGAAGCATCTGTTCGTACACTGCCTCGAGTTGATGAGGCAGCGCGTCGATTCCGGACAGGCTCACGGCGAAGTATGGGTCATATGCGAATGCCAATCGGATCCGGGCCGACTCGACAAGAAGGAAGAGATCATCCGGGTCCGCCAGTCGAGCGGGTTCAGCCCCGGCGGCATTCATTGCGGTCTCAAGGACCTCAGCGGGCACTGGTACTTCGTCGAGCGTTCCGCCAGCAGTGCGCACTCGTAGGAAGACGATTGCGTCGCCTTCAACCTCGGCTGCCTCGATCGTGACAGTGCTGGCGAAGTAGCCCGGGAGGTCAAGTCGGCGACCCCGGGCTTCTCCGGCGAGTCGGTAAGCGTCAACCATGTCAGTTCCACCACACCGAGTTGTCGGCGCGGACTTGGGCTACGGGCTGAGAAATGGCGAAGCCGAGCGTCCCCGCAGGCGCTCGAACGCAGTGTGACGAAGGAATCCGGGACTTCAGGAGTATGGGCCGGATGGCGACGGGATCTATCGGCGGTCGCTGGTGGACAAATACGACGCCTGCGGGTCGGCGGGATGTGCCCGCGCCGACAGAGGCCATCCCGGCATGTTCGCTACTCCACGACTCACGTCGGGCCTCAAGCTGACCGTCGGAATCTGTTGTCATGCGTGTCATCTTGACCTGGCGGTGCCGGCGTGGCAAGATGTTCGTCGTGATTCTGAACGTTCTGCAGCGAACACAATACTTTCCAACGGACGCATACGAGGAGGCGGTTGAGGCCGTGCTCCGGACCCTTCGAACCGCCGTTCGGTTGGCGAAGGATCTCGTCCTTGTCGGGCAAACACCAATCACGGAACTTGCGGAAGTTGCAGAGGAGATCGGTGTTGCCACGAGCGCCCTGATCGATCGGTGGCAGCGGCTCGAGCGCCGGTCCCCCTATAGGTCGGCTTCGCTTGACGAGGCTGTCATGCTTGTGACAGGGCTCATGGACGCCGCAGACGCCGTCGGAAGCCGGGCAAACGGAGCACTCTCACTCGAAGGAAACCTCTCGGCGCTCGTTGCCGCACGAGGACGGTCCCTGCTCTCCGATCGGCTATTCGCTGCGCGCGGCGCCAAATCTCTCCGGTCACTCGCTAAAGAGGTGCAGCTTGCCCTTGGTTACCTCAGCGACATGGAAGCAGGGAGAGCGGGGCCTCCGTCTGTGGAGATGTGCCACAGGCTCGAGGAGGCTCTGGGGATCGATCTCTCCGACGTGCGAGCTGCGAAGGCGAGCGCTGATGACCTGAAACGGGAACATCGACGCCGAACGGCACGCGTACGTCGTCGCTCGGTTGCGGGGGGGACACTCCCTCGTGAAGATGCTCGGCTTCGCGCCATTGCTGTAGCAGCGGTCGACGACCCGGGACTCCTGGATCTCATCGAGGCCATCGGCGCGTTGCCCCCCTCCGTTCGGCGGGGCCTTCAGCATCTTGTTACGGAGTTGGCGCGGAGTCTCGGTCGGAGCGACATGCCTACTTCGGGCCGCTGACCGACTTTGGAAGCACGGACACGACCCGGTTGAGCTGTCGTGAGCCTCGGCGGCTCCACTCCTTGCCGTACTCGACCGAGGTGTCCCGTAAGAAGCGCCTGGGCTCGAGGCTGTCTACTTGCCGCTCTTAGGCGGGGTACCCGAAATAGCTGACCGTAAAATCGTCAACTTCTGGTGCAACAGTCTCATTTTCGGTTCGCTCGACTCCGTTGAACATGGACCCGGTGAGTTTCAAGAAACCCTTGCGGCGGTTGGACTTCTTGGGATCTGACCGACAAGAATCGACCACAATAATACAGAAGCGATCGGCCTCGTAATGCGCAGGTCAGCGGTTCGATTCCGCTCTCGGGCTCCGCAAAGGTGCAGTCGAGGAAGTCCGGGCGATCATGGCGGCGGCGGGTGCGAGGACCGGCGGCCTGCGGTTTTTCATCCGGATGATGGCGGCCTCGGGCGCCCGGCGGAACGATCGTGCTCGTGCCGTCGCCCTCGACAGAAAAGGAGTCCATCGTGGCCCACCGGGAGGATCTGCGCCGAGGCTCTCCCGGGAGGGCCACCCATGCATACGCACCCTTCAACCCGCCCCCGAATTCGTGGCAACGCCGGGTCCGCCCGTGGCCCGACGGGAGGATCTCCGCCCTGATCATGTCGGAAGAGGTGAAGCGACACGGCCGGTTCTAGGATCCGGTAATACGCCCCGAACCGAACGGCAATAGGGCCGTGACCTGGGGCGAGCTCGTCGAAGCCCGCTACCTGCTGGGCTACCGGCGGGATCTCCTGGTATCGCGAGCGTCTCTTCGGCCGTTCATCGCCGAAGTTCGCAAGGCCCTCAACGGGCCCTACCCGTTGGCACACGAACGACCTCGGGTCGGCGAGGGTCGTCGACTGCTGGTCAGGCCCAACGGGTGAGCGAACTGCCCGAGGAACTGTGG
>JALYXV010000157.1 GCA_030947025.1 Actinomycetota bacterium | reverse complement strand
CTTCGGGGCCGCCCAACTCGTGCGCAGATGATTCAGTTGTCCGCCACCGCGGATCCTTCCTCCCGTAAGGTTGGCGCCCGCCGTATCGCTCGCCAGTGCCGTGGACTGGTGGGTGAGTGGCCGGTTCGATTTGTCGGGAGCGCGGGGGCCGCAGTGACCTACTGGAATGGATCAGGCCTGGGCCTGATCCGGCTCAGTGGACCGGCGGGCCATCCTCCTCTTGTGGGTGAGTCATGTTGCAGACCTCCCATGTGTATGCGCTGTCCCCACAGTTCTACCTCTTGCGGCGCCGGAATGCACGCAAAAATTTACGCGGGTCCCAGGGCATGGACATCGTGAGCAGCAACCGTTGCCGATCCCCCGCGGGGGACGATGACGACGACCCGCACCGCGGTGATGTACTCCGCCGTTGGGAAAGTGGCGAGGACGAAGGGGTGACGGGGATCCGCGCCAACCGCACCCGGAGCCGCGGTTACGATCTTCCAGGTGCCATCGGGATGGCGCATCGAAACTTCCACCTTGGTTGTTTCCGTAGTGGACGCTCCTGCCGCCCCGAGCGACAACTGCGAGATTGACACGGGTTGCTTCCATGACCAGGTCAGCGCTGAAGCCCCGTGTGTCACCGCCACCGTCGGGTACCTTCCGGCCGGATCACCGCTCGTCTGCGGGAGCTCGTCGACCATGACGACGGTTTCGGGACCGCCGTCAAGGACGGCGTCCGCCAGCCGGTCGCGTACGGCCGGGTGACGCGTACCGGGGCCAACCAGTTCGAAGACCGAACTCAAGTCGCGGGTCGAGCGGTAGAGACGGACGGCCTCGGGAAGGCCGGCGACTATCGAAAGTACGCAGGCGTCGTCAACCGGACCTCGCCCGTCAAGGGCGGCGGTGAGCACGTATGCGGCGCCGTCCGCTCGGATCGCGTCGGCGACGGGCTGGCGGTCGCATCCGGCCAGGTAGCCGCGGTTGGTGGTCCGATGACCGCTGTACAGCGCCGTCGTCCACAGGTAGTCCGTCTCGACGATGTCCCGAGGTTGGCCCAATTGGCGCAACAACGCCATGTAGGGCGACCCGCCCGGCGCAGAGCTTTGCGCACCTTCGAAATAGAGATAGTCGCGCGTGAACTGTGACGCCAGCACCACGAGGAGCAGTAGGGAAGCGACAACAGGCAATCGCCTTGCCAGGTAGGGCACAACCCGGCCTCCGGCGCGGCTGGCGGCCCGATTCGCGGCGGCGAACACTGACGTTGCACCGAGGATGTACCACGCCACGATCACGGGCAGGACCAGGATGACCCGCCGCTCGTTGGTGAACGGATAGATAAGTGTCCCGACCAGATACACCGGCACCGCCTGACAGGTGGCATCGGCGTACCTCCTGCACCACACGACGAAGCCGACGCCGACGAGCGGGGCAGCCGTCCAGGTGAGAAGGAGCAGCACGGCGCCGACCGGACCGTGGTTGGGCAGGAAGCCGCCGATGGTTGGCACGATGGAACGAGGCACGGCCTGGCTGGCATAGGCACGAACCGCGGCGGGCACGACCTGCGTAATCCGTGCCACCAGGCCGTCGTTGACCACACCGCCCAGGTCCCGCGAGTAGCGCGAGCCGATCAGATCGGCGCCCACCCGGGCCCGCATCAGCAGCAACGGCAGGAACAGCACCGCCGGACCAACGGCGGCGAGTACGGCCTTGCGGAGCAGGGCACTCCTGGGCACGGCGCTTCTGGGCACGGCGCTTGGGGAAACGGCGCTTGGGGAAACGGCGCCTGGGGAAACGGCGCCTGGGGAAACGGCGCTTGGGGAAACGGGATCGCGAAGCGCACAGCGGAGCACCAGCCAGGCGACGACACCGATGACCAAGCCAATTCCTGCCTCCTTGAGCCAGAGCAGCGTCGCCGCACACAGAACTGTCCCCGCGCCGGCCCACGTGATCAGCCCGGCCTGCTGCGCCCAACGGTCGAGGGCCAGCAGCATCAGTAGCAGCACCACGACAAAGGCGACCTCGGGCATAACCATGGTGGCGTAGGTCGCCAGCACGGGATTGAGGGCCAAGAGGGCGAGGACGGCCAGGCGTACCGGTTCGGGAACCCGACGTCGGGCGAGGTACGTCCACGTCAAGGGGAAGATGGCCGCGAACAGGACCGAGGAAAGGACCCGGAACGCCAGAACGCCCGACGGCCAGATCGCCGCCAACGGGCTCAACAGGGCTGGATAGCCCGGGGGGTAGACGCCGACCAACGGGTAGCCGCCCGCGGCCCGGCTGGTGAGGCCATGGCCGGCCGCCAGGGCGCGCGCGGCAAGCACGTAGGTGGCGTCGTCGTCGAACGACCCGACGTGATAACGACGGGCCACAACGAAGGCATGAACGAGCCCGAGTGCCATCACCAGGACGATCCCGACGATCCGCGGCCGGCGACTCTTCTCCGCCGGGGCCGGCTCGGGACTGTGACGTTGGGCCATCTGGGCATCCATCGTTGTGCACCGCGACCCGGCCCGCCGACCGGACGCCCCCCAATCGTCGCCTGACGCACCGCGGCGATGAGATGGGTGGGATCATCAAACCGATGTCGGACGGATGCACGCCTCGTCGGTCCCGCGGGTGGTGACCGCGACCGCGGTTGACAGCCCGCGGCCCCCAGCCGGCGTCGGTGAACAACGATCACGGCGAGGCCGCCGGGCGAAGATCGCCGTCGGCATCGGCATCGGCATGGCATTGGCCGTGGTCGTGGTCGCGGCGGTGGCCGTCGTGGAGCGGCCGTCGACGACCGCCATCGCACTCCCGGTGATCGGGCAAGCCCGCAACCTCTTCAATGCTGACATCGGGGACCCCTACGTCCTTCCGGTCGCGGCGACGTCCAGGTCGCCGGGCGGATATTGGGTCTTCGGGACCAACGACTGGCCCGCCCACGTGCCCACTGCGTTCTCTCCCGACCTCATTCACTGGCAGCCAGGCCCAGATGCGATGCCCACCCTCCCTGCCTGGGCCGGCCCTGACCCGACCGGCTCGCTCACCTGGGCGCCGGCCGTGCTGGCCACCGGTCGCGGCTACCTCCGATCCGTGTCCGTTCCGGACCCGATGAGCGGCCGGGAGTGCATCGCGGCCGAAGCCTCGCGGGCTCCCGAAGGGCCCTATAACGAGGCGGGGACCGGTCCCCTGGGGTGCCAGCGCTACCTGGGAGGCTCGATCGATCCGACGATCGTGCGGGACGGCGGACACCGGCTGCATCTGTTGTGGAAAAACGATGGCAACTGCTGCGGGCTCGTGGTCAGCCTCTGGGAGCAGGATCTGTCCCCGGACGGCCTGCGAGTCGTGGGCCCGCCCCACCGATTGCTGAGCGCAGATCAGGGCTGGGAGGGGGGCGTGATAGAGCGGCCCGTGGTGATCCCGGCCAAGCACGGGGGTTGGTGGTTGTTTCACGCGGGCAACAACTGGGACAGGGCGGCTTACGCCACTGGCGTCGCGTTCTGCCCGACGCTGACCGGGCCGTGCCGGGACGCCAAACAAGTGCCGTTCCTTTCGACCCTCGGCAGCCAGTACTCGCCCGGCGGGCTCGACGCCTTCACTGACCTGCATGGTGTTCGGTGGGTGGTCTACGCCATCTGGAACCGTCCGAGCCGCAACGGCCGTTTCTACTGCTGCCGTTCGGTCGAACTGGCCCGGCTCGTTTCCTCGTAGTGCCACCCCGCGCGGTCAAGCCGGCCAAGCCCGGACCGGGGAGCACGGCCCTGTTCGTTCTCGCCGCCGTGGTCGGTGCCGCCTTCGCGGGCTCCATCGCCTCAAGCCACTCGGCTCTTCTGAAGAGCTGGTCGATCCTCTGGCAGCTCACCGGCTGGGGGGCGGCATGGATCGTCGGAACGATCGCCGCCCTCCGGCTGCCCCGCCGCCACACCCTCTCCATGATCGTGGCGGCCGCGGTGGTCGTGCGGCTCATGGCCCTGGCCGGCCCCCCGACGACCTCTGATGATCTCTACCGGTATGCGTGGGACGGCCGGGTGCAGACCGCCGGCGTCGACCCGTACCGGTACCCGCCCGCCGCCTCCCAACTCGGCCATCTGCGCGAGCCGTGGCTGTTTCCCGGTCGATCCGGCTGCGCCGCCCTCCTCCGGCCCACTCCCTGCACTCGTATCAACCGGCCGCTCGAACGGACGATCTATCCACCGGTGGCTGAGGCGTGGTTCACGGCGGTGTACCGGTTGTCGGGTATCGGAGGCCGCCACAAGGCCTGGCAGGTGGCCGGCCTGCTGGTTGATCTCCTCACGATCGGATTGCTCGTGGTCGCGCTGCGGCGCTGGGGGCGGGACGACCGATGGGTGGCGTTGTATGCCCTGTGCCCCGCCGCCGTGCTCGAGTTCGTCAGCAATGCCCACGTGGACGGCCTCGCCGTCGCCTTCATGGTTGCGGCCCTTGTCATCTCCCGGCCCCCGCCCCATACCGGCACCGCCACGGCCACGGCCGCTTCGCCGTCAGCCCGTTCCACGATCGGCCGGGATGTTGCCATCGGGGCGCTCATCGGCGCGGCCGCCCTCGTCAAGGTCTACCCCGCGTTGTTGCTCGTTGCCCTGATCGGACTCCCCCGGCCCCACCCTTGGCTATCGGTCGCCCGAGCGACGGCCGCCGCGCTCGGCCTCGGTGCGATCACCTACCTCCCGCATGTCGCGGCGGTGGGTTCCAAGGTGCTCGGCTTCCTACCCGGCTACCTCAGAGAGGAGCACTACACCAAGGGGGGTCGGTTCCTTCTGGCTGGGGCGCTGGGGCTGCAAGGTTCCCTGGCTACCGCCGCCGCGGTCCTCGGCCTCTCTGCCGCCGTCGCCTGGGTGGTATGGCGCCGACCCGACCCGCCCGCGGGTGCCGTCGTGCTCTTCGGCGCCCTCCTTCTGGCAACGACCCCGGTGCAGCCGTGGTACGCGGTCAGCCTCGTCGCCCTGGGCGCTTTGGCCGTGCGGCCCCGCTGGGCCGCGGTTACGGCCGCCGGCTACCCGTACTACTTCGCCGTGATCCTCGACTCCCGCCGCGTGACAGGGATCGGCCGGGCCGCCTACGGTGCCGCCCTGGTCGCCGTCGTCGCCTCCTGGCTCACCACGCGACGGCGCGGGAAGAGGATCCCAGGTCGGAGACCCGCGGTCGCCGACACAGCCGCCGACACAGCCGCCGGCACACACGCCGGCACACAGGCCGGCGCGGAGGCCGGACGCCACCGCCGCCCCCCCGACCTCGGGCCTTTCCCCCGGCCACCGTGACCACCAGCCTGGGACCGCCCGGCCGTGACCGGCGCGGTCAGAATGGGCCTGGGTCAGCGGTATCGGTTGGTGATCGGCATGCGGCGGTCCCGGCCGAACGCCTTGGGTGTGACTCTTACCCCCGGGGGGTACTGGCGGCGCTTGTACTCAGCCAGGTCGACCAAGCGGACCACCGTGCGCACCAGTTCCTCGTCGAAGCCCCTGTCGAGCAACTCGGCTGCGGTCAGGTCCGATTCGATGTACGCCTCGAGGATGGGGTCGAGCACCTCGTAGGGCGGCAAGCTCTGGTCGTCGCGCTGATCGGCCCGTAGCTCCGCCGACGGTGGTTTCGACAAAACCGACTCGGGAATGGGAGGCCCGTCGCCCGGGGGGGGATGGGCGTTGCGCCATTGGCACAGGCAGTAGACCATGGTCTTCAGTACGTCTTTGATGACGGCGAAGCCGCCCGCGGTATCCCCGTAGAGCGTCGAGTAGCCGACGGCCAGCTCGCTCTTGTTGCCGGTCGTCAGCACCATCCAGCCGAACTTGTTGGACAGGGCCATCAGGGTGACGCCGCGAATTCGGCTCTGAATGTTCTCCTCCGTGAGATCGGCCATTCGCCGCTGGAAACAAGGCGCCAGCATGTCGGTGAAAGCGGCATGGGCGGCCTCGATCGGGATGACCTGGTAGTCGATGCCGAGCCGCTGGGCCAGGGCTTCGGCGTCCGAGCGCGAGTGATCACTGGAAAAGCGCGAGGGCATGGCCACGCCGTGCACATGCTCGGCGCCGAGGGCGTCGGCCGCGACCGTCGCCACCAACGAAGAGTCGATCCCCCCGGACAAGCCAATGACGACGTCGGAGAAATTGTTCTTGGTGACGTAGTCATGGGTCCCGAGAACGAGGGCCCGGTAGATCTCTTCCTCGACGGGCAGCGGGGGGGCGACCTCCCGCCGTAGCCGGGCTGCCGATCGGCCCGCCCGGCGGCCCTCGGTGACAACCGACACGGGCAGTGGCGCGGCCTCAGCCCGCCCTCTCGGGTCGAGCAGGCGTTTGCGGAAGACGGGAACGATGTCGACATCGACCAACGCCACCGCCTCTTCGAACTGGGGGGCGGAGCAGGCAATGTCGCCGTTGGCCGCCAAAACGACCGATGCGCCGTCGAACACCAGCTCGTCCTGACCGCCGAGGAGATTCACGTAGACGACCGGGCACGACGCGTCGGCGGCTCGGGTGGCAAGCATGCGCTCGCGCTCGGTCAACCGACCGCGGTAGTAGGGCGAGGCGTTGATGTTGGCGATCAGCTCAGCACCGCCCGCCGCCTGAGCCGCGATCGGGCCAGCCGGGTCCCACGCGTCCTCGCAGACCGATACCCCGACCCGCACCCCGCCGATGAGGTAGAGCTCTCGAGCCCCTGTCCCGGGCGCGAAGTAGCGCTTCTCGTCGAAGACGCCGTAGTTGGGCAACACCTGTTTGCGGTAGACGCCGTGCACTTGGCCGAAGGCGCAGACCGCGGCCGCGTTGAAGAGGTCCATCCCCTGGTCGACGTAGCCGACGATGGCGGCACACCGCTCCGTGGCGGCGGCCACCTTGGTCAAGGCGGCCTGGTTGTCAGCGATGAAACCAGGCTTGAGCAGGAGGTCCTCGGGCGGGTAGCCGGTTATGGCGAGTTCGGGGAATACCGCCAGATCAGCGCCCGCGTCCTCAGCGGTCCCTAACGCGACGATGATCCGCTCGGCGTTGCCCCCCAGGTCGCCGACGACGGTGTTCAGCTGGCAGAGGGCCACTCGAAGAACGGTCATCCCGCCCACCAGGGTACGTCCACCGCCCTCGCCGAGCCGGACCGCCTCGTGTTGTGGCACATCCCCCACCCAGTGTGGGTTTGCCATCACAAAACCGGAACCCCGGGCCAGACCGGTTTGTGGTGGCACATCCCCCACCCACTGTGGGTTTGCCATACAAAAACCGCGCCCCGGTTGAAACGGCCAGTTGAGGCCTCAAGCCCGTACCATCACCACTGTGTTGAGCGTGGCCGATCCACGAGTGGCTGAGGCGGTGGAGCGATCGGCCGACCCAGTGGCCGCCGGCTTGGCCCTGGGTCACCTGACCGAGGGTCGAGCCGACGTGGCCGAACGGCTGCGCGGCGATGCCGATCTCCTGGCCGCCGTGGTTGCGGTCGGTGCGGCCAGCCCCCATTTGGCCCGGCTGCTCGCCACCGACGAGGCGGCGATCGGCGTGCTGGCCGATCTCCCCGTCCGGCCCGTGCTCGAACACACCGACGCCGGCTCGGTCGCACGGTGGAAACGGCTCGAGCTTCTCCGGATCGCGGCGCGCGACCTGCTCGGATTCGACGCCCTGGAAGCCACGGGCGCGGCCCTCGCCCAGTTGGCCGACGACATGCTGGAGGAGGCCGTCCGGCTGGCGGGACAGTCCGGCTCGGACCTGGCGGTGATCGGCATGGGGAAGCTCGGGGGCAGAGAACTCAATTACAGCAGCGACATCGACCTCATGTTCGTGGGCGAGGCCGACCCCCGGCCCGTCCTGGCGATCGCGCGCCGGGCGTGGAAGGTCGACGTCGACCTTCGACCGGAGGGCCGCAACGGCCCATTGACCCGATCGCTCCAGTCCTACAAGAACTACTGGGACCGGTGGGCCCAGACCTGGGAGTTCCAGGCCCTGATCAAGGCCCGGCCGGCAGCCGGCAGCCCTGAGCTGGGGGCGGCGTTCATGCAGAGTGCGGCCGAGCGGGTGTGGACCCGGCCATTCGGCGCCGAGGACCTGCGGGCGGTGCGGTCCATGAAGGCCCGGACCGAGGGCGAAGTGGCCCGCAAGGGCATGACGACCCGGGAGCTGAAGCGCGGTCCGGGGGGCATTCGGGACATCGAGTTCGCGGTTCAGTTGCTGCAGCTCGTGCATGGGCGGGCTGACTCCGCCCTCCGTTCACCGACGACCCTCACCGCTCTCACCGAGTTGGCCATGGCGGGCTACGTCGCCACCGACGATGCCGAGATACTCGAACGGGCCTACCGCTTCCTCCGGGCGGCTGAACATCGCCTGCAGTTGGTCGAAGGCCAGCCGGTGCATGCCCTCCCAACCGACGCCGCGGGGCGGACCCGGCTGGCACGGGTCATGGGATTCCGGGACGACGCCAGCTCGACGGCCAATGCCTACTTCGAACACGAGCTGCGCCAGCATCAGGCCACGGTGCGGTCGATCCATGAGCGCTTGTTCTTCCGGCCCCTCCTGGAGGCCTTCACACGGACCCCCCCGAAGGGCCGGGCGGCACGGACCGACGACGCCCCGAGCGGGCTGAGCGGGGCGGCCATCGTCGAACGGCTGGCCGTCTTCGGCTTCAGCGATGCCGACCGGACTCGTCAGGCCGTCCAGGAGCTGACCAAGGGCTTCTCGCGGTCGTCGCGGCTGATGCAGCAGCTGCTGCCGCTGCTGTTCGGATGGCTGTCGGAGTCCCCTGACCCCGATCTGGGGCTACTCGGGTTACGATCGCTGGTGACCGGCCAGCACCGCCGCGACCACCTGGTCGGGTTGTTTCGGGAGTCACCCGAGGCGGCCCGGCGGCTGTGCCTGCTGCTCGGCACCAGCCCGTTGTTCAACCGGGCCTTCGAGCGCCAGCCCGAGCTCTTGGCCGAGCTGGCCTCGGGCGACATCCTCGGAGCCAGCCCGACCCGGGCGGAACTGATCGGTGAGCGAGCCGGGGGCCGTGTCATGGACGCAGCCAGCCGGGCCGGACGCCCCCGCCTGCCGGGCCCGGCCCAGACCGCCCCGGCCGGGACCGCCGGCAACCGGGCCAGCGACACGACCGGCGACACGACCGGCGACACGACCGGCGCCACGACCAGCGCCACGACCAGCGCCACGCCCACCCCCAG
Source organism: Actinomycetota bacterium (assembly GCA_030947025.1). GTDB lineage: Bacteria > Actinomycetota > Acidimicrobiia > Acidimicrobiales > Palsa-688 > JALYXV01. The sequence continues at coordinate 29,426 of JALYXV010000157.1, read as the reverse complement.
CGACAGCACGGCCGCCGGCTGGCTCGAGGGGCCGTCTCGGTCTCTGGCCCGTTTCAGCGGGGGATCGAGCCAGCTGGCCCACCTGACCTTCGCCTCGGGCGACGGCCCCCGCACCAGGGACGAGCTGCGCGTCCAGGCATCCACGTCATTGGCGTGGCGGGCCGGGCCCGACGAGCGGCGTCACGGGCTCGAGCGGCTGGTCCGCTCCGAATGGCTGCGCCTGGCGGCGGGCGACGTGCTGGGCCTACGCGACATCACCGACACCGAGCGCGGCCTGACGACACTGGCTGAGGTGGTGCTGGAAACGGCCCTCGCCGAGGTGAAACCCCAGGTCCCGTTTGCCATTGTGGCGATGGGCCGTTTCGGCGGAGGAGAACTTTCCTACGCCAGCGACCTGGACGTGCTGTTCGTCTACGACAGCGACCAGACGGCTGCGGGGGAGGCGACCGCGACCGCGCTCATGCGCTATCTCAATGGCGAGACCCCAGCCACCCGCCTGTGGACCACCGACGCCAACCTCCGCCCCGAGGGTCGCCACGGCCCCCTGGCCCGCAGCGTGGCCGCCTACCAGCGCTATCACGAGCGGTGGGCCCAGCTCTGGGAACGCCAGGCGCTGCTTCGGGGCCGGGTGGTAGCGGGCGACCCCGACGTGGGTCGGCGCTTCGACGCCATCATCTCGCCCGTCGTCTGGGCGTCGCCCATCCGCGACGAAGACGTCCGGGAAATCCGCAAGATGAAGGCCCGGATCGAACGGGAACGCATTCCCGCGGGCGAGGACCCCCAGTTCCATCTGAAACTGGGACCGGGGTCGCTCTCGGACGTGGAATGGACCGTCCAGCTCCTCCAGATGCAGCACCACGTGAGAGCCGAAGGCAGCATGACCGCCCTGGGCGCCCTGGTCTCGGCTGGGGCGGTCGAGCCCGACGATGCGGGAGTGCTGCGGGCCGCCTACCGGTTCTGCGAGGAGACCAGGAACCGGCTGTACCTGGTGCGGGGTCACCCCGGTGACGCCCTTCCAGCCACTGGGCCAGTGCTGACGCATCTGGCCCGCAGCCTCGGTACCACCCCGACCGAGCTAAGGGAAGAGTACCGCCGGCGCACGCGTCGTTCCCGGCAGGTGGTCGAACGGCTCTTCTACGGCCGTTCCGACTAGCGACGAGCGCGAGGGCCGAACCCACCCCGCTCCGTTTTCCCCGAGTCGTTTGACAACTAATGATTACGGTGCTAATGATTAGTGGTCTATGGAGGAACGGCTGGGCCGGCTGCTGGCACTGACAGGCAAGGTGGTCCGGGAGCACTTCGACCGCAGCTTGGCGACCGTCGGCTCCTCGCTCAACACCTACGTGGTGCTGAAGACGGCATACCTGCGCCCCGGTGTGAGTCAGCGGCAGCTGGCCGCCTGGGTGGGTATCGAGGGACCCACCCTGACCCACCACCTCGATCGCCTAGCCAGCGACGGACTCATCGAGCGGGTGCGCAACCAGACCGACCGGCGGGTTTGCTACGTGGAGCTGACGCCCGCGGGACAGGCCCATCTGGACCGGGTCGAGGCCTTTGCCGAGGCGCAGGACAAGGAGTTCCGCAGCCTGTTCACCCCCGACGAGGCGGCGACGCTGACCCGACTGTTGACCCGTGTACGCGAACGATTCACAGAGGAGGCTCATGTCCGCGACGCAGCTGGATGACCAGGCCTCGCCGGCCCCCCTCGGGGCGCCGGCGGCAGCCGACGAGGTGATCCGCACCATCGACCTGACCAAGGTGTACCCCGGGACCGACTTCAAAGCCGTCGACAGCCTCAACCTGTCGGTTCGCCGGGGCGAGATCTTCGGCCTGCTCGGTCCCAACGGCGCGGGCAAGACGACGACCGCGGGCATGCTCACCACCCGGGTCCTGCCCACGTCGGGCCAGGCCATTGTGGGGGGTGTCGACGTGGTCGCCCACCCCGCCCTGGCCAAACAGGTGATCGGAGTCGTCACCCAGCAGAACACCCTCGACCGGGCCCTGACGGTGTGGGAGAACCTGTACTACCACGGGCGCCTGTTCGGCATGCCCGGCAAGGACGCCCGCCAGGCCGCCGACCAGCTGCTCGAGCAGTTCCAACTGGCCAAATGGGCCAAGGCGTCGGTCTTCGCGCTGTCCGGCGGCATGGCGCAGCGGCTGATGGTGGCCCGGTCGATCCTTCACCGGCCCGACATCCTGTTCCTCGACGAGCCGACCGCAGGGCTTGATCCGCAGAGTCGCATCGCCCTGTGGGAGATCCTGGGCCAGTTGCACGAGGCGGGACAGACCATCCTCCTGACCACGCACTACATGGAGGAGGCCGACTCGCTGTGCGATCGGCTGGCGATCATGGACCATGGGAAAATCCTCGCCCTCGACACACCAGCGGGTCTGAAGGCGTCAGTCGGGGCCGACAGCATCGTCACCGTCCACGCGTCGGGGGACCTCGATGAACTTGCGTTGTTGTTGGAGAAGGAAGTGCTCGGGGTGACATCGGTGAGTCAGGTCGACGACAGCTTGCGGGTGCACGTCAAGGGGGCCTCCAGCGTGGTGCCCCCGATCGTCACCTCGGCCGAGCGAAGCGGATTCCAAGTTCAGGACCTTTCCGTCGCCGAGCCCACCCTGGAGACCGTCTTCATTAACCTGACCGGAAAGGACCTACGGGACTGATGACTACCACTCGGACCACCAGCACCGAGCCTGGGCCAGCGGAGGCGGCGTCGGAGGCGGTGGCGGGGGCCGCGGCGGCCCCGGGCAGCGAGGGTGCCGCGACCGCGGCGGCTGCGGCTGCGGCAACGGTGCTGGTTCGACCGGATTACACCGGCGCCAAGCGGGGCCGGACGGCGGGGCGGGCCAGTCGTGAGGCGTTCGTCGCCCTCATGCAGCGCGACCTGACGGTGCTCAAGAAAAACGCGGGCGAGTTTGTCGGCCGCACCGTCATCCAGCCGTTCCTCCTGGTCTTCGTTTTCCTCTATGTGTTCCCCCAGATCGGGCAGGGGATCGGCAGCGCGGGTGGACGGGCCGGAGAGGCCGCCTTCGCCAGCGTGCTCATCGCGGGCGTGATCGGCATCTCGATCATGTTCCAGGGGATCATGTCGGTGGCCCTGCCGATGGCGACGGAGTTCGGCTACACGAAGGAGATCGAGGACCGGGTTCTGGCCCCGATGCCGGTTTCCCTGGTGGCGGTGGGCAAGGTGGCAGCCGGTGCGGTGCAGGGGCTGATCGCGGCCTGCATCGTGTTCCCGGTGGCCAGGTATGTCCACGCCCGCGGTGTGACGGCGCACCTGGCCATCAACTGGCCCATCCTGCTCACGTTGCTGCCGATCGCCTGCGTGATGTGCGCCGCCTTCGGGCTGGTGCTGGGGACTCGGGTCGAACCCCGCAACATCTCGGCCATGTTCGGTTTCATTGTGCTGCCGATGACCTTCCTGGGCGGGACCTACTACACGTGGACGGCTCTCCAGCACGTCCAGGTCTTTGGGTTCCCGTGGCTCCAGACGCTGGTCTTGGCCAATCCCCTGATCTATGTCACCGAGGGTTTCCGAGCGGCATTGACGACGAGCTCGCACATGCACCTCTACATCATCTATCCGGTGCTACTGGCCATCTGCGGTGTTTTGCTATGGCAAGGCATTGTGGGCTTCAAGAGGCGGGTCCTGGCCTAGAGGCGCGGCTCACGGCCGCTAGGCGGTCCTCGCCGTAGCTCGGGCGAGACGAAGCGGCCGGGCGGCGAGGTGCCCCCATCGCCTGCCGTTGTATGCACAAATGACCGTATAGGTCATACAGGGAACAGCACGGTTTCGTTTACCGAGGGGGGCGGGGTCGGGGCCGCTCAGGGCCAGAGACCCCAGACCTGCCAGCCGCGGTCGGGGAATCCGGCCGCCTCGGCGACCTTGGCGGAGGCGATGTTCCGTGCATCGTGGAGGTAGGTCGGAACCTTCCCTTCGTCGATAACCCGCCGGGCCGCCTGAGCGACCAGGCGGCGCCCCCAACCCCGGCCCGCGAACCGCTCCTCGGTACCCACCGCCAGCTCCTGGCCGAACCGGTCGTGGTGCTTGACGCCGACGCCGGCCGCATAGACCCCGTCCGACAGGGCGACCAGCACCTCGCCTCCGAACGGGTGCATCCACCCGGGAACCCGCGGGTCGTCGTGCGGCACCCAGATCCCGGCATCGGGAAGGTCTGCGGGCGCCACGGGCGAGTCCGGCCAGCGGAAGACTCCGGCCTGCAACCGATCGCCGGGCCGGCCGAGCAACGTTCCCAGCTTGCGGCTCAAGGCGGTGAGGCCACCCGCGCCAGCGATCCGCCGAGCCTCCACCACCACGTCAGGCGGGACTGAGAGAACCATCCCTGCCGGACTGCTGACACCGATTACCGGGTGGACGTGGCCGTCCCAACCCGGTTCGACCCGGCCGGGGGCGGTGGCGACAACCAGCCCGCCGGGCGGTGGCCACTGACCGAGCCACATGGTCAGGTGGCGTTCCAGGCGTCGTCGCACGCGGGCAGTCAACACCAGCGACGTCGACTTCCATCCGGCTCCATCCGGATTTCGCCCATCCTCGGGACGGATTTGAACAGCTCAGCGCGGCAACGGGCCCGGGGGCTTGGTCAGCCGCCGATGCTGGCCGCCCACCCGGGGCCCGCCGCCGCACGGACGTTGTACCAACCATCGACGACATTGAAACGAGCGCTTCTCCGGCCGCGGCCGTCCCAACCGGCGCCGCAAGTCTTTGGTACCTTCGCCGGCAGTGTTCCCCGAGCCACATCGGGCCCCGACTGGCGAGGGTTTGGCGGGCGTGAACACGGCGCGCGACGGTGGAAGGGGCGGTGGGCTGCGCCTGGAGCTTCGTCCCACGTCGCCAGCCGACCGGGAGTTCCTCTACCAGGTGTACGCCGGCACCCGGGCCGAGGAACTGGCCGTCGTCGACTGGCCTGCGGCGACGATCGACGCCTTCCTGCGGCAGCAGTTCGAGGCTCAGGACCACCACTACCGCCGAAACTACCCGGGTGCCACCTTCGACGTGATCGTCGTGGACGGCCAGCGGGCCGGGCGGTTGTATGTGCAGCAGATGGCGGACGAGACTCGGGTCATGGACATTGCCCTCCTCCCCGCCTACCGGGGCCAAGGTGTCGGGAAGCGCGTGTTGGGAGATGTGCTGGCCGCAGCTGGCGCTCGTGGCGTCGGCGTCACCATCCATGTCGAGCGGAACAACCGGGCGCTGCCCTGGTACCAGCGCCTCGGGTTCTCCCTGGCCGGGGACCGGGGGGTCTACCTGTTCCTGCGCTGGCTGCCGGCAAGCGAGGTGTGATGACCGCGCCCGCCTTGCGCGCCAGCAGTTTCGAGGGCCGGGAGGGTGACATGTTCCGGGTCAGGCCGTGGTCGCCGTCGGCGTCCCCGTCGTCGCCGGCATCCCCGTCGTCGCCCGCGTCGCCGCCGACGCCAGCGTCGCCACCTTCACCGCCGCTGGCGGTTGAGCTCGCCCTTACCTCGGTGACGACCTGGGGGCCGAAGATGGCCGAGGGGGCGCGGCAACCGTTCAACCTCATGCTGCATGGTCCCCTGGAGCCTTTCCTGCCTCAAGGCACCTACCAGTTCGACCATCCCGCCCTAGGAGCGTTCGAGATCTTCATCGTCCCTCTTGGTCCCGACCCAGGGGGGATGCGCTATCAGGCGGTGTTCGCCTAACGAGGTGAGTGAGCGCGGTCACTGGAGCGGCCCCACCTCGGCTGTGCACTGGGAGCAGCGCTGGGCCGCCTTCGGGATCTGGCTGAGGCACTCCGGGCACGGGCGGTCGTGACTATCGGGCTCGGGCGCCCGCTGGCGACGTTCCGTGAGGATATTGACGGGCTTCACGACCACGAAAAAGACCGCGGCGGCCACGGACAGGAACGCTATGACGGCGTTGATGAAATCGCCGAAGAGGAAATGGCTGTGATTCACGGTGAAATTGAGATCGGAGAAGCTCGGCTTTCCGAAGATGGCGGCAATGACTGGGGTCAACAGATCCTTGACCAGCGCGTTCACCACCACCCCGAAGGCAGTGCCGATGACCACGGCGATGGCCAGATCGAGCACGTTGCCCCTCAGGACAAAGTCCTTGAACTCGCTCACCACTCCCTCGTTGCGTCCCATGAGTGCCTCCCATGTTCGTTTACCGCGGTGACGGCGGCAGCGTAGGCGGACAACCGGCCAGGCGCGGGAATCCGGTTTGGTTCATCTCGCTGGCCCGGTGACCTCTAAAAAGGAGGTCCGGACTCTGACCACCAGCCACCCGGGATCTCGATTTTGTCCCCTCGGGGCGCCCGGCGATCATCCGACGACCGCGCCACCCGCCGGGCGGGCTGAGAAAGTGCTTGAATGGAACCGGACAACATGGTCGATTCAGACAGAAGGGCGCAGCTGAGCATCCCGGTGGCCCAGGGATGGATCGATTGACTCCGCCATGAGCGCGATCCCCCCAGGAGCCGACCGACTGGATCAGCTGATTGTCGACCATGTGAGCGACGTGGCGGCCTACTGCCGATGGCGGTGCGCCTCCGAGAGGGACGCCCAGGACGCGGTCTCCGAGGTCTTCGGGGTGGCGTGGCGCCGGTTGGGCGACGTGCCCGACGGCACTGCGGGACGGGTGTGGCTGTTGGCCACCGCTCGCCGGGTCATCACCGACGACCCGGGGGCCCGGGGCCACCGCCGCCGTTTGGTGGAACGGCTGCGCTTGGTCGAGACCGGGGATCGGACGCAATGGCCCGTCGATATGGTCCCGGGCATGGTGGCCGATGCTCTCCGACAGTTGGATCCCGCCGCTCGCGAGATCCTCCTCTTGGCCGAATGGGAGGGTCTGACGTCGGAGGAGATCGGAGCAGTCATGGGGCGCCTGGCGGTAACCGTCCGGGGCCGCCTGCACCGGGCTCGGCAACGTTTTCGCACCGTTTACAGCGGCATCCAGACGGTTGAGGTTCGTTGTTCCTCTCCATCACCCGCCCTGCCGACCGCACCGCCGCAACATGGCGCAACGGCGTGGTCGCTGAGTGAACCGGCGCACGATGCTCAACGATGATGGCCTGGATGCGCTGCAGCAGGCCAACCCCCGCAACGCCCCCACCTTCGACACTTCCGTCGCCGCCGTTACGAGCCACACCCGCCAGGCGCTGGCGGCGGCGGCGCTCGGGACATCGGCAGGAGCCGTTCCCTCGGCGCTCGGGTCGGTGGGGGCGAAGCGCAACCGTCGCGGCCGCCGGATGCTCGGGGCTCTGATCGCCGCCCTGGTCGGCGCCGGCACCATGATGGTCGCCGTCCTGCTTCTCGCCAATGGGACAACCTCAACGAGTCGATCGAGCGGCTCTCAGACTGGGGCGCCGGCCGGTACGAGGTGGCCGAGACCCTCGCTCGGGGGCGGGTCGGCGACCATTGCGACCGCCCCCGCTGTTTCCAATGCCGGACCGACGGGCGCGGTGCCGCCGACGAGCGACACGAGAGCACCGACCGTCGCCTCGCCAGTGGCGACCGCTCTTGCCGTCCCTGTCCGCTCGCCGGGTTCGGCAGGATCGGCGGCATCGGCGCGCACCACCCTCACAACCCTCCCGCGCTCGGCCGCGGCGCCCACCGCGACGCCCACCACGGCTTCCGCTCCGCCGGCCAGCGTGGCGCCGACCTGCGACGTGTCGGCGTTCGTACCCGGGCCGCCGCCCCGCCAGTCAGTCAATGTGCAGGACACCGGCATCGGACTGGCCTCGATCACCAATGTGTCAATCACCAATGGAACGGTGAGCGTGCCCAAATTTGCCGCCGGGACCACCTCGCCCGTCATTGTCGTTGCGACCAAGACCGATTCCGCCCAGCCCACCGTCTGGTCCTTCGACGCCACCGACGTGGCCGGCCACACCACCCACTGCGTCTAGTAGAGCCGCAGCCGCTACCCCGGCAGCTCGCGTGACTTGGTGTTCAAGCTAGACTTGACCGTCGCCTGAGGAGGAGGAGGAAGGCAAAGACACCCCGGTCGCGTCATGAAAACCAATCAGGCGCTTGACGGTTTTCTTGAGGAGCTGCTCGCCCCGAGTGAGCGGTAGTCGCTCGATGCGATATTCGGCATACGGATGGGCGACCGCGCCGAAGCGGGCCTTGAAGCGTGCCAGCCCTTGGGCTGCGCCGGTCTCGCCCATGTGGTACGCGCGGCAACCCGCCGCGCAGGCATCCTCGATGGCCAGCTTATGCAGCAGGCTGTTGGCATGGCACTCCGCCGCGAGGCGCTTGTCCATCGCGCCTCGCGTGTAATGGGCGTTGGTGCCCTGGAGCACGAGGATCGCCGCCGCGGGCCGACCCTCGTAGGATGCGAGCCAGATCTGGCAGGCGTCTCCCATCGCTGCGGTCAGGGCCTCGAACTTATCGATCGGGTCGCGGCGACGCCCCCGGAGGCGGGCCAGAGGGCGGGGCTCGCTCTGCTGCTCGGCCCATCGGTCGAACGACTGCTCGAGCAGGCGGTAGAACGAGGCGACCAACCTGGGTGATCTACCGACCTCGGCAACCACCCCGCGGCGCTCGGCGGCACGCACGTTGCGCCTTGTCACGGCGGTGAAACGCTGGGCCCATACCTGCTCGAATCCGCCGTCGAGGTCCAGGACATGGGCCAACCGGGCCAGCCGGACCGCCCGCCCAGCCGCCGCCACTTCCCATGTCGCGGCGTGCAGCGGGTTGGGGCGCAGGTGGATACGCAGTGCCCCCAGCGACGCCAGGTCGTCGAGCACTCCGCGCAGCAGACCGGCATCCGGCGGGCGCGAGGCCACGACGCCGCCGAATCCCCACGCTGCGGGCATCGACTCGAATCGCGAGAGACGAAGCGACGGGGGCCCTCGCCGGACCAGGGGCAGCACGAACCTGCCGCCGTCACCGGCGCGGTAGAGCCGACTGGCGTCGGCCCCGCCGCCCACCGATCGTACGCAGTCCAACCACTGCGGGGTCTGACTAACGAGCACGTCGGGATCGGCGGCCACGATGTCCCGCCACTCGCCTCGGGGCGCCGGGGTCGTCACAACCAGTTCGCCAGCGGAGCGGACCCCGTCGCTGCTCATTGACGGAAGCCCCCTGTCGACGGTCGCTCCTGTCGGTCGCGGGATTTACCGAACGCGCGCCACTGGCCCAGAATGTAGCTGGTTGACCCCACCAGCCAGCACCGAATCCCAGAGAGTGACCGTGGCCAGGCACGGGTTGCGGTCGCGGTCGCCAGCCGCTTCTTCGAGCCTCGCGGCCGCGACCTTGCTACCGGCTCAGCTGGCGCGGGCCACTGATCTCGACAGTGAGACAAGTAGCACCTCGTATCCAAAAGGCTATCAGACTACCTAGAATCGATGTCCTATTCAGTCGATTTGATAGTTATGTCCTTTACCTATACTCTACCCGACCCGCGGGGTCCCGCGCTGATCCGAGGTGACGACCATGCCGGTGCGCTCGTTCGAACAGCCCGAGGACGGACCACGGGGGTGGACCCCGTTGACTACCGTGAGTGTGGTCATTCCGACTCGCAACGAGTGCCAGAGTGTGACGTGGGTCCTATCCAATATCCCGGAGTGGGTCCACGAGGTCATCCTGGTTGACGCCAACTCCGATGACGGGACCGCGGAAGTCGCCCGCGCCATTCGGCCCGACATCGTCGTGATCTCCGAGCCTGAGCCCAGAGGCAAGGGCAGCGCGCTGCGGGCCGGTTTCCGGCTGGCGACAGGTGAGGTGATCGTGATGATCGACGCCGATGGGAGTATGACTCCGGGGGAGATGATCCGGCTCCTGGTCCTCCTCGCCGACGGCTTTGACCTGGTGAAGGGGTCCCGGTTCATGGCCGGCGGAAGCTCGGCGGACATCACCCGGTTGCGCCGGATAGGCAACAAATGCCTGTTGTCGGTCGCCAACGCATTGTATGGAACCCGCTTCACGGACCTGTGCTATGGCTTCTGCGCCTTCCGCCGCGACGATCTCGACCTGCTGGCACTTGACGCCGACGGATTCGAGATCGAGGCGCAGTTGGTCGTGCGAGCGGTGCGCCGCCAGCTGAAGGTCACCGAGGTCCCGAGCCTGGAGGGGGCCCGGACTCACGGAACTTCGAAGCTGCGTACTTTCTCCGACGGCACTCGGGTGCTGCGCACGGTGCTGGCCGAGTTCATCCGACCCCGACCGCTCGCGGTCCGAGGTTCGCCACCGGCGGTCATCGACCTTCGCGTACCGTTCAGTGTCGCGTCCGACGATCACTCCCCGGGTTTGGTGCTCGTCCCGGGCGGGGAGGCGGTCGTACAACCTGATCCGCTCTGGAGCGCCTCGGCCCAATGCCAAGAACCGGCTGGCGACATCCGCGACCTGTGACCGCGGTCGGCGTCGCTTGCCGCGGCCGCTGCTCCCGGTCGAGCGTCCAGATACTCGACATCGAATTGACAGCCGCGCTGCCGGCGTTGAGGCAGCGGGGCAGCGGTCGCGCTCTGGCCCATGCGCGCTTGCACACTCGTCCGTTGGGGCTGGTCGAGCTCTCGATCCCTGACGCCGGGTTGTCACCTGCGTCTCTGGGGCGCGCCCTGTGGGCTGCCCTGGCCCACGACGTCTGCGCCCACTTGCGTAGCGACGGCCTTCCGACGGTGGCGGGGATCGCCGAGGGCGGGATCGCGGCCGCGGCCGCGGCCGCGCCGCCCTGTCTGGCGCCGAGGCAGCGCAGTGTCGAGCGCGCCGTTCCCGCGAGCGTAATTGTGGCAACCCGCAACCGACCCGAGACGCTGCTCGCCTGCCTCAGTTCGCTTTCCGCCCTCGAGCACCCGCCATTCGAAATCATCGTGGTCGACAACGCGCCCAGCAGCGACGCTACGCGGGAGGTGGTCGAGGCATTCCGAAGAGCGGACCGGCCCGCGCCTGTGGCGCGATACCTGCGAACCGAACGGCCCGGTCTGGCCGCAGCCCACAACACCGGCCTGGGCGTGGCACGCGGAGACATTGTCGCCTTCACCGACGACGATGTCCTCGTCGACCCCTACTGGCTGGCCGAGTTGGGGGCGGGCTTCGACATAGCGCCCGACGTCGGATGCGTCACCGGCCTGATCCTGCCGGCCGAACTCGACACTGTCGCCCAAGTCCGGGCGGAGCAGCGCTGGGGCTTTGGCAAGGGATTCGTCCGGCGGGTCTACGACCTGGGCCCCCACCGGCCCTCCGACCAGCTGTTTCCCTACACCGCTGGCAGTTTCGGCTCGGGCGCCAACATGGCGTTCCGCCGCGAGGTCCTCGAGAACGTCGGCGGGTTCGACCCGGTGATGGGCACGGGCACACCGGCCCGCGGTGGCGATGACCTTTTGGCGTTCTTCACCATCATCACGCAGGGGTGGAAGCTCGTCTACGAGCCGGCTGCGATCGTCCACCACCGCAACCATCGGACAGTGGCGGCGCTGCGTCGTCAGGCGTTCGGCTACGGAGCCGGCCTTACCGCCTTCCTCGCGAGAGTCCTCGCGCGGGAGCCGGGGCGTCTGCGCGAGGTCGTTCCGCGGGTGCCGGGTGGCGCCGCGCACCTGGCGCGGGCCCGGGGCCGCCCGTGCCGGGGCGACGCCGTCGGGCGGGACTGGCTACTCGGCGGGATCGAGGCCTTGGGCGCGCTGTGGGGACCTGTTGGGCTGGCGCTGAGCCTGCGCGATCACAACCGCGCGAGCGGCGGATGAGGCAGGCCGAGGCGACCGATCCCGGTTGCGACGACGATCCGCACCGGACGACCGACGAGCACGAGGGCGGCCGCGGAGCCCTGCTCCCGGCCCAGCCCGCGACCTTCAACGCGCCCTCCATCCCCCCTGGGGGGCCGAACCTGCTCATGACCTTGCCCGAACTGGGCTCGCAGCTCGCAGCTCGGCTGGCGCAGCGGGACTGGGACAGCGCCTACCTCCTGGCGGCGGCGATGAACCAGGTCGCGGAGGACAACCTGGAGGGTCCGGGCCACCTGTTGGGAAACCGGGCCGAAATTGTCTCGCGGGTCGCGGGCCGCCTCGACCGGCCCGTCTCCGCGCCCGCGTTGGCGCTGATGGTCAGCGCCACGCGAGCCACCCGGCGCATGACGTCCTCCCACCGGCGCCTGGCTGACTGGCAGCGAGAAATCGCCACCCTCACGGGTGACCTGGCGAACGTCGTCCTCAATCCGGAGTCGCCCAAGGTCGAACCCGGGCGACTCTCGGCCACGGCGGCCCGGCTCAGGATCGGGCTCGGTGCCCTGGAACCCACCGCCCTCGCCACGCCGTGCCGCCTCCCATCGTGCTTCCACAGCTTCGACCAGCGACCCGAGGACATCGTGCGGTTGTCGGACGAGACCGTTCACCGCTGGCCCGACCGCGACCGTCCCCTCGTCGTCGTGGGCGTCCGCACCTCGGGCAGCTACCTCGCGCCCTTGCACGTCGCGCGTCTCACCGATCGTGGGTTCCGAGCCCAGGCCGTCACGATGCGACCTGGCCACCGCACGGGTAGCGAGACCCGTGATTCGATCCGCCGGGCGGTCGCCCACGGCGGCCTGGTGCTGCTCGTCGACGATCCACCCGCGACGGGCACGACGCTGGTCGAGGCCTCGGCCGAACTGGAACGGCTGGGGGTGCCGCGCGACGCGCTCGTGCTCGTGCTGGCGGTGTTCGGAGCGGAAGCGCTGCCGGCTCGGCTCCAACGGTACCAGTCGGTGCTGCTCCCCTGGGAACGCTGGTCGGTCCACGAACGACTGGCGGCGGCGGCGGTCAGCGCGGCGCTGAGCGAGCTTGTCTGCGGTCGTGAGGGCCTCGATCCGGGGGGCGGCCAGTGGCGGTGCCGGCTCGTCTCCTCCCCGAACCACGCCGCCGACCGGGGTCATGTGAGCGCCCGTTACCGTGCCGCGCGGGTGGGCCCCGACGGCGACGAGGGCGCGCCGGACATCTTCGTCGAGGGGACCGGCCTCGGCTATTTCGGCGAGCACGCCCTCGCGGTCGCCGCCGCCCTGCCGTGCTCGCCACCCCTGCTCGGCCACCACGACGGCTTCCTCTACCGCCACTGGCTGCCGCAAGGACACTCGCTCGCCGGCAAGTCCACCGCCGAGCTCCGGCCGCTGCTCCCCGCAGTCGTCGACTACCTGCTCAGCCGTCGCCGGGCGCTGGCGATCGATCGAGACCCGACCGAGTGGCTGGTCGGCCAAAGGCCACTCTGGGAGCTGACCGCCGACGTCCTCTCCCGTTCCTTCGGCCGCGGGTGGCCGATCGGGCGCGCTATGGCAGTGGACCGGATCGCGCGCCGTCTGTTGCACGTCGACCGACCCTGCCTCGTTGACGGGCGGATGGACCTGGAGCATTGGTTCGAAAGCGACTCCTCGCCGGGCGGCCTGGTCAAGACAGCAGGGTCCCAGAACGGGTTCTCGAACCTCCAGTGCTTCGACCCGGTCTACGACCTCGCGGCCCTCGCCGCGTCCATACCCGACCGCACCCTCGACGACGCCCTGCGCGCCCTCTACCACCAGCGCAGCGGCGATGCCGTGAGCCCGGAGCGCTGGCTCCTCTACATGATTGCCCTGCTCGGACGACCGGGGGCGGGAAAGCCAGATCCGACCGAGCGCGAGCGCGAGCTGTCAGGGGTTTTGCGGCTGTACATGACCGAGGTCGTGCTGAAGGGCGTGAAGGCGGCGGACTGCGGGCCTGTCTGCGCGCTCGACGTGGACGGCGTGCTCGAGGGCGACATCCTCGGGTTCCCCGCGCTCACGCCGACCGCGGCGCTCGTGCTGAGAGCCATGATGGCCCACGGCCTGCGCCCGGTGCTGGCCAGCGGGAGGAGCGCGGAGGACGTGCGGGACCGGTGCCGGGCGTGGGGCCTACCTGGGGGGGTGGCCGAGTACGGCGCGGTCATCTACCGCCGTGACCGTGACGAGTTCTCGCCGGGACTGCTCCGGGCTCCGGAACTGGAAGCCCTGGCCGAGCTGCGGGCGGCGCTCGACGGTGATGTAGGCATCCACCTTGACCACGCCTATCGCGTATCGGTGCGGGCCTTCCGGCTCCACGCCAACGGTGTGCGAGCTGCGCTCGACCCTGGCCAGGTCTTGCGGGCACTCGCCGCGTGCCGACAACGCGAGGAGCTCGTCGTCGTCCGCGGGGACCGTCAGACTGACTTCCATGCCAAGGGAACCGACAAGGCTGAAGGGCTGCGTCTGCTCTTGGACGCGCTCGGGGCCGGCCCGCTTGCCGCCGCGGTCGGCGACACCGAAGCCGACTTGCCGATGCTGGCCTCGGCCGAACGCGGCTTCCTTGTCGGACACGCCGACCGGTCGCTTCGCGCTGCGGCTCCACGTGTCACCCGCCGCCCTTACCAGCTCGGCCTGGCAGAGGCAACGACCCACCTGGTGGGCCACGGCCCCGGTACCTGTCCGATCTGCGCTCCCCCGGCCACGTCATCCGACACCGCTATGCTCCTCGCCCTGCTCGCCCTCCAGGAGGGGGGAAAGCTGCAGATGGCACGGCGCGCCGCGCGGCTGCTCGCCGCCTCCAGGCGGGGGTAGAGGTGAGGCGGCCTGCGACCCTGAAACCGGTTGCCGGCGAGGACGATCTCGGCGCGCCGTGGGCGCTCGGCGCCGTCCCCGGCACCGGGGCAGCGCCGGGCCTGTTCCGCAACGGTCACGCCCTGATCGTCAGCTCGGCGGTAGGTTCGTTGCTGGGAATGGTCTTCTGGGTGGTCGCCGCCCGGCGCTACTCGGCGCGCGACCTGGGCCTCAACGCCGCCGCCATCTCCACGATGATGTTCATTGCCGGCGCCGCCCAACTGAACCTGAGCAGCGTCCTGGTGCGGTTCGTCCCCGTCGCCGGGACCGGCACGCGGAGGCTCGTGCTGCGGGCTTATGTCGTCAGCATGAGCGTCGCCGCGGCCGCCAGCGTCGTCTTGCTGGTCGCGATCCGCCGCTTCGTCCCGCAGTTGGCCTTCCTGGGCTCGACGCCGGTGTTCAGGGTCTGGTTCGTAGCATCGACGATGGCGTGGTGCGTGTTCGTCCTCCAGGACAGCGTGCTGGCGGGACTGCGCGCCACCATCTGGGTGCCGATCGAGAACGCAGGCTTCTCGCTCACCAAGATCGTCCTGTTGTTGGCGTTGACCGCCCGCCTCCCGCACTCCGGCGTGTTCGTCGCTTGGACCGTCGCGGTGCTGATCGCCATCGTGCCGACCAACGGCCTCATCTTCCGGCGGCTGCTCCCGGCCCACCAACAGCGTCGCTCGCCAAGCCTGGCGCTGACGACTTCGATGCTCTCACGCTTCGTCGCGGGCGACTATGCGGGAGCGCTGCTCTGGCTGGCATCGACCAGCCTGCTCCCCCTCGTCGTCACCCGAGTGAGCGGAGCGGTGGCCAACGCCTACTTCTCACTGGCGTGGTCGATCGCATTCCTGCTCTACCTGGTCAGCGCCAACATGGGGACGTCACTTGTGGTGGAGACGGCAACCGACGAGGAACGGCTAAGGCCGTTCTCGCGCCGGGTCCTACTCCACTGCCTCGGATTACTGGTGCCTGCCGCTGGCGCGTTAGTGGTGGCCGCCCCGTGGGTGCTGGAATTCTTCGGCCACCGCTACGCGGTGCACAGCACCACCGTGCTCCGGCTTCTAGCCCTGTCGGCGATCCCGAACGCGGTCAACGCCATCTACGTGAGCGTCCTGCGGGTGCGGCGGGCAACGGGCCGGGTGGTCGTCGTACTCGGATCGCAGTTCGTTCTCCTCCTCGGGCTCACTATCTTGTTACTCCACGTCGACGGAATCAACGGTGTCGGCGTCGCGTGGCTCGTGAGCCAGAGCGCCGTCGCCGCATGCGTCCTCCTCGGTCCCCTCCGGCGGCTGTGGGCCCTGGGTGACACCGACTGGGCCGATCCGGAGAGCCCCATGACAGAGCGCCCTCGCCATCCGCTCCGCCCCACTCGAATCCTCGTACGCCTGGGGGCGCCAGCCGCGGTACAGCACCTCGGCCGGCTGCGCCGACGAAGGGAACTGGCCAACCACTCCCAGACCATCGCAGCGATCGTTGCCGGGCTTGAAGTGGGCGGCGACGGCCACGTTCCGCTGGGCTGGACCAGCCGGTCGTTGGTGCGAACCGTCAGCGACAAAACGGTGGTCATGGTCGGCCAACCCCGGTCCCGCCCAGCCGCGGTTGTGAAGCTCCCGGGGACGGCGACCGCGGCGGCCAGCCTGCGGATGCATTCGGACCTCGTCCGCGGCCTGCACGACGATCCCCGGCTGTCGTCGTGGCGCCACCTACTCCCCCAGGTCATGGCGTCGGGGACGACGGGCGGCACGTCCTACGTGGTGGAGCGCGCCTTCGAAGGGGTCGAGGCGTCGCAGTTCCTAGACGCGCCATCGAGGCGGCGGACGGTGCTCGGTGCCTCTGTGAGAGCCATCAGCGAGCTTCATCGTCGGACGCTGAGCACCGAGGTCGTGGACGACGCCTGGCTGGACCGTCACATCGACGTTCCACTCGCCAGCATCGGGTCCCTAGCCCTGACATTGTCGCCATCGGCCAGGCGGGCGTCGCTCGACGCGGTGGCCGCCGAGTTGCGTGGTGCGCTCGCAGGACAGGCGATGCCGCGTAGCTGGGTGCACGGGGACTTCAGTGCTAACAACATCGTGGTGAGCGCCCGAGGCAACGAGGTCGTCGGCATCCTCGACTGGGAACGGGCCCGACCGGACGACCTGCCGTGGCTCGACCCCCTCCACTTGCTTCTGACCACACGAAGCGTCGTCACCCGCCGAGAGCTGGGCGACACCGTGTGCCGGGTGCGTGCCGGCGGCGGGTGGAGCCCGGATGAGCGTGCCGTCCTCGAGTTGGCGCCGAGGGAACTCGTCCCGGAGACGCTGGACATCAGGCCGATGGCGCTGTTGTGCTGGCTACGCCACATCGAGAGCAACCTGACCAAATGCACACGCTTCGGCCGCCATCGGATCTGGCTACGACACAACGTCGAGGATGTGCTGGCGTCCATGCTGCCATGACCGAGACCCCGTCAATCGGGGCGGCACACGAACCGTTGGTCTCGGTGGTGATCTGCGCCTACACCGAGCGCCGATGGAACTCGTTCTGCGCCGCAGTCACCTCGGTGCGCGCCCAACGACGGCCTCCCCTGGAGATCGTGGCGGTGATCGACCACCAGGACAACATGCTCGGGCGAGCCCGGGTCGAGTTCCCCGACATTGTGGCTCTGGCCAACCGGTACCGACCGGGCCTGTCAGGCGCCCGCAATACCGGGGTCGAAGCCACTCGCGGCGACATCGTGGCTTTCCTGGACGACGACGCAGAGGCTGCGCCCGACTGGCTTCGACACCTTGCCCGGCACTACCAGGATCCCGTCACCCTCGGCGTCGGGGGCGCCGTGCTGCCTATCTGGCTCGAAGGTCGCCCGCAATGGTGGCCGGACGAGTACAACTGGGTCGTCGGCTGCTCCTACCTGGGCCTGCCCGACCGCACCGCGACCGTACGCAACCCGATCGGCGCCAACATGTCGTTCCGCCGGGCCCTGTTCGACGAGGTCGGCGGTTTCCGCCTGGAGATGGGCCGGGTCGGGAGCCGGCCTTTTGGCTGCGAGGAGACCGAGTTCTGCATCAGAGCCCGGCAGCGGTTCCCCGACGGGGTCTTCGTGTACGACCCGGCAGCCATCGTCCACCACCGGGTCCCGCCCGAGCGCGCCACGTGGAGTTACTTCGTTGCCCGCTGTTACGCGGAAGGACAGTCCAAGGCGTTCGTGTCATCGCGCGTCGGCGCCGGCCGAGCGCTGGCGTCGGAGCGCCGCCACATCTTGCGAGTCCTCCCTCGGGGCGTGGCGTCGGCCCTGCGCGGCCCGCCCCGGGCTGCGAGCGTGGGCCGGGCGGGTGCCATCGCCGGCGGCCTTGCGCTGGCTACCGCCGGCTACCTGACCGGGTCGACCCGACGACGGAGTGGCGGACAGTGACCGCGTGCCTGGACACGGCGGCCGTCGCCGTCGACCCGAGGCCCGCGGCCGCGGCGGGATGTTCGCAGCCGCGGCACCGGCGGCCACCGCACCGGCAGCCGCCCAAGGGGCTCCTGCCAGTCTTGGCCACCGTCCTGTGGGCCGCCTCGCTCACGAGCGTCCACCTTTCGCATATGACCGATATCGGGCTCGTGTCGATCCTGCCGTGGGCCTTCTTCGCCGCGCTGCTCGTGCTGACGGTCAGCTTCTTCCTGCTGCTGGGGGAGCCGCAGACCGGGACGGGCCTGCTGGCGCTGCACGTCGTGGTCCTCATCGTCATCGTGCATGCCAGCCCCGCGATCCTCTACGGGACGCTGCGCTACTCGTGGGCGTGGAAGCACGTGGGCGTGATCGACTTCATCCTGCGCCACGGCGGAGTCGACCCTCGCAGCCCCTATCTCAGCCCGTATCACAACTGGCCGGGCTTCTTCGCCCTCTCGGCGCTGTTGACGAAGGTCGCCGGGGCGCACAGCGCCCTGTCCTTCGCCTCGTGGGCGCCGGCGTTCTTCAACCTCACCTTCCTGGGCGGGCTCGTCCTTGTGTTCCAGGGCCTGACCGGCGACCGGCACCTGATCTGGCTGGCGGTCTGGCTGTTCTTCGTCACCAGTTGGATCGGCCAGGACTACTTCGCACCGCAGGCCTTCGCCTACTTCCTGTGGCTTGTCACCATGGGCATCTGCCTGCGCTGGCTGCGCCCGGGAACGCGTCCAACTGAGGCCGGAGCAACGGGACCTTCCCGGCCGGCGCTGGTGGCGATCGTCGCGTTGATCATGGCCACCGTCGCGTCGAGCCACCAGCTAACCCCATTCATGATGATCAGCAGCCTGTCAGTGCTGGCAATATTCGGAGGGCTGCGGCCGCGGACGCTGCCAGTCGTGATGGCCGTGCTCGCCAGCGGTTGGATCATCTACGGTGCCGCCGCCTTCCTCACCGACAACGTTCCGTCGATAATCCGCTCAATCGGCCAGCTCGAGAGCAACACTTCGGCCACCTTCATCAACCTCTCCCACGCCAGCGCCGGCCAGGCCCTCGTCGCCCGAATCGACCGCGTCCTGACAGCGTCAGTATTCGCACTCGCGGCCGCCGGTGCAGTCCGGCGATGGCGCTGCGGCCTCCATGACCTGACCCCGGTATTACTCATGGCGGCACCGTTCCCGATGCTGGCCGCCAACCCGTACGGCGGCGAGATGGTCTTTCGGGTCTACTTCTTCGCCCTCCCGTTCGCGGCATTCCTGATCGCCTCGCTCCTCTGCGCTGGGACCCCTCCTTCGGGCCGTCGGCACAAAGCCGCCACCGTGGTGTTGTCTGTTCTGCTTCTGGCAGGGCTTCTGTTCTCGTACTACGGCAAGGAACGGATGTACCACTTCTCCCCCGACGAGGTCGCGGCGACGCGCTACATCTATTCGGCCGCGCCCCGCGGGGCCGAGATCATCAGCATCACCACGAACTACCCCTTCGCCTACCAGGACTACGAGCGCTACCGGTACCTGTTGCTCGGCTTGGAGCCGTCGAGGTCGCGCTCCGAACTGCTGGCCGACCCAGCGCGCAAGCTTGCAAACCTCATGGCCGATTCCAAGTTCCCGACCACGTACCTGCTCATCACCCAGAGCCAGGTCGCCGAGGCCGACATGACAGGCATCGTCCCAGCCGGCGCGCTGGGACGGATCGAGGCGGCGCTGCGGGCCTCACGCCGCTTCCGGACGTCCTTCTCCCGGCCGACGGCACGGGTGTGGCGGCTGGTGGCGACGGACGGGAGGTCGGGATGACCGTGACCACCGCGGGCGTTCCGGCCCAGTCGAGCGCCGGCCTCCGCGTCGAAGAGGCGCTGCTGCTCGCCGTTACCGGGCTTACCGCTGTCGTCTTCGCGATCGACGTGCAATCGCCGGCACGCACATTCCTCGCCCTGGCCTTCATGCTCGTTTGCCCGGGTCTGCCCTTCGTCCGCCTGGCTGGCGTGCGCGACCCTCTACTTGTGTCCATCCTCACTGTCGCGCTGAGCGCCGCCGTCGACACCCTCGTCGCCGAGGCTCTCCTTTACACCCACGACTGGTCGCCAGGGCTCGGTGTCGCCATCGTCAGCACAATCTGCCTGGCGGGACTGGGGCTCGACCGATTCAGGTGCGTCGGGCGGGGTCTCGGACCAGACCGATCTGTGGCCGCACAGATGAATCCGTCGGTCTGGGTCACCGTCGACTCTTTCGACACCCTGGCCGATGCCAACGCGAAGGCCCACGCCATGCGCATGGACGCGCCCGACGCAACCCCCGGCGCCGTCTCCCCCGGCGCTGCAAGCGGAGCCGCAGCCACCGGAGCCGCAGCCACCGGCGCAACCGATGGCCCCGTCCCACCTGGGCGGGCCCCGGACGACCCAGTGGACGGAATAGCGGAAGCAATCGCCCGCCTGCTCCGGGACGCCAGCGCGGCCGCGCTCGCCATCAGGGAGCAGGCGGACCACGAAGCCGCAGCTGTCGTGGCGGCGGCACGGCTGGAAGCCCAGACGATTCTCAGGGAGGCCTCGGAGACGGCCAGAGCCGACGCGGCCGAGGTGCTGCGGTCCGCGACCCAACAGATCGAGGCCGCCGAGGCCGGCATGGCGCGGGTCCGCGAAGATCTACAGCAAGCTCAGCCACTGCCGCCCACTCCGGGGGGACAACTGAGCCGATGACGTCGATGGTGAACCGGGTGACGACCAGTGCGGCGCAGGCCGCCTATGGGGCGCTGTCGTCGGGTCGAGGCGTCGTGGTCGTGGTGCTCGTCATCATGGTTTTGGGGGAGCACGCGCTCCTGAGTGCTGCTGACGACGGGCGTGGGTCGGCGCACGGGCGGCTGTTCGCCATCGTCTCCGCAGTGCTACTCGTGTCGTTCGCCCTTGTCATCGGGTTGCGTATTGCCCAGGTCACCGCTCGCTCGTAGCCGGCCCGACGCGGCCGCGTCCGCGGACGACCTTCTCGCCGCGCCCCCCCTTCGGACCACCCTGGCCGCGGTGGCCCTCGTCGTCGCATGTGAAGTGGTCGCCGGCTCAGCGTCGCCCACGACGGGCGCCGCCGTCTCCGCGGTTGCCCTCGTGGCGCTGCTGAACGGTGCGATCGCCGGCGGCGCAAAGACGCGGTTATTCGGAGTCCTGGCGCTCGTCCCGCTGTCACGCGTCGCGAGCCTCACCCTGGCGATCCACCAGGTGCCCCGAATCTGGTGGAACGTAGCGATTGGAGTGCCGGTTCTGGTCGCGGCCATCGCCTTCCACTGTGAATTCGGCGGCCCACCGTTCCCTGCCCGCGAACGCCGGCCCCCGCCCGCTCGCGGCCTCGTGGTGGCGCTCACGGGAGCGCCTCTCGGCCTCGCCGGGTACTGGATTCTCCGGCCAGACCCGCTAGTCGGTTCCCCGTTGTGGCTGGCGGCGGTCGCGATCGTCGTCGGGGCCGTCGTCGGACTGGCCGAAGAGCTCATTTACCGCGGCATGCTGCAAACCGTCCTCATCGACGGGTTGGGACGGCCGGGTATCGTTGTCGCGGCCCTGGTCTACGGGAGCGCATTCATCGGAACGCGATCGGCGGCGTTCGTCGCGTTCATGATCGCGACGGGGCTGATCCTCGGCGTCGCCGTACGGAGAATGGGCCTGCTGTGGCCGGCGGTCGTCGCCCATGGCGTTCTGTTGGGCGGCATGGTAGTGGTGTGGCCGAGGTTGCTTCGGTGACCCTGACGCCGATCCCGATCCTTTTGTACCATTCGGTCAGCGACAACCCGCCGGCATCCATCCGGGACTTCTCGGTTCCAGCTGCCACGTTCGAACGTCATCTTGACGTGGTGGCCCAGGCTGGCCTTACCAGCGTCACTGTCTCCCAACTCTGCGACGGGCTGACCGGCCGCGGCCCGTTGCCTCTCCGTCCCGTGGTGCTCACCTTCGACGACGGGTGGGCCGACTTCGCCTCCGCGGCCGTCGCCGTCCATGAACGGGGGCTGGTCGCGACGCTGTACGTGACGACCGGCTTCCTGCAAGGTGGTGGCATCGCGGCGACCACTATGGGGGCGCTCACCACTGACGCACTGCACTGGTCCCAACTGGCCGATCTGGTCGATCTGGGCATCGAGATCGGCGCCCACTGTCACGCGCACCGCCAGCTCGACGTGGTGCCGCTCGCAGTCGCTCGGGACGAAATCCGCCGCAGCCGGCACCTGCTCGAGGAGACGCTGCAACAGCCGGTGCGCAGCTTCGCGTATCCGCACGGTTTCTCGAGCCCGGCCGTGCGAACCCTCGTCGTCGAGGAGGGCTACGAGTCGGCCTGCGCGGTCAAGAACGCACTGAGCTCCTCGAACGACCACGTGTTCGAACTCGCCCGGCTGACGGTGCGACCGGCCACCACCGACGACCAGCTCGACACGTGGCTAGCGGGAAGTGGCGCCCGCCTCGCCCCGTTTCCCGAGCGTCCCTTGACCCGCATGTGGCGAGGGTGGCGTCGGGCCCGATATCAGATGACGCGTCGCCCACATGGTCCCTGAGTCTGAGCCACAGCGCCGGGTCACGGGCCACCGAGCGGTAGCACCTTGCCCGTTGCGAGCCCGGCAAACCTGCTTCCTGCGAACACGGGTGCGGCAATCGCGGACGCGAAGGCAGCCCGCGCACTGGCGGACGTCTCGATTATCCAGTCCATGTTGTCGGCATCCTTGTTGAACCACACCAGACCCTTCACTGCAGGGAACCGCGTGAGCAGGTTGGGTCCGAGTGCGTCGGAGATCCACGCGGCTTTGGATCCGCCGTACTCCGACGCCGCCGTTTCACCGATCAGCATCGGCTTGGTGGGCGCGAGCTGACTTACCTGGTCGTAGCTGGTGCCGAACACCGTCGTGAACGACTGCCACGTCGAGCCGGGCCGGTTGGGGTTGGTGCCCCAGTTGTAACCGTCGAGGCAGGTCCAGTCGACGTAGCCGTCACCGGGGTACAGGGTAGTCAGTGGGAGGGATCCGGGGTACTCAACATTTGGACACCACACCCATGTCGCGTTCGTCGCGCCGACCTGCTCGAAGATGTCGTGGACGTGACGCCACATGGCCGTGAACTGGCCAGGCTGATTGCCGTTGGAAGCTTGGCTGTAGGGAACGCTGTGGGTGTTCATTTCCCAGTCGAAGCGTAGGAGGAATGGATGGCCCCAGTTCTTGGCACCGAGCGCCCACTTCCGGATGAACCGGTCGTACTCCCCTGACAGGATGGCCTTGAGTGAGTAAGCGCGCTGATTCACGCCGGCCTTCTCGGCGTACGAGCCCCACGACAGTACTGGGATGTAGCCCCGGCTGCGGGCCGCGCTCATGAGATCGGCGCGGAACGGCCGCAGGCCGCAAGTGGTGCTGCATTCGTACCAGTCCTGGCCCCACTCAAGCAGCGACATCCCCTTCCCGGCATGCGACTCGAACGTCCCCGCCGATCGCATGTCCCAGGGCCCGTCGTAGAACCCGTATTGGCTTCCGGCCGCGTAGGCGCCCCAGTAGATCGATCCTCCGGCGGCCGCCGTCGCCACCGTCGCCGAGAGGTTCGACGTAGAAACCGGGGCGGACCAGGTCGACCCGCCGGACCGCTTCCGCTGCGACCGCACCGTCGAACTGGCGACGGCTGAGTCGACACTGCAGCCGACGAGCGACGCGATGGCCACACCAACTGCCGCGACCACAACGAGGCGCAAACGAGTGGCACTCCGCATCTTCATCTTGTCGACCACCCTCCGGGAAAGGTTGAGGCTCGAGCAGTCACTGCCGACACTGCTCGCCGACGCACGTAAGGCCCTCACCCGCCGCCCACGGGACCGACCCAGCGACAAGCCCGAGCAGCCACCACCACCCTGACCCGAGGTTCAGGAGATCGGCGCCCCTCGCAATCACGCCTGACGCCTGACGACCTAGATGTCGTAGTACAGCATGAACTCCCACGGGTGCGGTCGGAGCCGAATAGCGTCGATCTCCCGCTCCCGCTTGTAGGCGATCCACGTCTCGATGAGGTCGTCGGTGAACACCCCGCCCGCCTTCAAGAAGGCGCTGTCGTTCTCCAGCGCGGCCAGGCTCTCGTCCAACGAGCCGGGCACCTGGGGGACCTTGGCCAGTTCCTCGGGCGGCAGGTCGTACAGGTCCTTGTCCACCGGATCGGGTGGCTCGATCTTGTTCTGCACCCCGTCCAGGCCCGCCATCAAGATGGCTGAGAACGCCAGGTACGGGTTGGCCGACGGGTCCGGGCAGCGGAACTCGACCCGCTTGGCCTTGGGGCTCTTGGAGTACAGCGGGATCCGGCACGCCGCCGACCGGTTGCGCTGGCTGTACACCAGGTTGACCGGCGCCTCGTACCCCGGAACCAGCCGCTTGTAGCTGTTGGTCGTCGGGGCCGCGAAGGCCAGGATGGCCGGGGCATGGGCCAGCAGCCCCCCGATGTACCACCGCCCGAGATCGGACAGCCCGGCGTAGCCCAGCTCGGAGTAGAACAGCGGCTCCCCGCCCCGCCACAGCGACGAGTGCACGTGCATGCCCGACCCGTTGTCCTGGAAGATGGGCTTGGGCATGAACGTGGCCGTCTTGCCGTGGTTGCGGGCCACGTTTTTGACCACGTACTTGTAGAGCATCAGCTTGTCCGCCATGATCAGCAACTTGTCGAAGCGCATGTCGATCTCGGCCTGCCCGGCGGTGCCCACCTCGTGGTGCTGGACCTCGATCTCGATCCCCAGCTGCTCCATGATCAGGATCATCTCGGAGCGCAGATCCTGGTAGTGGTCCATGGGGGGAACAGGGAAGTACCCCTCCTTGTACCGGGGCTTGAACCCCAGGTTGGGCCCCTCGTCCTTGCCTGAGTTCCAGATCCCCTCGACCGAGTCGACCGAGTAGTAGGCCTCGTGGCTGTTCTGGTCGAATCGCACGTCGTCGAAGATGTAGAACTCCGCTTCCGGCCCGAAGTAGGCAGTGTCCGCGATACCCGTCGAGAGCAGGTGGTCCTGGGCCTTCTGGGCGACGTAGCGGGGGTCCCGGCTGTAGGACTCCCCCGTCACCGGGTCCTTCACGAAGCAGTTGATGTTGAGCGTCTTGTGCTGGCGAAAGGGATCGATGATGGCCGTGTTGGGATCGGGCATGAGCAGCATGTCCGACTCCTGGATCTCCTGGAAGCCCCGGATGGACGAGCCGTCGAAGCCGTAGCCGTCCTCGAAGCCCCCCTCGGTGAGCTCATGGCTGGGAACGGAGAAGTGCTGCATGAGGCCCGGGAGGTCGCAAAAGCGGAAGTCGACGATGTCGATCCCCTGGCTCTTGACGAGGTCCAGGACCTCGTGGGCCGTGCGTTGTTCCACAGTCGTGTCTCCCTTCCACTGAAAACCGGCTCGGATCTTGTTCCGGGACCATGTCGCAACCGTTGCATCTCTGTGAACTGCTTGTGAAACCAACTGGCCGGCTTGTCCTAGCACGGATCCGGCCTGCGAGACTAGACGGACCATGGAACGACAAGCCGATTACGTCCTGCGCACGGTGGAAGAACGGGGCGTCCGTTTCATCCAGCTTTGGTTCACCGACGTCCTCGGCATACCCAAGACGTTCAACATCACACCTGCGGAGCTCGAGAACGCGCTGGAAGAGGGCATGACGTTCGACGGTTCCGCCATCGACGGCTTCAGCCGGGTCCAGGAGAGCGACGTCCTGGCCCATCCCGACCCCAAGACCTTCCAGCTCCTCCCCTACCTGCCCGACAGCCAGCCCGTCGCCCGGGTGGTGTGCGACATCGCCAACCTCGACGGCACCCCGTTCGAGGGCGACCCCCGGCACGTGCTCCGGCGGGCCCTGGTGAAGGCCCGGGAGCACGGGTTCTCGTTCTACTGCGCCCCCGAGTTGGAGTACTTCTACTTCCCTTTGCCCAACCCGGGTGCCGACGTGGGATTCCGACCGCCCGAGCCGCTCGACCACGGCTCCTACTTCGAGCTCACCACCGCCGACAAGGGCACCGAGCTGCGCCAGCGGACCGTGATCACGCTCGAGGACATGGGGATCCCGGTCGAATACAGCCAGCACGAGGATGCGCCCAGCCAGCACGAGATCGACTTGCGCTACACCGATGCCCTGACCATGGCCGACACCGTGATGACGGTTCGCCAGGTGGTCAAGGAGATCGCGGCCCAGCAGCAGGTCCTGGCCACCTTCATGCCCAAGCCCCAGATCGGGGTCCAGGGCTCGGGCATGCACACCCACCTGTCCCTGTTCGACGGCGACACCAACGCCTTCCACGACGAGGCGGACGAGTACCACCTCTCCAAGATCGGCCGGAGCTTCATCGCCGGGCTGCTGACCCATGCCCACGAGTTCACCGCCGTGACCAACCAGTGGGTCAACTCCTACAAGCGCCTGATCGTCGGGTACGAAGCGCCGACCTACGTCTCCTGGGCTCGCAACAACCGCTCGGCCCTCATCCGGGTCCCGCCGACCAAGCGGGGCAAGAAGGAGTCGACCCGCATCGAGTACCGGGCCGCCGACTCGGCCGCCAACCCGTACCTCGCCTTCGCGGTCATGCTGGCCGCGGGCCTGGCCGGGATCGACGGCGGCTACGAGCTGCCGCCCGAGGCGGCCTCCAACCTGTACGAGCTGACCACGGCCGAGCGCCTGGCGGAGGGGATCGAGTCGCTCCCCGGCTCGCTGTCCGACGCCATCCGCACCATGGAGAACTCGGAACTGATGGCCGAGACGCTCGGCGAGCACGTCTTCGAATGGTTCATCCGCAACAAGCGAGCCGAGTGGGCAGACTATAAGGCGGAGGTGACGCCATTCGAGTTGCGGCGCTACCTGACATCGCTGTAGGACCACGAACGATCAAACCCATGGAGCCTCTGCTCATCTTTCCCGATCCCGCGCCGCCCGCGCTCGCGCAGGCGCTCGATCTGGCGGGCTATCCCTGGAAGGCGGCCGGGTCCTCGGAGGCCGCCGACCGGCTGGAGCCCGAGGACGGCTGGTCGGGCGCCATCGTGGGGGCCGACGAGGACCCCGAGGGCGCCTTCGCCCTGTGCCGGGCCCTGCGCAAGCGGGACTTGCCGTTCGAGCCGGTCCTGCTACTGGCGACGGGCGCCCAGCTGACCGAGCTGGAACTGCGCGAGGACCTGTTCGACGACTTCTGCCTGGCCCCGTTCCACCCCCGCGAGCTGGAGGCCCGGCTGGCCCACCTGTTCTGGCGCACCGGGCGGGGCACCCGGCCCGAACTGGTCGAGTACGGCCCCTTGGTGCTCAACCTGGAGACCTACCAGGCGGCGGTGGGCGGGCGGCCCCTGGACCTGACCTACATGGAATACGAACTGCTCAAATTCCTCGCCACCCACCCGGGGAAGGTGTTCACCCGGGAGACACTGCTCAGCCGGGTGTGGGGGTACGAGTACTACGGGGGCGCCCGAACGGTCGATGTCCACATCCGGCGGCTGCGGGCCAAGCTGGGCGAGGAGCACGCCAACCTGATCTCAACGGTGCGCTCGGTCGGCTACCGCTTCGGCCAGAGCCGCTGGGGCGTCTAGACCCCGAAGGGGGGAAAAGCCCGGCCGGGTGGGGCTCATACGGGTCGAGGCGATGGCGGTCCCCTGGGTACGCCCCGGGCCGCCTCCTGCCCGGACCCCCCAATTCGCTTAGTAGTTGGTCTCGATCAGCTCGCTGCCGGGGTGGGTGGCTTCACCGTTCTCCTTGAGCAGGTACCCCATCGTCATGGCCCCGAGCGTCCCGCTCATCAGGAAGGCAACGGGTAGCGCGAACAAGACAACGACGGCGATGACGAGGGCTCCGATAATCACGACGCAGACCTTCCCGAATTAGTGAACGCCCACACCTCGATTTCGACGGCCGCACCCAGGGGAAGGGCGGCCACGGCGATGGCCGAGCGGGCCGGGCGGTGGTCACCGAAGGCGGCCGTGTAGGCGTCGTTCATGGCCGAGTAGTCGGCGATGTCGGCCAGGAACACGGTCGTTTTTACCACATCGCCCAGTCCGGCTCCTTCCGAGCGCAGCAGGGTCTCGGCGTTGGCCACGGCTTGGGTCAGTTGGGCCGCCAGGCCCTCGACCAGCTGACCGGCCGAGAGACCGAGCTGGCCGCTGCACAGCAGCCAATCACCGGCCCGCACGATCGGGGTGTAGGGACCGACCGGCCTCGGGGTGTCGCTCTGGGCAGGAACCATCCGGCGTGGACCCTAGCGGGCCGCCACCCGTCGCTCCCAGTATGGGCGCCCGGGCGGCGCCGCGGACACCCGCGCCCCCTTGTGAGGCCCCCCAGCGTTCCCAGTCGACGGGGAGCCGCCGGGACGACCACAGCTGCCCAACTGCGGTGCGGTGCGGTGCGGTGCGGTGCGGTGCGGTGCCGGCCTCCGGCCCCTCAGGCGAAGTGGCCGCGCATTGTGGGCCATTCCGGGGGCTGGCCCTGGGCGATCCAGGTCGCGGCCGCGACCGCGGCGAACACCGCGTCGCTGCCGTTGACGGGCGGCTCCGACGATGGCTCGACCACCACCTCGATCGGCGGGGTGTGGACCGCCCGTAGGATCCCGAAGGAGCGCACCGTCAGGTCCTGGGGCTGGCCCGCCTGATCCACCGCCATCCCCTCGCTGCAGACCCAGCTGAGCGCCATGTGCGCCGCCCCGACGGCATACGAGCGCACCACGATCTCGTCGAGCGGCTCGCCGCACCAAACACCGACCCGCACGTGGACGGGGCGGCCGTCGGGACCGACGGTCACCTCGGCGGTGGCCCGCCCGCCCCCCGCAGGCGACACCACCGTGACCGGCTGCCCTCCCCCCGCGCCGACCAGGATGACCGCGGCCTCAACCCATCCGGCGCCCCGTAGGGCCGCGGACGTCGGCGGCCCAGCCACATCGACCTCCTCCACTTCGAGCCCCGGCGCCACGGACCGGATGGCCTCGGCGATGCCCGGCGTCCGCGCCACCCGCATGACACCCGTGCCATCGGCGCCCACGCCGGCGGCCACGGGGGGACGCTTCGGGCCCAACCGGACCACGTCCTCCCGGGAGAACAGGACCCGCACCGGGCGGCCGTACTGATCGGCCAGCCGGCGGGCCGCGGCCGGCGCGAGGCTGGCTCGCTTGGCGCCAAAGGCCCCGCCGTTGCCCAGCGGCGTGGCCGGATCGCCCCCGGGACGGCACCACGACGCGTCGGTCTCCACGTAGGCCGGCTCAACCCAGGTGGTGCGCAACGTGGCTACCCACTCACCGGGGGGCAGGGCGATGGGATGGCGCAGCGGCGCGCCGCTGCGCCGCCCTGGAACCCATCCCGCGGCCGCCCTCGCCCCGGCCAGGGACTCTCCGACCGCCCATCCGCCCTGGCCGTCGGGCACCGCCACCAGGGCGTCGGCCGGGGCCAGGTCGTCGGCGAAGCCGGCTCGGCCCTCGGCCACCTCAGGGCCCACCCGCTGGCCCGCGCCACCCTCGATCGTTGCCCGCCGCCCGGCCGCCGCCAGGTCGCGTCCTGCCCCAGCGGCGGGGAGAGTGGTGGCGG
>JALYXV010000149.1 GCA_030947025.1 Actinomycetota bacterium | reverse complement strand
CGGCCGACGATGAGCGTCCAGTCCAGGCATTCTCGCCGGACGGTGCCGACGAAGCGCTCCGCGTCGACACGCTGTCGCCGGAACACCGTCGCGGTGGCGCGCCATCAGCGCAGGAGAGCAGCAGGCCTTCCGCCAATCCTGTCGCCCTCCCAGTCCACCAAACCCAGCGAATTACCCCACAGGCCGACGGGAACGTCCCTGGGACCCGGCCGACAGGTCGATACGAATGACAACCGAACCAGCATCAGCAGATTTGGAGGTCAGGCCGGAACCCAGGACTCCCGACCTTACGCCCAAGCCGTATCACCGCCGGGGATAGGAGCCAGAAGCACTACCTACATCCTCCCTGCCTCGACTGGACCCTCATCGTCGGCCGCCGCCACCTCGAACAGATCCTGACCGAGTACCTGGCCCATTACAACACCGCTCGACCCCACCGGGCGATCAAGCTCGACGCCCCGATCCCGCTGCCGACGACAGTCGACACCGGCAAGATGATCGAACGCGTCGATCGTCTCGGCGGTCTCATCCACGAATACCAACGAGCAGCCTGAACCCGACCACCGTCCCCGCCCCAGCGTCCTCGCGGGATTGTCCAGGCCACGACGATCAGCACCCGGCGACTCGGCGCTGCGCGCAAGACTGCCGCTGGATGGCGTAGACGATCCCATGCGGCGGGGCGGCCGGTGGGGGAGTAGGGGCGGCAGAGGGTTTCGTCGAGCCGGCGAGGCCTGCGGACATCGTGGCTTGGTCACGGGCCCGAATTCCGAACTTGCACCCACAGGCACGAGTCCCGCCTACTCGACGTCGAAAGCCGCGCTCAACGCGCTCAGCCGCATGCTCGGAGCCGAACTCGCGGCAGACCGAATCCTGGTCAACAGCGTGTGCCCGGGATGGGTCGCAACCGACATGGGCGGACCGGGCGGGCGCCCGGTCGCCGAGGGGGCCGCAAGCGTTCTTTGGCGGCAAACCTTGCTGACAACGGTCCAACCGGTGGCTTCTTCCGTGACGGCCGGCCGGTCCCGTTCTAAGCCGCCTCATCCAAACTGGGGTCGGATTCTGACATTACCAAATGCCGTCAACCACACCGGGGTGAAACCTGTCTCTGAGGTGGATTCGGGATGGGATATCCGAACGGCCCCTCTCAGTATCGACACCAGCCCCAACCCATCTCTCGTGACACAGGTGACGGCCCGTCCTGGGCCGGCAGGAATAGGAGAGAAAACCATGAACAGAATCAGCCTAAAGGCGGCGCGCCGCCACGTGTTCTTGGCATTCGCGGCGATGATCGTCGCAGTGACCGGATCCCTGTCGCTGGGCGCGGTGCCGGCGTCGGCGAATCCGCCGGCACCGACATTGCCGTACCCACCATCGCCGTATCTGTGCATTCAGTCAGTGTCCCTCTATGTCGACGCGTACTATCGGCCCACCAGGACGACGGCAACCCTCACCGCTGTGACGGCGTGCGACGTCGGTCCAACTCCAGACTGGATCCAGATCTTCGACCGGGACACCGGCGCGAAGCTCGCTGACTGTTACACCGGGAGGAGTTGCCCAGCATCCGTGAGATTCGACACAGCCGGCGATCACAACTACATCGCGTACGCCGCGCCCTGGAGCGAGACTCGCCCGACGTCGTCGTTCACGGCCCCGTCGAATACTGTGAACGTGGATTGGTACTCGATCAGGTGATCGAGCGCCGACTCGGGTGATGGCGAGGGCCTCGGCCCCTCCGGGGTCGAGGCCTCCGTCAGAGCTCGAATCGAGTGCCGACGCTGTTGGGAATGAAGGCCTCCTGGATGCTGGCCGCCAGCGCGTGTTGGGCTCTCCAACCGGTGCAGTGGGCTTGGTACCACCAGCTGCGGCCGCATGGCTGCAAGATCCGAGCACCCCGGGGTATCAGCGGTTCGAAGAGCGGACCGTTGAGGTGAAAGCCGCCGAGGACTGCATAGATGGGACGTTCCCTGGCGAGGCGATGGGTAGCGGCAGATGTTGACAATTCCTGCGTGGCCGCAGCCCGTCATCACGACCAGCCCCTTGTCCTTGACGTCGATGACCAGCGCCTGGTCGTCGAGCACCAGCGGATCGGGCGCCCAAGCGCCGCCGCTGGCAAAGCGGCGGCAACGGTGAGCCGGAAACCACGCACCTGCCGGGAAACCAGCAGGACTGAGCCCGACCACCTACCGCCCGCCGACCAGCCAGCGGCCTACCTCACACAGACCCCTCGTCACCTATACACGACCGACGTGCCTTTGCCCGAGTACCAGGAGATGGTGCCCTTCTGGAAGTCGTTGTAGCGGCCATTGCCGTCGACAGTAGCCTGTGGGGTGCACGAGCAGGATTCGCCCCGTGACCTGAGACGATGCCGGCGTGCAAGGATCGGTTCTGTGTGGGCCACGGTGCGCTTCTTCGTCTTCGGGTGGGTGCTCAAGATGCTGCGACTCGGGCCGAACGCCGACGCCAGGGACATCGAGATCGCGGTGCTCCGCCACCAGCTAGCGATCCTGCGACGCCAGGTGCCCCGACCCCGCTACCACGACCGCGACCGTCTCGGGCTCGCGGCGTTGGCCAGGCACCTGCCTCGAGAGCGGTGGGGTGTTTTCCTGGTCACCCCGGCCACCGTGCTGCGCTGGCAACGCCAACGAGTCCGCCGGCACTGGACCCAACCGCCGCGGCCAGCGCGTCGCCGCCTCGACGACGACACGGTGGCGCTGGTGTTGCGCCTGGCTCGGGAGAACCCCCGGTGGGGTTATGTGCGCATCGCGGGCGAGTGCGTCAAAGTCGGAACGAACGTGTCGGCGACATCGGTGCGCAACGTGCTGCGCCGCCACCGCCTCCCGCCGGCCCCCCGCCGGGAAGGGCCGACCTGGGCCGAGTTTCTCCGGTCCCAGGCGAAAGGGGTGCTGGCCTGCGATTTCTTCAGTGTCGACACGATCCGCATGCAGCCGCTGTACGTGCTGTTCTTCATCGAAATGGACCGCCGCCAGGTGTGGCTGGCCGGCGTCACCGCCCACCCCAACCGCGCCTGGGTGACCCAGGCCGCCCGGAACCTGTCGATGACCCTCGACGACCAGAGCCGACACTTCAAGTTCTTGGTCCGTGACCGTGACACCAAGTTCGTCGACGGGTTCGACGCCGTTTTCGCGTCCGACGGCCTCCGGGTCATCAAAACACCGCCGAAGGCGCCGAGGGCGAACGCCTACGCGGAGCGCTTGGCACCGTCCGGCGGGAATGCCTGGACTGGACGCTCATCGTCGGCCGCCGCCACCTCGAGCAGATCCTGACCGAGTACCTGGCCCATTACAACGCCGCTCGACCCCACCGGGCGATCAAGCTCGACGCCCCGATCCCGCTGCCGCCGCCGGTCGTCACCGGCAAGATGATCGAACGCGTCGATCGTCTCGGCGGTCTCATCCACGAATACCAACGAGCAGCCTGAACCCGACCACCGTCCCCGCCCCAGCGTCCTCGCGGGATTGTCCAGGCCACGACGAT
>JALYXV010000130.1 GCA_030947025.1 Actinomycetota bacterium | reverse complement strand
CTCTCGGTCGGCGGCGTGGACCTGCTCGATCTGTGCCAGCAGGTCGGAACGCCGGTGTTCGTCTACGACGAGCTCCACCTGCGCCGACGCTGCCGACAGGCGGTCGAAGCGTTCGGTGACGGTGTCGCCTATGCCTCCAAGGCCTTTTTCTGCCTGGCCATGGCCGGGCTGGCTCACGAGGAGGGGATGTGTATCGACGTCTCCACCGGCGGCGAGCTGCACGTCGCCCTCCGGGCGGGGGTACCGGCCGACCGCCTGGTCCTGCACGGCAACAATAAGTCGGACCGTGAGCTCGGCACCGCCCTGGGCGCCGGCGTGGGCCGGATCGTGGTGGACAGCTTCGACGAACTCGACCGCCTCGACCGGCTCCTACCGGGCGCTACCGCAGGCGCCCAACCCCAGGTGCTCCTCCGGGTCACCCCCGGCATCGAGGCCCACACCCACGAGTACGTCCAAACGGGTCAGGACGACTCGAAGTTCGGCTTCGGCATCGCCAGCGGCGCCGCGGCCAAGGCGTTGCAGCGCTTGCGCCAGCCCGGTTCGCCCGTCGCGCTGGTCGGCGTCCATGCCCACATCGGCAGCCAGATCTTCGAGCTCTCGTCGATCGAGCGGGCCATCGGGGTGCTGGCCGAGTTCTTCTGCCCCCTCGAGTTGCCCGAGCTGTGCGTCGGGGGCGGGCTCGGCGTGCCCTACGTCGAGGGGGAGAAAGCGCCCACCCTCGCGGAGTGGGCCGCCGCCGTGCGCGCCGCCGCTCGCGCCAGCGGGATTTCCCCTTCGGTGCGGTTGACCGCCGAACCGGGCCGAGCCATCGTGGCGGCTGCCGCCATCACCTGTTACACGGTCGGCACCATCAAGCCCCTTCCCGGCATCAGGACCTACGTCAGCGTCGACGGCGGGATGAGTGACAACCCCCGACCGGTGCTGTACGGGAGCGGGTACGAGGCCTTCTTGCCCCGGGCGACGGACGCCCCCCGGCCCCATACCGCCACGGTCGTGGGGAAGCACTGTGAGTCGGGCGACGTGATCGTTCGCGACGCCCACCTCCCGGCCGACCTGGCGGTGGGCGACATTCTGGCCACACCGGTAACGGGCGCATATGGCCATTCCATGGCCTCCAACTACAACAAGGTGGGCCGGCCGCCGGTCGTGTTCGTCGCCGACGGCGTCGCTCGCACCGTGGTCCGCCGGGAAACCGACGAGGATCTGCTGGCCCTCGATATCGGGCTGTAGCCTCGGCCGGCGTGGAGGCAGCGACCATTCGGGTGGGCGTCTTGGGCTGCGGCAACGTGGGCGCGGCGCTGGCCAAGTTGCTGCTCAACGACGGCGACGACATCGAAGCCCGCACCGGCCTGCGCCTCCAGCTGGCATCCGTGGCCGTGCACAGCCTGGCCCGGGAACGCCCCGTCGAGCTGCCGCCGGGCGTCCTCACCACCGATGCCCAGTCGGTGGTCAACGATCCCAACATCGACGTCGTCGTCGAGGTAATCGGAGGCATCGAGCCCGCCCGGGGGCTGATTCTGCAGGCGTTGAAGGGCGGCAAGCCTGTCATCACCGCCAACAAGGAACTCCTCGCCAACGTGGGCCCGGAGCTGTTCGAGGCGGCGAGCGCGGGGGGAGTCGACCTCCTTTTCGAGGCGGCGGTCGCGGGGGGTATCCCTTTGATCCGGCCCCTACGCGAGTCCCTGGCGGGCGAACGCATCCGGCGCATCATGGGGATTGTCAACGGCACCACCAACTTTGTGCTGACCAGGATGACCGAGGGGGGGGCCTCGTACCACGACGCCCTGGCCGAGGCTCAGCGCCTGGGATACGCTGAGCGCGACCCGACGGCCGATGTCGAGGGCTACGACGCCGCCGCCAAGGCCGCCATCTTGGCCAGCGTGGCCTTCGGGGTTCGGGTGGTGGCGGGCGATGTGTACCGGGAGGGCATCTCCGGCGTCACGGTCGACGACATCGCGTTCGCGGGCCGCCTGGGCTATGTCATCAAGCTGCTGGCGATCATCGAACAGGCCGACGGCGACATGGTCGCGGTCCGGGTCCACCCCGCCATGGTCCCCACCAACCATCCCCTGGCGGCGGTGCGGGACTCGTTCAATGCCGTGTTCGTTGAGGGCGACGCGGTAGGCGAGCTTATGTTTCTCGGCCGCGGAGCGGGCGGGATGCCGACGGCCAGCGCGGTGTTGGGCGATCTCCTGGACGCGGCCCACAACCTGTCGTCGGGAGGAGCGGGGCGCACCATCACCTTGCGCCCGGCCTCGATCTTTCCCATCGACGAGTTGCGTTCGGAGTACTACCTGTCGGTGGACGTGGCGGACAAGCCCGGCGTGCTGCATGCCGTTTCCGGTGTGCTCGGGGGCCACAACGTGTCCATTCGCCTGATGGAGCAGGTCGGTCTCGGTGCCGAGGCTCGGCTGGTCATCATCGTCCACCCGGCCCTCGAGCGCGATGTCCAGGCCTGCCTTCGCGACCTGCGCCAACTCGACGTGGTCGATCGCACGGGCGGCTTGCTGCGCGTCGTCGACGGCCGGCTCTAGGCCGTGACAGCGGGGACGCCGTGACAGCGGGGACGCCGTGACGCCGTGGCGCGGCGTGGTCGAGGAGTACCGGTCGTTCCTGCCCGTGTCGGGCGACACGCCGATCGTCACCCTGCTGGAAGGCGGCACGCCGCTCGTTCCGGCGCCCCGGCTCTCCGCACGGGTCGGGGCCCGGGTGTGGCTCAAGGTGGAAGGAGCCAATCCCACCGGGTCGTTCAAGGACCGGGGGATGACCGTGGCCATCTCCAAGGCGGTCGAGGAGGGTGCCAAGGCGGTGGTGTGCGGGTCTACTGGCAACACCTCGGCGTCGGCCGCCGCCTACGCCGCCCGGGCCGGACTGGCCTGCGTCGTCCTCATCCCCGACGGGCACATCGCCTTGGGCAAGCTGGCCCAGGCCCTCATCCACGGCGCCCGGGTGCTGCAGGTCCGGGCCAACTTCGACGTGTGCCTCGACATCGTCCGGGAACTGGGCGACACCGCCCCGGTGACGGTCGTGAACTCGATCAACCAATATCGCATCGAGGGCCAGAAAACCGGGGCCTTTGAGGTCGTCGACGCCCTTGGTGACGCCCCGGACTATCACTGCGTGCCGGTCGGAAACGCGGGCAACATCACGGCCTATTGGAAGGGTTACCGCCAGTATCAAGACGCCGGGCGGATCAGCCGGCTCCCCCGCATGATGGGATTCCAGGCGGCGGGCGCCGCCCCGATCGTGGAGGGCCACCCGATCGAGGATCCCCAGACCATCGCCACCGCCATCCGTATCGGCCGCCCGGCGTCGTGGTACGGGGCGACGGC
The DNA here is from genome assembly GCA_030947025.1 of Actinomycetota bacterium. GTDB lineage: Bacteria > Actinomycetota > Acidimicrobiia > Acidimicrobiales > Palsa-688 > JALYXV01. The sequence goes on along the minus strand of JALYXV010000130.1, from coordinate 19,820 downwards.
GGCGGCCTCGGAGTCAGGCGGCGGGATCGATGCGGTCGAGGACAGTGAGATCCTCGACGCCTACCGTTTCCTGGCCCAGTCCGAGTCGGTCTTCTGCGAGCCCGCGTCGGCCGCGTCGGTGGCGGGCCTGTTGAAGGTCGGTGTTGAGCCCGGATCCACGGTGGTGTGCGTGTTGACCGGCCACGGTCTCAAGGACCCGGACATCGCCATCAGCCAGATCGCCGTCCCGACGCCGATCGAAGCCGACACCGCCGCCATCCGGGCCGAACTGGGGCTGTAGCCAACAGGACCGTTGTGGGGTAATCCCGCCAGACCGTGCCGGGCGGGATGTTGCCCATGCCCGCTCATCCCGAGTACCATGAACGCGTCGTCGCACTCCATGACGGGGCATGCGCCGTAGCCAACGCCCCAAGCGTTGGGGCGGGGTTCCGGAGGCGGGTGAGGATGTGGGCCCGGTGAGCAGCATGCCGCCACACCCTGATCCTGGCCGACCATCCCGCCCGCCCGCGATGTCACCGACACCCATTCATCCGATCCAAATTCCAAAATGAGGTAACCGATGAGCGAGCCCCAACTCGAGCGCTCGGTCCTGGAGGCCAAGGAGCGCGAGGAGCTCTACGCCATCGCCGAGGCGCTGGGCACCAAGCCTGGAAGCCGCGCCCGGAAGTCCGATCTGATCATTCAGATCCTTCGGGCCACGGGAGTCGTGGTGGACGAGCCCGAGCGGGAGGCGGGCGCAGAAACAACGGCGGAAAAGCCACGCCGGGCCACTCGAGCCCGCAAGGCGGCGAGCACCCCGCCGCCCGCTCCGACGACCGAGCAGGCCCAGCTGGCCGTCGATCTACCTGAGAGCCCGGCCTCCGAGTCCCGCACCGAGCCTCGCCCGCCCAATGGCGCCGGTAACGACAGGCCGGTCGTGATTGACACCGACGCCTCTTCCAACGGCAATGCCAGCCACGCTCCTCGGGCCGAATCGGCTCCCGTGCCCACGCCGGGCAACGACACCGACGAGGAGCCCATCGCCAATGGCTCCGTCAATGGCCGGGCCGACTCGTCCGACTCGTCGGCCCCGACCCACCAGGCCCGGCCCTACCAAACCCAACCAGGATCAAGCCAGGGCCCCGGGCAAGTCCAGGGTCCGGGACAAGGTGAGGGTCCGGGGCAAGGCCAGGGTCCGGGCGCAGGGCAAGGCCAGGGCCCAGGACAAGGGCGTTTCGACGGAGAGGTGGGCAACCGGCGCAACCGGCGGCGCCGGGGCCGGGAGCGCACCCCCGAACGGGGCCCGAGCAATGGGGACCGGGACCTCCAGGCCCAGCCGAGCGAGGCGCCCTATTCGGGAGAGCCGGTTGCGGTCAAGGGTTTTCTCGACGTCCGTGACGAGGGCTACGGCTTTCTCCGCACCCGCGGGTACATCGCCGGGCCCAATGACGTGTACGTGTCGATCAGCCAGGTGCGTCGTTTCGCGTTGCGCAAGGGCGACGAGATCGAAGGAGCGTGCCGCCCGGCCGGGAGTACCGAAAAGTACCCCGCCCTCCTCCGCATAGACACCGTCAGCGGGCTGACGCCCGACGAGGCCCGGCTGCGGCCCCGCTTCGAAGACCGCACCCCGCTGTTCCCCGACCAGAAGCTGCGGCTCGAGGTTCCGGGCGACCCGGCCAACCTGACCGCCCGCATCGTCGACCTGATCTCGCCCATCGGCAAGGGCCAGCGCGGCCTGATCGTGTCACCCCCCAAAGCGGGCAAGACGACGGTGTTGAAGCAGATCGCCCACTCGATCGAGGCCAACAATCCCGAAGTCGTCCTCATGGTGCTGCTGGTCGACGAGCGGCCCGAGGAAGTGACCGACATGCGGCGGTCGGTCAAAGGTGAGGTCATCGCCTCCACCTTCGACCGCCCGGCCGACGAACACACCCAAGTGGCCGAGCTCACCATGGAGCGGGCCCGGCGGCTGGTGGAGCTGGGCAAGGACGTGGTCATCGTCCTCGATGGCATCACCCGCCTGGCCCGGGCCTACAACCTGGCCCAACCGGCGACCGGGCGGATCATGTCCGGCGGTATCGACACCGGCGCACTGTACCCACCAAAGAAGTTCTTCGGGTCGGCGCGGAATATTGAGGAAGGCGGATCGTTGACCATCCTGGCAACCGCCTTGGTCGAGACCGGAAGCCGGATGGACGAGGTGATCTTCGAGGAGTTCAAGGGCACGGGCAACATGGAGTTGCGGCTGGACCGCAAGCTGGCCGAGCGCCGCATCTACCCCGCCCTCGATGTCAACGCCAGTTCCACCCGTCACGAAGAACTGTTGTTCGACCGTCAGCAATTGCAGCAGGTCTGGAAGCTGCGACGGGTGCTCAACGCCCTCGGCGCAGACGGCGGTAGCGATGCCGCCGGGCTTCAGCTGCTGATGGACAAAATCAAGTCGACCAAGAGCAACGACGAATTCCTTGCCGAGATCGCCAAGACCCCGGCGCCCTCCATTTAGGAGATTCTCCAAATCAGGAGTCATCAATGAAGACAGACATTCATCCCAAATATCTCGACGCCGTGGTGACCTGCTCGTGCGGCAACACATTCGTGACCCATTCGACCAAGGACACCTTGCATACCGAGCTGTGCAATGAGTGCCACCCCTTTTACACCGGCAAGCAGAAGCTGGTTGACACCGGCGGCCGGGTAGAGCGGTTCGAGCGCCGGTACGGGCGCCGGCCGGCCAAGAAGTAGCGGCAACTGGCACACCAAGCCGAGCCCGCCGCCCCGGCCGAGGCGCGCGAGGCGCTACTCCGGGTCAAGCTGACCGCCCTGGTGGGGCGCCAGTGGGGCGCCGACGTGGCGGCGGCACCGGCATTGTTTCCCAAAGGGGCGGGACTCCGGCCCCTCACGCCCGGTGGACCGGCGTTCGTCCTGGTGGACGGGGCCAGCCACCGGAGCCTGGGCGGGGTGCTGGCGTGGGCCCTCCGCCACCGGGCGGGCCAGGTCCACCTACTGGTCGACGCCAGCGACGAAGTGGCGGCGGTGCTGGCCCGCCGGGCCCAGCCGTTCACGTTGCCCGTCGCGGTGTGGCGGGTCGACCCCCCCACCCTGCGGGCGGTGCTACCGGCGGGATTTCTCCCCTCTCCTGCGCTGCCGGGCGAGGCCGCGTCGTTCGCCGATGTCCTGCGAGGCGCGGGCGTGGAACCTGTGGTCGAGTTCGGCCTGCTCACCGGCGAGGTGCTGGGCTTGGAAGTGGCCCGGGTCGTCGTCGACCGCGACGGGGCTCGACTCGAGGTCGGCGTGGGCAGCCAGGACCGCCAGGCCCACCGGGACCTCGAGCCCAACCGCCCGGCCGAGGAGCAACTGGCCGAAGTGGTGGCCATGATCCGCCGGTTCCGCACCCCGGGCGGTTCGGCCCACCTGGCCAACAGCCTGGGCCGGGAACGGTGGCTGCGTCGCGTCGTCGTGGCCCGGCCAGAACTGGTGGGGGCGGCCTGGCTGGCCCCGATGCCCGCGGCGGTGCCCCGGGGCGACCTGAGGACGCCGACGGCCGCCATGGCGGCGGGTGTGGACGCCGCCGGCAGGCCCGTCGTCGTGGCCACCTCGACGGGGATCGACCTCGACCTGGTGCCCGCGGCCGCCGACGCCCGGCGGGCCAGTGGCCTGGCCGATGCCCGCTTGATCCTGGCCATGCCACCGGCCGACGACCACCCGCGGACGCGCCAGCTGGCCGCCCTCTTGCAGGAGCCGGCTCAGGTGGTCGCCGTCCCAGCCGGGTGGAAGGACCTGACCGGTACCCTCTAAGTCGACATGATGGAACGGTTGCAGGGCCTCGATGAGGAGTACCAGTCGGTCCTGCGCCGGCTGTCCGATCCAGCTGTCCTGGCGGACCAGGCGGCGCTGCGGGACGCGTCGCGACGCCACAAGGCGCTGGAGCCCATCGTGGCGGCCTACCACACCTACCGGCGCGCCCTCGATGACCTGGCCACGGCCAAGGAGATGCTGCCCGACGCCGAGGGCGAAGACCGCGAGATGCTGCGGGCCGAGGTGGATGGCGCCGAGGAGGCCATTGCCCAGGTCGAGGACGAGCTCAAGGCCCTGCTGCTGCCCAAGGACGCCAACGACGGCAAAAATGTCATCCTCGAGATCCGCGGCGCCGAGGGGGGCGAAGAGGCCAACCTGTTCGCCAAGGTGCTGTTCGAGATGTACCTGCACTACGCCGAGCGCCACGGGCTGAAGGTCGAGATCCTGGGCAGCGACCCGTCCGACATGGGCGGGTTCAACGAGGTCACCTTCCTGGTCAAAGGGCGCAGGGCGTGGAGCCATTTCAAGTACGAGGGCGGCCCTCACCGGGTCCAGCGGGTGCCGGTCACCGAGTCCCAGGGACGGATCCACACCTCGTCGGCCACGGTGACGGTCCTCCCCGAGGCCGAGGAGATCGACGTCCACGTCGAGGAGAAGGACCTGAAGATCGACGTGTACCGCTCGACCGGACCCGGGGGTCAGTCGGTCAACACGACCGATTCGGCCGTGCGCATCACCCACGTGCCCACCGGGCTGGTGGTGGCCATGCAGGACGAGAAGAGCCAGATCCAGAACCGGGCCAAGGCCATGCAGGTTTTGCGGGCCCGGCTGCTCAAGGCCGAGCAGGACCGCCAGGCGGCCGAGCTCAGCGTGACCCGGCGCAGCCAGATCGGTGGCGGAGGTCGCTCGGAGAAGATCCGGACCTACAACTTCAAGGAGAACCGGGTCACTGACCACCGGATCGGCTTGACTCTGCACAAGCTCGACCGGGTCCTGCTGGGCGACCTGGACGAGATCGTCGACGCCCTGGGTGCCGACGAGCGGGCCAAGCAGCTGAGCGGCAGGGCCGACGGCGCCTGATCGGGTGCCACCCTGGTGACGCCGGGGCCTGACCAGGCGACGACCTGGCGGCCTCGCTACGACGCGGCCGTGGCCCGCCTCGGGTCCAAGGCGGAGGCCCGCTGGATCGCGGAGGAGGCAGCCAGCGATCCCTGGCCTCGGCTGCTCGACGAAGTGGTCAGCGAGCGGGCCCAGCAGTACTTCGACCAGATGGTCGAGCGCCGCGCCGCGGGGGAGCCGCTGCAGTACGTCCTGGGCCGCTGGGGCTTCCGCCGGCTGGACCTGGTGGTCGACCGGCAGGTGCTCATCCCCCGACCCGAGACCGAACAGGTGGTGGAAGTGGCGCTGGGGGAGCTGGGTCGGCTCGGGCCCTCACCGGTCGTGGTCGACCTGGGAACGGGTTCGGGCGCCATCGCCCTGTCCCTGGCGGCCGAGGGGCGGCCGGGCGCGGTGTGGGCGACCGACCGGTCGCCCGGCGCCATCGCCATCGCCCGGGCCAACCTGGTCGGTCTGGGCGGGTCCCGGGCCACCAAGGTGCGCCTGGTCGAGGGGTCGTGGTGGGATGCGCTGCCCGAGACCCTGACCGGCCAGGTTTCCCTGGTGGTGTCCAACCCCCCCTATGTGACGACGGCCGAAATGACCTCGCTGCCCCCGGTGGTGGCCGAGTGGGAACCGGCCGACGCGCTCCACGCTGGCCCCACCGGGCTCGAGGCCATCGAGGTGATTGTGGCCGGCGCCCCGGCGTGGCTGGCCCGGCCCGGTGCGCTCGTCGTCGAACTGGCCCCCCAGCAGGCCGCCGCGGCCGAGGCCCTGGCCCATGCCGCGGGATTCGACGAAACCAAGGTGGAGAAAGATCTGGCCGGGCGCGATCGGGCCTTGGTCGCTCGATTTCGGGCCGGTCGCTGATCCGGGCGAAGGCCCGATATCGTCGATCGCGTGGCAATTCTCGACGCACGCGGTGACCCACCGCCGGCCGGGGCCATTGACGCCGCCGCCGCCATCCTGCGGGCTGGAGGTATCGCAGGCGTGCCGACCGACACGGTGTACGGTCTGGCCGCCGATCCGTTCCGGGCGGGCGCCACGGACCGCCTGTTCCAACTCAAGCGCCGTCCCCGCACTTTCGAGCTGCCCGTGCTGGTGGCCGACCTCACCCAGGCCCTGACGCTGGCCACGACCGTCCCGGCGGTGGCCGAGCGGCTGATGGAACGCTTCTGGCCGGGTGCGCTCACCGTGGTACTGCCCCGCCGGCCCGACCTGAACGCCGACCTGGGCAGCGACGACGCCACCATCGGGTTGCGCTGCCCGAACCATCCGGTGCCCCTGGCCCTGTGCCGGACGGTGGGCCCGATCGCCACCACCAGCGCCAACCGGCACGGGGATGCGCCCGTGACCACGGCGTCGGAGCTGGTCGCGACCCTCGGGTCATCCGTCGAGGTCGTCCTGGACGGCGGCCCCTGCACCGGCAGCCCCTCGACGGTGGTCGACTGCACCGGTGCCGAGCCTCACCTGCTTCGCCAAGGCCGCCTGCCGTGGGACGAGGTGCGGGCCGTGGCGTTGCGAGGGGTGCGGTAGCCCCGACCCCTACCACCTAGACTCGGCTGGTGGCCCGCGACGACGAATTGTTCGACATCATCGACCGTGAAGAGGAGCGTCAGCGCAGCACCCTGCAGCTCATCGCATCGGAAAACTTCACGTCCCGCCAGGTGCGCGAGGCCACCGGGTCGGTCCTGACCAACAAGTATTCCGAGGGCTATCCGGGCAAGAGGTACTACGGCGGCAACCAGATCATCGACGAGGCGGAGGACCTGGCCCGCCGGCGGTGCTGCCAGCTGTTCGGCGCCGACCACGCCAACGTCCAGCCCCATGCCGGGGCCAACGCCAACATGGCGGCGTATCTGGCGTTGTTGGAGCCGGGCGACACGGTCCTCGGGATGCGGCTCGACCAGGGCGGTCACCTGACCCACGGCTCGCCCGTCAACGTGAGCGGCAAGCTGTACCACTTCTTCGCCTACGGGGTCACCGCCAGCGACGAGCGGATCGACCTGGACCAACTGGCCGCCTTGGCCCACGAGCACCGGCCCAAGCTGATCGTGGCCGGCGCCACCGCCTATCCCCGCCTGATCGATCCCGAACCCATCCGCCGCATCGCCGACGACGTGGGTGCGCTGTTCTTGTTCGATGCCGCCCACGTGGCCGGCCTGATCGCAGGCGGGGTCCACCCCAACCCGGTGGGCATCGCCGACGTGGTGACCTTCACCACCCACAAGACGCTCCGCGGACCGCGCGGTGGTTGCATCGTGTGCCGCCAGGAGTTGGCGACCGCCATCGACAAGGCCGTGTTCCCCGGCCTCCAGGGGGGCCCGCTGGAGCACGTCATCGCAGCCAAAGCGGTGGCTTTCTGGGAGGCGGGGCAGCCCTCGTTCCGGGAGTACGCCCAGCAGGTGGTCGCCAATGCATCGGCCCTGGCCGAAGCCCTGACGGGCGAAGGGTTCCGGATGGTGTCGGGGGGCACGGACAACCATCTCATGCTGGTCGACCTCCAGCCCTTTGACGCCGACCTCACGGGGAAGAAGGCACAGGAGGCGCTCGACCAGGCGGGGATCACGTGCAACAAGAACACCATCCCCAATGACCCCCGCTCGCCCTTCGTCACCAGCGGCCTGCGCCTCGGCACTCCGGCTATGACAACGGCCGGGATGGGCGTGGGCGAGATGGCCGATATCGCAACGCTGATCGGGCGGGTGTTGCGGGACCCTGAGCGCGAATCGGAACGGGCGGCTGTTCGCGAGGAGGTGGCCAACCTCTGCGGCAAGTTCAGCGCCGAGTTCTAACCGGGGGAGTAGTCCGCGGCAGTCCTCGAGGCGGGTCCGAGTGCCGTGGCAACGATGGGGCCGCCCGCGCGCCGGCCGTCCGCCGGGCTTAACGTAGTCCCCGATGTCGCCGCGCGCCGGGGGGCTGGCCCATGTCTGACTACCGCGGCTACCTCATCGTCTTGGCCGTGGCGGCCGGCGGGACCTTCGGGCTCACCTTCGTTGCCCGGCGCCTGGCGGCCCGCTTTTCCTTCCTGGTGATGCCCGACGAACGCCGGGTCCATACTCGTCCCACCGCCACGACCGGCGGGGCGGCCATGTTCGTGGCCTTCCTCGCCGCCATGGTCGTGGCCTCCCAGCTCAAGCAATTCCGCCTGGTGTTTCGGGCCAACTCGGAACCCCTTGGTGTTGTCCTGGCCGCCGCCGTCGTGGTGGCCATCGGGCTGGCTGACGACCTGCGCGAGGTGAGCCCACCGGGCAAGGTCTCGGGGCAGGTGCTGGCGGGCACCGTCTTGTACTTCGCCGGTATCACCATGCTGTTCTTCCGGGTGCCCATCCTCGGGACCACCCTCGTGTTGTCGCCCGACATCGCCCCGCTGATGACCGTCGTCTGGGTGGTCGGCATGGCCAATGCCGTCAACCTCATCGACGGCCTGGACGGATTGGCGGCAGGGATCGTCGCCATCGCGGCCGGGACCTTTTTCGTGTACTCCCACCAGCTGCTGAAGGCGGGGAGCATCAGCCCCAACAACTCGGGCCTTCTCATCGCCGTGGTCTGCCTGGGGCTGTGCCTCGGGTTCCTGCCCCACAATTTTCACCCGGCCCGGATCTTCATGGGCGATGCCGGGGCCATGTTGCTGGGGTTGCTCATGGCCGCGTCCACCCTGTCGGTGGTGGGCCAGACCGACAACGCCTTCAGCGGCCGCACCTATTTCACCTTCGCCCCCATCTTCATCCCTTTCTTCATCCTCGGCATCCCGATGCTCGACACCGCCTTCGCCATCATCCGCCGGGCGGGCCGGCGCGGGAACCCCACCAAACCCGACAAGGACCATCTCCATCATCGCCTGATGCGCCTCGGGCACGGGCAGCGGCGGTCGGTGATGATCCTGTGGGCGTGGACGGCACTGCTGTCGGCGCTGGTGCTGTACCCGACGTTCTCCAACAACCAGGGCAACGCCATCATCCCCTTCGGCGTGTTGACCCTTGGCGTCGGTCTCTACACGGTGTTCGCTCCGTCGGGTCGCCGAGCTGGTCCCGCCGCCGACCCCGCAGTTCCTTCGCCCACGGAGCCCGACCGGGCGCCCGGACTGCCCGCCGCCAATGGCGACCGCGTGACCGGGGGAGGCGCCAACGGGACATCGGGCCTCGTCGGCGCCACCAAGCACCAGGACCGGGTCGGTCCCTGATTTGCGGGAGCCGATCCCCTTTTCATACATTCCCGGTGGTCGGCTCATGCTCCACGAGCAGAGCCCATCGCAGCCCTCATGACTCCCCACGACAAGCGCGACCTTTACCGAGCCGAGGACGACGCTTGGAGTCGCGCATTTGAACTGGCGCTGACCCCGCTCGTGGCGGGCGGAATCGGCTACCTGCTCGACCGGCTGGTCGGACTGGTGCCGCTCTTCACCATCATCTTCCTGGCGATGGCGGTCGTGGCCACCTTCGTCAAGATGTATTACGCCTACGACGCCAAGATGAAGGCCCACGACGCCGAATCACCGTGGGGGCGGGCTCGCGCCTACGCCGATCGGGGGCGCGGTCGACCATGAGCCAGCCCAACCTCCTTACCACCCGGCTGGACGGACCAGCGGTCGAGCAGCAGATTGCTTGGGACATGATCCGCCGGGCCCTCCCCGTCGCGCCCGTCCTCATGCTGGTCGCAGGGCTGATCTGGGGGATCGACGGCGCCCTGTCGAGCGGTTATTCCATCCTCTTGGTGCTGGCCAACTTCGCCCTCTCGGCCGCCATCTTGACCGTGACCGCCCGCATCTCCCTCGTGGTGATGATGTCTGCCGTCTTGGCCGGGTATCTGGTGCGGCTGGCGCTGGTGAGCGTCGCCGTCCTCGCCGTCATCCACCAGTCGTGGGTCGTCGTCGTCCCCTTGGCCTTCACCCTCATGATCACCCATCTGGGCCTGCTCTTCTGGGAGACCCGGTACGTGTCGGCGACCCTGGCCTATCCCGCCCTCAGGCCCCGGGGCGTCGTTCCGGGCAGAAAGGTGGCCGATCCCTCGTGATGCTCGAGGCTGCGCTCAAGTTCCCCCCCATCGGCGAACTGGTCAAGTGGCCGTCCTTCGGGCCGGGCGGCTTCAACAAGGTCGCGCTCATCTGTGTCGTTTCCGCCTTTCTCACCTTGCTGTTGTTCTTCCTGGCGGGGAGGAACAAGTCGCTTGTGCCCAATGCCGTGGGCAACGTCGTCGAGTCGGTGGTCGAGTTCATCACCGACGGGATCATCCTGCAGACCATGGGCCAGGAAGGGATGAAGTACCTCTGGTACCTTACCTCGCTGTTCTTCTTCATCTTCTTCTGCAACATCTTCGAGGTCATCCCCTTCGTCCAGTTCCCGGCCAGCGCCCGTATGGCGATCCCACTGTTTCTGGCGTTGATCACCTGGTTCATGTTCGTCGTCGTCGGCCTGAAGCGTCACGGGTTTTCCTACATCAGCAAGTCGGTCAAGCCACCGGGCGTGCCGTTCCTGCTCCTCTTCTTGATCGTGCCGATCGAGCTTCTCTCGACATTCGTCATGCGGCCGTTCTCGCTGGCCGTCCGGCTGTTCGCCAACATGCTGGCGGGCCACCTGTTGCTCGTGACCTTCGGCGCGCTAACTGCCGCCCTGATCGGGTCCAGCATTGTCTTCGCCAAGCCGGTCGGCGTCCTGCCGCTGGCCATGGACGTCGCCATTACCGGTTTCGAGGCCTTCGTGGCCTTACTGCAGGCTTTCATTTTCACCATCCTTACTGCCGTGTACCTCGGCAGCTCCATCAACCTCGAACACTAGGAGGACAGCCGTGATCGACCTGCTGGCCCAGGCAGCCTCATCATCCGCAGTTCCGCCGACCGAGATCCTGAAGGGTCTCGGTGCTGTCGGTGCCGGCATCGGTTACGGTGCGGCCGCCATCGGCCCGGGCATCGGAATCGGCATCGTCGTCGGCAACGCCATCACCGCCATGGCCCGCCAGCCCGAATCGGCCGGCGTGGCCCGCACCACCATGTTCCTCGGTATCGCCTTCACCGAGGCGCTGGCCCTGATCGGCTTCGTCGTCTTCATCCTGCTGAAGTTCACGTAGGGAGCCACCGTGTCACTCCCTAATGCCGTGTTGGCTGCCGTGTCACACTCCGCCGCCGCCTTGTACGGCCAGGCGGCGACTACGACGACAGTCGCGAAGGCAGCAGCGGGAGCCTCGGCCCAGCAGGCTCCCAACCCGATTCTGCCGTCCACCACCGAGTTGCTCTGGGGCACGGTGTCGTTCGCGGTGCTGTGTGTCCTGATGTACAAGTTCGCCTTTCCCTCTCTGCAGAAGGCCGTGCAAGCCCGCACCGACAAGATCCGCGGCAACCTCGATGAGGCCGAACGGGTCCGCCAGGAAGCCCAGGGCATCCTCGACGAGTACCAGCGCCAACTGGGCGACGCCCGCAGCGAAGCCAACCGCATCATCGAAGAGGCCCGTCAGGCCGCCGATCACCTGCGCCAGGACATGGTGAAGCGGGCCGACGAGGAGGTCGCGGAACTACGCCGGCGCAGCGTCGAGGACCTCAAGGCGGCCCAGGACCGGGTCATGGGCCAACTGAAGGTCCAGGTCCGCGACCTGGCCATCGATCTGGCCGAGAAGGTGGTCGGGGCCAGTCTCGACCGAAGCCGCAACCTGGAGCTGGTCGACCAGCTCATCGCCGAGTTGGAAGCCCAGCCGGCCGGAGAGAAGTGACATGGCCGACCTGAGCGACGCCTACGCCGCCGCCCTGTTCCGGATCGCCAAGGCGGAAGGCGGCCTGGAGCGGATCGAGGACGAGCTGTTCCGCTTCGCCCGGACCATCGAGGCCAACGACGAGCTGCGCATGACGCTCACCGACAAGTCCATCCCGGTCGAGCGGCGCCAGAAGGTCGTCGAGGAGCTGCTGGGCGGCCGGGCTTCGCCGGTGACGGTGGCCCTGGTGTCGTTCGTGGTCGGGATAGGCCGCGGTCGCAACCTGCCCGAGATCATCGATCGGTTGGTGGCCAAGGCGGCCGAAGAGCGCCAGGAGGTGGTGGCCGAGATCCGCACCGCGTTTCCCCTAGACGACCAACACCGCAAACGGCTGGCCGAGGCGCTGAGCCGGGCCACCGCCAAGCGGGTTTCGATCAAGGAAGTCGTCGATCCGTTGGTCCTCGGCGGCGTGTCGGCCACCATCGGCGACACGGTAATCGACGGCAGCATCCGCCACCGGCTCGAACAACTCCGCGAAGCGCTGTAGGGCACGAACAGGAAAGCAGGAGACCGGTATGTCCGACCTCACCATCAACCCAGACGATATTGCCTCAGCCCTCCGCAAGGCTTTGGAAGGCTTCACCCCCGAGGTCGAAGCCCAGCAGGTCGGACGGATCATCGAAGTGGGCGACGGCATCGCCCGAGTGTCCGGCTTGCCCCAGGCGTCGGTCAACGAGTTGCTGGAGTTCCACGGGGGCGTGCTGGGCCTGGCCCTCAACCTGGATGAGGACTCGATCGGCGCGGTCATCCTGGGTGAGGCCAACCACATCGAGGAAGGCCAGACGGTGAGCGCCACCGGCCGCATCCTCTCGATTCCGGTGGGCGACGGCCTGCTGGGCCGGGTGGTCGACCCGCTGGGCGAGCCGCTCGACGGCAAAGGGGCCATCACCGGGACGGAACTGCGCCGCATCGAGATCCAGGCGCCGGGGATCATCGACCGCCAGCCGGTCAAGGAGCCGATGCAAACCGGCATCAAGGTGATCGACGCCATGACGCCCATCGGCCGGGGCCAGCGGGAACTGATCATCGGCGACCGCAAGACGGGCAAGACGTCCGTTGCGGTCGACACCATCATCAACCAGCGGGGCCTCGGGGTGAAATGCATCTACGTCGGGGTGGGCCAGAAGGCCTCGACCATCGCCGACGTGGTGCGGGTGCTGGAGGAAGCGGGGTCGCTCGAGTACACGGTCATCGTGGCCGCCCCGGCGTCGGAGCCCAGCCCCTTCAAGTATCTGGCGCCCTACTCGGGGTGCGCCATGGGCCAGCACTGGATGGAGAAGGGTGACAGCGCCCTCATAGTTTACGACGACCTGTCCAAGCAGGCCGAGGCATACCGCCAGATGTCCCTCCTGCTGCGGCGGCCGCCGGGCCGGGAGGCGTACCCAGGCGACGTGTTCTACCTCCACAGCCGGCTGCTGGAGCGCTCGGCCAAGCTGGCCGACCCGCTGGGCGCGGGGAGCCTCACCGCGCTGCCCATCGTGGAGACCAAGGCGGGCGACATCTCGGCGTACATCCCGACCAACGTGATCTCCATCACCGACGGGCAGATCTTCCTCGACCTCGACCTGTACAACTCCGGCGTACGTCCCGCCATGAATGTGGGCACGTCGGTCTCGCGGGTCGGGGGCAACGCCCAGCTCAAGGCCATGAAGGCGGTGGCCGGAGGCCTCAAGCTCGACCTGGCCAACTTCCGGGAGCTGGAGGCCTTCGCCAGCTTCGGGTCGGAGCTGGACAAGTCGTCCCAGGCCCTGATCGACCGGGGCAAGCGGCTGGTCGAGCTGCTCAAGCAGAAGAACGGCAAGCCGCTGGCGGTCGAGGAGCAGGTGGTGTCGCTGTTCGCCGGGGTGCGGGGTTTTCTCGACGACCTGGACATCAGCGACGTGCGGGACTTCGAAACCGGCCTCCTGGAGGAAGCCCGGAGCCGCTACGGCGCCCTGCTGGACGACATCCGCGACGGCGGCGCCCTGCCCGAGGACGAGCTGAGCAAGGCCGTCGACTCGTTCAAGGAACGATTCGTGGCGGACAAGAAGGCGAAGCGGGGCCAGTCCGACAAGGCCGAACAGCCCGACAAGGCCGAACAGCCCGACAAGGCCGAAGGCTGACGCATGGCCGGGGGAGTAGAGCGGGAGATCCGGCATCGGATCAAGAGCGTCCAGTCGACCAAGAAGATCACCCGGGCCATGGAGCTCATCGCGGCCAGCCGCATCGTCAAGGCCCAGCAACGGGTGCTGGCCGCCCGGCCCTACATCGAGCAGCTTACGGAGGTCATCGCCAACCTGTCGCGGGCCGGCGGGGGTCTGACTCATCCCCTCCTCGAGACTCGGGATCCAGTCTCGACCGTGGGCTTTGTCGTCATCACCGCGGACAGAGGGCTGTGCGGCGGTTATAACACCACCATGCAACGCACCGCCGAGCGAGCCATCGCCCGGGAGAAGGCGGCGGGCCGCGACTACCGGCTGATCGCGGTCGGCCGCAAGGGCAACATCTTCTTCCGGTACCGCAAGTACCGGATCGACGGTTCCTATGACGGCTTCAGCGAGAAGCCGACCTATGAGGCCGCCCGGGAAATCGCGGACGACGTGATGGCCCGCTACGAGTCGGGTGAGATCGACCAGGCGCGGATGATCTACACCCGGTTCCTGTCGATCGGCTCGCAGCGTGCGACCGAACGGCAGTTCCTCCCCGTCGACCCGGACGCAATCACGGAGACGGTGCGGGAGGACGAGGCGGGCTCGGCCAGCGCCTACGAGTTCGAGCCGTCGCCCGAGGAGATCCTGGTCGAGCTGCTGCCCCGCTACGTCATGGCCCGGCTGTTCGGGGCCCTGCTGGAGTCGGCGGCCTCGGAGCAGGTCGCCCGGCAGCGGGCCATGAAGGCCGCCACCGACAACGCCAACGACCTGATCAAGAGCCTGGACCGGGTGGCCAACCGGGCCCGCCAGGACACCATCACAACCGACCTCATGGAGATCGTCGGCGGGGCCGAGGGCATGGCTCAGGCCAATGCGGCGTCCAATGCCGAGTAGCACGACAGGACTGGAGCGACCAACGTGAGTACCGCCACTGAAACGCCCAAGCAGGACAAGCAGGATCTGAAGGACGGTCGCCTCGTGGCCATAATCGGCCCGGTCGTCGACGTCGAGTTCCCCCCCTCGTCGCTACCTGAGATCAACTGGGCCATCGAGTTCGAGTCCGAGGTGGCAGGCACCACGACCTCCATCGTCGCCGAGGTGGCCCAGCACATCGGCGAGTCCCGGGTCCGGGCCATCGCCATGAAGCCGACCGACGGGCTCAAGCGGGGCCAGACGGTGCGCAACCTGGGTCAGGGCATCAGCGTGCCGGTGGGAGAGGCGACCCTCGGTCACGTGTTCAACGTCCTCGGTGAGCCGCTCGATACCCGGGACGGCGAGCCGATCGAGGGCATCGAGGAGCGGTGGCAGATCCACCGTCCGGCGCCCCCGTTCGACGAGGTGGAGCCCCAGCGCAAGATATTTGAGACCGGGCTCAAAGTGGTCGACCTGCTCGAGCCCTACGTTCAGGGCGGCAAGATCGGGCTGTTCGGCGGGGCCGGGGTAGGCAAGACCGTCCTCATCCTGGAGATGATCACCCGGGTGGCCAAGGAGCACGGCGGCGTATCGGTGTTCGCCGGGATTGGGGAGCGCACCCGCGAAGGGAACGACCTATGGCTGGAGATGCAGGAGTCGGGGGCCATCAAGAACACCGCCCTGGTGTTCGGCCAGATGGACGAGCCCCCGGGTGTGCGGCTGCGGGTCGGGCTGTCGGCGCTCACCATGGCCGAGTACTTCCGTGACGTCATGAGCAAGGACGTGCTGCTGTTCGTGGACAACATCTTCCGTTTCGTCCAGGCCGGCTCTGAGGTGTCGACCCTGCTCGGGCGGATGCCGTCGGCGGTGGGCTACCAGCCCACGCTGGCCGACGAGATGGGCGAGCTGCAGGAGCGGATCACCTCGACCAAGGGCCGGTCCATCACCTCGGTCCAGGCGGTGTACGTCCCGGCCGACGACTACACCGACCCGGCGCCGTTCACCACCTTCACTCACCTCGACGCCCCCACCAACCTGTCCCGCGACGTGTTCGCCAAGGGCATCTTCCCCGCCGTCGACCCGCTGGCGTCGACCAGCACCCTTCTCCAGCCCGACGTGGTCGGCGACCGCCACTACGACTGCGCCCGGCAGGTGGTGCAGATCCTGCAGCGGTACAAGGAGCTGCAGGACATCATCGCCATCCTCGGGATCGACGAGCTGTCCGAGGAGGACAAGGTCCTCGTCGGCCGAGCCCGCAAGATGGAGAAGTTCCTCGGGCAGCCGATGTACGTGGCCGAGACCTTCACGGGCCTCCCCGGCACCACCGTGCCCATCGCCGACACGGTCGAGGCGTTCGAGAAGCTGGCCAGTGGTGAGTTCGACGATATCCCCGAGCAGGCGTTCGTCGCTGTCGGGGGCATGGACGACGTGCGGGCCAAGGCCGAGAAGCTGTAGGCCTGGGTACCTGATGTCGCTCGACGTCGCCCTGGTCAGCCCGGAGCGGATCCTCTACACCGGGGAGGCGGACATGGTCGTCTGCCGCACACCCGAAGGGGAGATCGCCTTCCTCACCGATCACGCCCCCTTCGTGGGCAGCCTGGAGGTCGCCCCCGTGCGGGTCATCCTGACCGACGGTTCCGAGGTGAAGGCGGCCGTCCACGGCGGCTTCGTCGAGGTGCGGGACAACAAGGTGAGTGTCCTCTCCGACGTGGCCGAGCTCCCGGACCACATCGACTCCGAGCGAGCCCAGCGGGCGCTGGAGGAAGCGGAGCGCCGCTGCGCCGAGACCCACGGCGAGGAGTGCGAGCAGGCCATCCGCCGGGCCAAGCTGCGCCTCGACGTGGTCGCCTCCAAGTAGCCGGCACCCTCGTCCGCCCGTCACTCCAGGCCGAGGGTCGCTGCGGCGCCGAGGTGCTGTAGCGCCGGCGGTCTGCGGCACCGACGGTCGTTGCGGCTTCAAAGGTTGTTGTGGCGCCAAAGGTTGTTGTGGCGCCAAAGGTTGTTGCGAATTGCCGTCGTGCTGCCGCCCCATCCGGCGTGACCCAGGAACCGGCGGCGTTGGCCCGAGTGGCGTGAGTCAGGCGGCGGCCGCCCTTTTCCCCTGATCGCCGTTCATCCGACTTGGGCCTTGACTTTGAAGTGTCTCCAAGGTTTGGGGTGGGGATGGACGGGCAAGACGACCGTCTCCACCCTCCTCTCCCTGGCGTTGACCGCCGAGGTCCCGCCCTCCTCGACTGAGTCTCTGCCGGCCTCCCGCTGCTATTGGCGGTTCGCTCACTACCAGTTCCGCCAGGGCGGCGCCCGGCCGGTATAGAGCTCGACCGGCACCGAGCCAGAGTCCAGGGTGTGATAGCTCCAGTCCGGCTGCTTGCGGAGGTGGCGCACATCCAGCACGGCCTTGCCGTCCCTGATGTCGAGCAGTTCGGAGATGAGCTCCGGCTCGACCGGGTCGATGAAACCGTCGAGATGGGCTTCGAACTCGTCGGGGAACTGCTCGAGGATGCTCTCGAGCACGACCTGTTGTTGTGTGGCCAAGAAACAGCGGGACCGGTCCGCAACCGTGCCTATTCGCTTCTGGATCTCGGCCATGTCGTGTTCCCGGGCGTCCGAGCGGCTCACCGAGGCCAGACGCTGTGACAGCGTGATCCCATCCAATTTGCACGGCGAGCATTGTCCGCACGATTCCACCGCCAGGAAGCGGGCGACGCCCGCGGAGACGGCGGCCATGTCGGAGCTGTCGTCGCAGACGATGAATGCCCCGGATCCGAGGCCGCTGCCGATAGAAGTCAAACCCTCGTAGCTCACGGGCGTGTCGAGCATCGAGCCCGAGATCACCCGGTTGGCGACGCCCGCCAGGACGGCCTTGACGGTGCGTCCGCGGCGTGGTCCACCGCCAATGGCGGCGATTACCTCCCGCAAGGGCGTGCCCATCCGGACCTCGCCCACGCCGGCCCGTCGGGTATCTCCGGTGATGGTGCACACCATGGTTCCGGGCGACTGTGGCGTGCCGACGGTGCGGAACCAGGCCGGTCCCCGATCGACGATGCGGGCGACATTGGCGAGGGTCTCGGTGTTGTTGACCAGGGCGGGCGCCTCGTCGGGAGAGTCGATCATGGCCGCGCCCCGCAACCCCCGCCGGAAGGTCGGGACCACCCGGGGGAAAGGCCAGCGGCCGTCGATCGTCTCGAGCAGGGCGCTCTCCTCCCCGTAGAGGTATTCGTCGGGCCCTTCGAACACCAGCAGCGTGATGCCGTCGGCCCAGCCCGCGTGCTCCACTTCTTCGATCGCGGCCCGCATCCGGTCGATCTCACCTTCGAATGCCCGCTTCATGGCGAAGATCACCAGATCGGCTCCGACCGTCCGGGCCGCGATAACCGCGCCTTCCACCACCAGATAGGGGTTTCTCCGCAGGATGGTGCGGTCCTTGAACGTGCCTGGTTCCCCTTCGGCGGCGTTGACGATGACCGTGGTGGGTATCTTGGTCGACTGATTAGTGGCGACCGTTTCCCATTTGCGGCCGGTGGGAAACCCGGCTCCACCCCGTCCCCGCAAGCCAGATTCGAGGACCCGGTCGATGGTGGCGGCCGGCCCGATTCGCTCGGCCGCCCGTATTCCCTTGCCCCCGCCGCGGGCCACGTAGTCATCGAGGGAAATGATCGGCCTGGGGTACAACACTCGGTGCACCAGGGTCATGCACCCATGGTAGCCGTCGTCGCCCCGTGTGAATGTGATCACATTCACAAATCTGTATGAAAAATGCCGCCCGGCCCGTCGCCCGCTAAGGTCACTGGGCCGCCTCTGTGTGTCGCACCAGCCGGTGGTCACCTCAACTGCAGAGAAGGGACGCGAATGCAGATCGAACCGCTGGTCAGCCGGGCCACACTCACGGTCAAGAACGCCGACAGCCTCCGGGACGCGGCGATAGCGATGATGGAGCGGGGCGTCGGATCGGCGGTCGTGATCACTGACGGCAAGCCGTCTGGCATCGTCACCGATCGCGACGCCTTGCGGGTCATCGCGAGAGGTGACGATCCGAATGTTCTCAGCGTCGGCGACTGCGTCAAGCGGTCGTTGAAGACCGTGGCCGGGACACTCGACGTCGTCGACGCGGCCAACATCATGCGCGAGACGGGCTTCCGCCAGCTCGTCGTGGTTGACGACGATGGCGTCCTGGCTGGGGTGTTCTCGATGCGGGACCTGGTCGTCGGCTTACTGGAGGAGAGGGCCGTTTCGGCCTGACGGGCGAAAAGTGCGACGTCCGGCCGCGGGTCGCCCACCCGTGTCGGGGGCTCTCCCGGCTCGATAAGGCCATGGCGAGGCTTCGTCTGGGCGTGGCCCTATTGCTCCCCTCGCCCGTCGCCGAGGAGGTGAACGGGCTGCGCCGCGCGGTAGGCGATCGCAGCTTGGGCCGGGTGCCGCCCCATGTGACCCTCGTTCCGCCCGTCAATGTGCGCCAGGACGAACTCGGCCAGGTGCTGGCCGTGGTCCGGGCGGCCGCGGCCGCCACACCCAGGGAACTGACGATCACCCTTGAGGCGCCGACCAGCTTCCTCCCGGACAACCCGGTGCTCTACCTCCCGCTGGGGGGCGACGTTGGCGCGGTTCACGCCTTGCGGGGCCGTGTGTGGGAGGCGCCGCTCATCCGTAGCCTGACGTGGCCGTTCGTCCCCCACGTCACCGTGGCCGACGGCGCCCCACCGGAGCGGATCGAGGCCGCCATGGCCGCGCTGTCCGACTACATCGCGGTGGTGGCGATCACACGGGTCCACCTGCTGGTTGAGCGCCGGCCCGGCCCGCACTGGCGTCCCTTCGCGGACATCGCCTTCGGCCCTCCCTCGGTCGTCGCCCGGGCCGGGCCGCTGGCGGTGGAGCTGGTGCGCAGCCATCAGATCGACCCGGAAGCCGCAGGGTTGCTGGAAGCGGAGGGCATCGAGCTGGCCGCGCCCCCGGCGGCCGTCCTCGGCCCGCTGGTCGTGACCGCTCGCCGGGAAGGCGAAGTGGTCGGGGTGGCGGCCGGCTGGCTTACGCCTGACGGTTGTCACAGCGCGGTGTTGGTGGCCACGCCCCACCGGCGGCAGGGGATCGGGCGACACCTACGTGCGGCCTTGGCCGTCACGGTCGCCGACGAAGGTTGGGCGGCGCAGAGGCCCGCGGCGGCCGCCGGGCCGGGGG
>JALYXV010000105.1 GCA_030947025.1 Actinomycetota bacterium | reverse complement strand
GCCCGTCCCGGTCGGCCCCGGCGGGGTGGGGGGGCCGCCGGCCGAGCTGGCCACCACCCGGCGGCGCAGTGGCGCCTACGTGGTCGTGCTGGTGGTGATGCTGGCCATTCTCGGGGTGCTGCTGTTCCTGTTGGGCAAGCAGCTGGGGGTGTTCGGGACCTCCGCGGGCCAGGTCACCATCCCGACCGACATCGTCGGCCGGCCCGTGGCCGACGTGATGATCGAGCTGGACGGATTGGGCCTCAAGTCCAAGCCGTCATTGCCCGCGGGCACGGTGAGCGACAGCAGTCCCAAGCCGGGCGCCACGGTGTCCAAGGGGTCGACCGTGGCACTGGCCGTTACGCCCGCGCCCGCCCAGGTGAAGGTCCCCGATGTCCGCAACCAGGACCAGCAGTCGGCGGAGAACATCCTGCGGGGAGCGGGACTGGTCCCGGGGACACCGGTGACGCAGAACTCCGACACGGTGCCCGCCAACGCGGTCATCGACGAGAACCCGGCCGCGGGAACGTCGGTCGCCAAGGGCTCGACCGTCACCCTGACCGTCTCGGTCGGAAAGGCCCAGGTGAAGATCCCCGACGAGGCGGGCAAGGACCCGACCGTGGCCGGGGCCGAGCTGGGCGCCCTCAACCTGAAGGTCAGCAGCGCCAACGAGGCGTCCAACGCCGAGCCCACGGGCAAGGTGACCAGGACCAGCCCGGCCGCAGGGACCAGCGTGGCATCCGGTTCATCGGTGACGATCTACGTGTCGTCGGGGGCCCAGATGGTGACTGTTCCCAGCGTGGTGGGCCAGCCCGCGTCATCCGCCCGGGCGGTGTTGCAGGCGGCCGGTTTCAGCGTGTCCGTCTCCCCGTCGGGCGCCAGCGGGCTCGTCGTGTCGCAGAGCCCGTCAGGCGGCAATACCGCTTCCAAGGGTTCGACGGTCACCATCGTGGTGGCCTCGTCCACGACGACTGGGGCCACCACCTCCACCAGCCACCCCTAGTCCACCCCCTAGTCCCCCGCGGGGGCAGGGACCTGGCAGCGCTCGAGCCAGTTGGACATGAGGTGGTGGCCCTCGTCGGTGAGGATCGACTCGGGGTGGAACTGCACCCCTTCGATGGGCAGCTCCCGGTGGCGCAACCCCATGACCGTCCCGTCCTCGGTCCAGGCCGTGACCTCCAAGACGGCGGGCACGGAGTCCCGATCCACCACCAGCGAGTGGTACCGGGTGGCCCGAAACGGATCGGGCAACCCGGCCAGGACCCCTTGGCCGTCGTGGTGGACCAGCGACGTCTTCCCGTGCATGACCGAGCCCGCCCGCACGACCCGCCCGCCGAAGATCTGACCGATGCACTGGTGGCCCAGGCACACGCCGAGCACGGGCGTACCGGCCGCCCCCAGGGCACCGATGACGTCGTTGCTGACACCGGCGTCCTCGGGCCGGCCCGGCCCGGGCGACACCAGCACGCCGGCGGGAGACAAGGCCGTGACGCCGTCGACGTCGATGGCGTCGTTGCGGAACACGACCGGATCGGCGCCCAGCTCACCGAGGTACTGGACCAGGTTGTAGACGAAGCTGTCGTAGTTGTCGAGGACGAGGATGCGGGCGGCCACCAGACGAGGGTACGCCAGGGCTATCCTCGGGAGCATGGCGAGACGGACCAAGGACGCCCCCACGGGGAGGGTCACGCCCAAGGGTGGGGCCAGGCCGGCGCCCAAACCGGCTCCGGTCCCATCGGGTCGCTACACCCCCCCGATCCCCAAGCAGTACAAGGAGAGCCCCCGCTGGGTGCCGGTCCTGCTGCTGACGTTCCTCGTGGCGGGCATGTGCACCATCGTGGCCAACTACCTGGGCCTGTTGCCGGGCGGGGCCAAGAACGAATACCTGTTCCTCGGGCTGGGCCTGATCACGTGCGGGTTCATTACCGCCACCCGCTACCGGTGACATCCAGGTGATCTGAAAGTTACAGGCGTGTTACCCTCCCCAGCCTTATCCACAGGCTGGGGAGAACTTGGTCACTCGATGGGGGCGACCAACTCCATGTCCTCCAGGCAGTGACGGGGGGGCGCCGGGAGATCCTCCCCCGCCTTGGTCATCCTGACCTGGGCCCCGCACACGGTGCATTGATACTTGAGGTTCACCCGCCGCAGCTCGCCCTCCTCGGGCGACGGCGCGGGCGTGGCCAGGGCCCGCAGGACGAACAGGCCCATGCGGACGATGACGATGAACGCCACCAGCGCGACGATGATCTTGAGCACCATGCCCGACCCAGGGTAGAGCGCCCGGCCCGGGCACCCGGCTAGCCCGGCTAGCCCAGGCGCTCGATGATCAGGGCATTGGCCATGCCGCCGCCCTCGCACATGGTCTGCAGGCCGTAGCGACCGCCGGTGCGCTCCAACTCGTTCACCAGAGTGGCCAGAAGCTTGGTTCCCGACGCACCCAGGGGATGGCCCAGGGCAATGGCGCCCCCGTTGACGTTGACACGGGACATGTCGGGGTGATGCTCCTTTTCCCAGGCCAAAACCACCGACGCGAACGCCTCGTTGATCTCGATCAGATCGATGTCGTCAAGGGTCAGCTTGGCCCGCTCCAGCACGCGGGTGGTGGCCGGGATGGGGCCGGTCAGCATGAGGACCGGGTCGACGCCGGCCAGGGCGAAGCTGTGGAAGCGGGCGCGGGGGGTATAGCCGAGGGCGGTGGCGCGTTCCTCGCTCATGATGAGGACGGCCGAGGCGCCGTCGGTGATCTGCGACGAGTTGCCCGCCGTGACCCTGCCCCCGTCGGGCCTGAAGGCGGGCTTCAGCTGGGCCAGCGTCTCGACCGTCGTGCCGGGCCGGATGCCCTCGTCGCGAGCCAGCACCTCGTCGCGTTCGACGACCTGGCCGCTCTCCTTGTCCCGGGCCTTGACCGCCACCGGGATGATCTCGCGCTCGAACCGCCCCTCCTCGGTGGCGGCCTGGGCCAACTGCTGGCTACGGGCCCCGTAGCTGTCCAGGTCGGTCCGGGACAGGCCCCACCGGTCGGCGATCATCTCCGCCGAGATGCCCTGCGGGACCAGGCCTCCCGCCCCCTCGTAGCGAGCCATCATCCTGGGCCCGAAGGGAAAGCCGGTGCTGGGCGCCATCAGGGTCGCCCCCATCGGGACCAGGCTCATGACCTCGACCCCGGCCGCGATCACCACCTCGTAGGCGCCCGCCATGACCCCCTGGGCGGCGAAATGCACGCTCTGCTGGGACGAACCGCACTGCCGGTCGATCGTCGTGGCCGGCACCGACTCCGGGAAGCCCGCGCCCAGCACGGCGTTGCGGGCCACGTTGATCCCTTGGGCGCCGATCTGCATGACGCAGCCCATGATCACGTCGTCGACCAGCGCGGGGTCGAGGTCGTTGCGCGCCGCCAGGGCGCGCAGCGTTTCGGCTGCCAGATCAGCCGGATGCCAGCCCGACAGCTTGCCGTTGCGCTTGCCGCCGGGGGTGCGCACGGCGTCGACGATCACAGCAGCAGGCATGTGGCCCTCCTTGGGAACGGTGGCAGCTGGTGAGGTGGCAAACCCCACCAACTGCCACAGCATGCCTCCCCGGGGGGGCTATCGGCGGGCTACAGGTTGGGCTGCGGGGTGAGGCGGAGGTAGGGCCGCTCGGCCTTCCAGCCCTTCGGGAACTTCTCCTTGGCTGCTTCGTCCGATACCGCCGGGACGATGATGACGTCGTCGCCGTTCTTCCAGTCGGCCGGCGTGGACACCTGATAGCCCGCGGTCAACTGCAGAGAGTCGATGACCCGCAGCAGCTCCTGGAAGTTACGCCCCGTGCTCTGGGGGTAGGTAAGGGTCAGCTTGATCTTCTTATCGGGACCGACGATGAACACCGACCGCACCGTCACGGTGTCGGCGGCGTTGGGATGGATCATGTCGTACAGGTCGGCGATCTTGCGGTCCGGGTCGGCGATGATGGGGAAGTTCACCGTGGTGCCCTGGGTCTGCTCGATGTCGGGGATCCAGCGCTGATGGGACTCGAGCGGGTCCACGCTGATGGCGATGACCTTGGCGTTGCGCTTAGCGAACTCGTCCTTCAACTTGGCCACGGTGCCGAGTTCGGTCGTGCATACCGGGGTGAAGTCCTTGGGATGTGAGAAGAGCACGCCCCACCCATCGCCCAGCCACTCGTGGAAGACGATCGTGCCTTCGGTGGTGTCAGCGGTGAAGTCGGGAGCAATGTCTCCGAGCTGGAGTGCCATTCGGTGATTCCTCCTGTAGACGTTGTTTCCGTATTGTTGCGACCACCCTACCGCCGCCTCCGCGGAAAGGCGACCGATTCACTCGGGAATAGGATCGACTGATGCTGTCTGCCCTGGCCGTGCTATCGGCGGCAACCCCGTCGCCCACCGGCGGCACGGTCTACCAGTTCCTCGTCGACCACGGCGTGGGCACCAGCACGGCCCACACCGTGCAGTCGCTCTCGGTCGGACCGCTGCGCATCATGGTCGTGCTGCTCACCGCCGTCTTCGTCACCCGGATGGTCCCTCGGGCCACCCGGCGGCTGGTGCGGTCGCTGCAGCTGCGGGCGCCCGCCCGCCTCACTTCCGTCCGGGCCAGTGAGCGGGCGGGCACGGTGGGAGCGGTGCTGGAGAGCATCTTCCGCACCATCGTGTGGATCATCGCCTTCCTCACCATCCTCGGTATCGTCGGCATCAATCTCGGGCCCTTCGTCGCCACCGCCACGGTCATCGGGGCGGCCGTCGGCTTCGGGGCCCAGTCGCTGGTGAAGGACTTCCTCTCGGGGCTGTTGATCCTGATCGAGGACCAATACGGCGTCGGCGACACCATCACGACCAACGACATCACCGGCATCGTCGAGGGCGTCAACCTGCGGACCACCCGCGTGCGCACGGTCGAGGGGACGGTGTGGTACGTCGCCAACGGCGAGATCCGCAAGGTGGGCAACAGCTCGGAGGGGTACAGCCAAGCGATTGTCGACGTCGTGGTCCCGCCGGGCACCGACGTCTCCCGGGTCGAGGAGCTGGCCAAGGAGGAGGCGGCCGAGTTCGCGGCCGAGGAAGAGTGGCAGGGCAAGTTCCTCGAGGCACCCGCCGTGCTCGGTGTGCAGGGGGTGGCAGCCGACGGGATCACCATTCGCGTGGTGGCCAAGACCGCGGTGGGCAACAACGCCCCTGTCGCCCGCGAGCTGCGGGCCCGCGTCATCGAGCGGCTGCGCCGGGAAGGGGTGGCCTGGGACGGTGCCGCCCCCGCCGACCAGGGGGCCGTGGCCCCCTCCAACGACGGCCGCGGCTAGCGGCATTGTCCTGGGGGAGTCCGGCTTGCTAGCTCGCTAACCGAGGCGGGTCCCGACCAGGGCACCGAGGCCGTAGGTGACAAAGGCCGCCGCCACGGTGACGAAAAGCTGGCGGGTGGCGCTGTGCACCCACGGCCGTCCGGTGTAGCGGGACAGGGCGATACCGATCAGGACGGCCGCGATCGCGCCCAGCACCAACGACACCATGACCGCCGCCGCCCCGGTGGCGAAGAACCACGGCATCAGCGGCACCAAGGCGCCCACCGCGAAGCTGGCCGCCGACGCGCCCGCCGCCTGGTAGGGGTTGCCCAGCGAGGCGGGGTCGACGCCCAGTTCCTCCCGGGCGTGGGTTTCCAGCGCCAGCTCCGGCGTCCGCATCATCTCCCCGGCCAGCTCGCCCGCCACGTCGGGGTTGACGCCGCGGGAGGCGTACAGCTGGGCCAGCTCGGCCCGCTCGGCCTCAGGGGCCCGGCGCAACTCCAGCCGCTCCATCTCCAGTTCCCGCTCGAGCAGCTCGGTCTGGGCCTTCATCGACACGTACTCGCCCGCCGCCATGGAGAAGGCGCCCGCCAGCAACCCGGCCAGACCGGCCAGGCGGACCGTCCCCGGGGTGGTATTGGCCCCGGCCACGCCCAGGATGAGCGACACGTTGGTCACCAGGCCGTCGCTGACGCCCAGCACCGCGGCCCGAGCGGCACCGCCCTGGATGTCGCGGTGGTGCGACTCGGGGGGGTCGGGATTGGCGGCGGCGCCGGGGCCGGGGCCGGGGCTGCTGGGGGTGCTCGCTGTGGTCATCTGATGACTCCGATGATGGTAAGGGTCACGAAGAGGTTGAACATTCCATGGGCGATGGTTCCTGCCCCCAGCCGGTGGGTCAGGCGGGCGGTGTATCCGAGGACAACTCCAATCCCGGCGGTGGCGGTGACGACCGACACGTTGCCGAGGCCGAGACCGAACTGGTAGTGGGCGAAGCCGAAGAACACCGCCTGCGTCCAGACGGCGCCGACGCCGAGCCGGCTGGCCAGGGACAGCCGGAGGAAGCCCCGGAAGAACAGTTCCTCGAACACCGGGGCCCCGACGGCGGCAATGACGGTAACAACCGCCACCCCCACGGTGTTCCCCCGCTGGCTGGTGATGATGTTGGTGTTGCTCCCCGCGAAGCGGGTCCCGTGGAAGGCCGCGCCGATGGATCCGGCCGTGAACACGCAGGCCAAGAAGGCGAGCGGGCCATAGCCCAGGTCGACCGGGCGCACGCGCCAGCCGAAGTCCTTGACCAGTGAGCCGGTGCCGTAGCGCCGGCTCACCACCACGCAGGTGCCGCCCAGGCCGCTCCAGACGCCGAGCTCGCTGAGCAGTATGTCCGCCGCGGTGCTACCCGGAAAGAGCATCGCGCCCACGAGCTGCAGGATGCCCCCGAGGATGAATCCCACCACCACCCCGAGCAGACCCAGCCACGCCGCCCGGGCCGAGAGGGGCCGGGGCTCCGGGGCCGACGGGCCCACAGGCGCCGGTCGCGCGTAGGGCACCGGTGGCGCGTAGGGCACCGGTGGCGCGTAGGGCACCGGTGGGGCGTAGCGCACGCTCGGCGTCCAGATCCGGCCGTCCCACCATCGGGCTCCGGGTGGCCCGGCGGGATCGGGATACCAGCCCGGCGGTGGTTGGTTTCCCGCAAGCGCCATTTGTAGTGACCGTACCCGTCGGTGGTCGTCTCGTATACCACGAAGAATTCGACCATGCTCGTCTCGTGCGCACCATCCGGGCCACGGCGGGCAGACTCGACCGTCATCATTGGTTCCTGCTCTCGCTGCTGGGGATGGCGTCGTTCTTCCAGGGCTACGACCTCAATCTGGTGGCGGTCGCGCTCAAGCAGATCCGCCATGACTTCGGGCTGAGCCAGGCCGGCGCGTCGAACTGGCTGGGGCTGTTGTACCTGGGCGCCCTCCCGGCCGTCTTCCTGACCCGGCAGGCCGACCGCCGGGGGCGGCGGGCCATCCTCCTGGTCTCCGTCCTGGGCTATACCGTCGCCACCGGGCTGACGTCTCTGGCGCCCAGCATCCTGGTGTTCGCGGGGTGCCAGTTCTTCGCCCGGGGGTTCCTCGGCACCGAACAGGCGGTGGCTTGGACCATGGTGGCCGAGGAGTTGCCCGCTTCGTCGCGGGGCCTCGGGTTTGGCTGGCTGGCCATGCTGGCCGCCCTCGGAGTCGGGACCAGCTCCATCCTGTACGGACCGGTCGGGTTGTCCTGGCGCTGGCTGTATGCCCTGGCCACGCCCCCGCTCCTGGGCCTGGCGGTCCTGCGCCGGCGGCTGCCCGAGAGCCGTCGTTTCGTCCAGGCCCGCCTCGAGGGTGTGCTGGCTGAGCGGTGGCGCCAGATCCTGCACCCCCCCAACCGCCGCTGGCTCCTGCTGTTGTGCCTGACCGCGGTGCTGGGCGCGCTCACGACCCACGCGGTGGCACTCGCGCCCGATTTCCTCCAAACCCAGCGCCACCTGACCCCGGCCACCGTCGGGTGGCTGGTCACGATCGGCGGGGTCCCGGCCATCCTGGTCCAACTGGCGTCGGGCCCCCTGTCGGACCACTTCGGTCGCAAGGTGGTGGGGTGCTCGTTCGCCGCCCTGGCGGTGCTCGGGGCGCTGCTGTTCTTCTATGTAGCCCGCAGCCCGCTCGCCTTCGCGGCCACCATCGCCATCACCCTGAGCGGGACCCTGGGAGCCCGGCCTGCATTGGGGGCGTTCACGTCGGAGTTGTTCACCACCCCGCAGCGGGCCTTCGGCGCCGCCGCGGTGTCGGTGGCCATCGTGGTGGGCGAGTTCGTCAGCTTGGAGTTGGGCGGCTGGCTCTTGCGGGTGTTCGGCAACCTTCCCGACGTCGTGGCGGTCCTGATTCTCGGCCCGGTGGCGTTGATCGTGATCGTGGCCCGCTGGTTCCCCGAGACCAAGGGACGGGAGCTGGAGGAGATCAATCCGCTGGGAGCCGCCTCCGTGGGCCTCCCGGCGACGGTGATCGTCACGCCCGAGGCGTAACGCAGGCCCAATTGTTCCCCGATTCGCCCCTGCGGCGCTCTCGGACCCGGAGGGTGAGGGCCCGGCGGCTCGTTCCGTGGCAGGTTCAACGTTCCGTGGGTACTTTTGGGCGACATTTCGGATAACTCGCCAGAGAATGGCCAACCTGCCACGGTTCACGGAGTTTGAGGCCGCCGGGGGGCTGCGGCCGTGACCGGAGTCAAGCCTCAGTGCGGCAGGTGCCAGAGTTGGTTGATGTCGGCCAGCAGGACCGGCGTGACCAGGTCGGCTCCGGCCAGGGTGATGTGAATCCCGTCTGACTCACGGACCGTGATTGCCTTCCCACCGGAGTTGGTCAGGTAGGTCGTGAAGCTGTTGCCCGCCCCGTCCAGCAGCGGGCCCGTGTCTACAAAGGTGGAGTTCGGGTGCTTGGCCACCGCCGCCTTGAGAATGATGTTTATGTAGTCCTTGGTCACGTTGAGGCGGGGCCGGCGGACCGCAGGCAGTCCCAACCAGATGACCTGGCGCACGCCGTTGGCGGTGGCGTCGAGTATCTGGTTGACCCGTAGGACGTACTCCTCCTTCCAGGCGTCACTCTGCAGCGACACCCGATGACCGCCGGTTTCCATATCCTGGTCGTCATTGGTCCCGAAGACCAAGATCACCACGTCGGGGTTGTTGGTGGCGATCTCCCGGCTCACCGCGCCCGGCCAGTTGTAGACATCGGGCCGGGTGAGGCCGGTGCCGATGCGGAAATCCTGGCTGGAAGTGAACAGCGAGTTGCCCGCGGTCTTGTCGGCGAACGACTCGGCGATGGTCCCCATGAGCGAATCCCCGGCCAGCCAGACCTTGAGCGGCTGTTGGGCAGTCGGCACCCGCCGGGTCGTCGGGGTTGTTGTCGTGGTCGTCGGGGCAGGCGTCCCGGTCGAGGTCGTGGCGGGCGGATGCCGGGGCAGGACAGCGGCGACCGGCGCCCGCGGGGGCGGGCTCGTGATGTCGTCGATCAACTTCCGGGGGAGGTTGAGTCCGGTCCAGTGGCTGACCGTCCTGACCGGGCGGGCGAGGGCCAATCCGACCGACCGTGAGGTGCCGAACGATTGGCCTTCGATGGACGCCACCAGCGAGTCGGCGTTCAGGAACGAAGCCACGAGCATGGCGATAAGAGCGACGATGATCGCCTGCCCCGCGGGCACGGTCCGTCGGCCTTCCACTTCCAGGGGTGGCCGTCGCTGACTCATCAGAACCGGAAGTAGATGAACGGGGCCACGCCGGCCGGGCCGAGCAGGTCGATGGCGGTGAGCGCCCCGGCCAGGATGAACGCCTGCAACAAGAAGGAGCACCGGGAGAAGAGGGCCTGCAGTCGCCCGCCCAAGCCGCGGGGGCCGACCTGGACCGCCAGCGACGCGACAATTACGGCCGCCACCTTCCAGTTGAAGGGATGGTGACGGCCCCCGAAGGTGGCAATACGGCCCAGCACCTCCAGAGCGTTGTGGAAGGACGTGGCTCGGAAGAAGACCCAGGCCAGGCAGACCACGTGGAAGGTGACGAGCCGGCCCATCCACAGCCGGGTGCGAGGCGAGAGCCCCGCCCGGACAGCAGGGCCGGCGGCCGGTCCTGACGGGCCGGGACCAGGCGCAGTCGCAGTGCCGACGGGAAGGGCACCGCCTTCTGAGACCGGTCCGACCTGGCCGGCGCCCGCACGGCCGGCTCGGGCTTCTGTTATCAGTCCCGCCTTGTCGGCGCCCTCAGCCCAGATGGCGGCTCCAGTCGTCGATCCGTTGGGCCGGGCGACATCGGCCGGGGCGGCGGCGGTGGCCATCGTGCCCGTGGCCGTCACCTCACCTCGGGCGACGGTTACGACCTTGGGGCGGCGCGCGGTCGACCTCACCGCAACCGGGACGGGAGGGGGCGGGGGGCTGGCAGGCGCGGCGGCCGCCCCTTTCCCCACATCGGGCGGGTCGGCGACCATCCGGGCCGGCGCTTCACCCCGCCAACGTTCCACCACCAGCCCCAGGCCGTGGAGGGCCCCCCAGGCCACGAAGGTCCAGGCGGCCCCGTGCCACAAGCCGCCCAGCAGCATGGTGATCATGATGTTGAGGTAGGTCCGCAACCGGCCCCGGCGGCTGCCGCCCAGCGGGATGTAGAGGTAGTCGCGCAACCAGCGCGACAGGGTCATGTGCCAGCGGCGCCAAAAATCCTGGAGCGTGGCGGCCGAGTACGGGGCGTTGAAGTTCTGGGGGAACTGGATCCCGAGCAGCAGGGCCAGGCCAATGGCGATGTCGGTGTAGCCGCTGAAGTCGGCATAGATCTGGATGGCGTAGGCGTAGACGCCGAACAGCGCCTCGACGCCCGCGTGCTGGTGGGGGAAGCCGAACAGCGGGTCGGCGGCGTAGGTGGCCAGATAGCTGGCGATGACGACCTTCTTGAACAGGCCCAGGGAGACGAGCCAGAACGCCTTGCCGACGTCGACGTGGCGAGGGCTAATGCGTTCCCTGATCTGGGGCAGGAACTCGGTCGCCCGCACGATGGGGCCGGCCACCAGGTGAGGAAAGAAGGAAAGGTAGACGGCGAACTCGAGCAGCGAGACCGGGTGGATCTTGCCCCGCGACGTGTCGATCACGTAGCTGAGTGCCTGGAAGGTGAAAAAGGAGATGCCGATCGGCAGGAGCACCTCGGGCAAGGGAGCGTGGGCGTGGAGCCCGACAAAGCGCAGCGAGCTCTGGAGGGTCAATGAGAGGAAGCCGATGTATTTGAACCAGGCCAGTACCAACAGGTTGATGGCGACGGCGACGGCGGTCCAGGCCCGGCGGGCGGGCCCGGTCGCCCGGTGGATCCGCCGGGCGAAGTAGTGGTTGGCGACGGTCGACCCGGCCAGCAGCGGCACGAAACGCCAATCCGCGGCCCCGTAGAACAGCCAGCTGGCCGCGACCATGAACAGTCGCCAACGGACGCGGTTCGGCATCAGCAGCCAGCTGACCGGCAACACCAGAGCGAAGAAAGCGGCGAAGGAGAGGGTGGGGAAGAGCATCAGGTTGAGGAGTTCCCGGCGGGCACGACACCGGCGGCGGTCGGGCGAGGGGGCGGGCCCGCGCCGTCATCGACCGAATGTTCAGACCTCCGGGCGGGGCGGAGGGTTGCGGTTCCTGAAAGAAACTGAGCGAACGGTTGCAATACTCCAGCTGGCCGGACCGAATCACATCGACCGAATCCGCCGCCCGCAGGCTACCCCGTCGTCATCGGGGGAGACCGTTCAGTTCGGCCCCGTTGTTGGCCTCGGAGGGTGTGCCGTGCGGCGCGCTGGTACCCTCCATCACAGTGTGATCAAGCGATTTTTGATCGTGGCGCTGGCGCTGGCGTTGCCCGTCACGATGCTGGCTGGGTGCGGATCGGGCTCGTCGGCCAAGGTGGCGGCCAGCAAGGCCACGACGGCGACCGCCGCCGCGACCACTTCTTCGGGCGATGCAGCGACGAGTAGTACGGACATTACGAGCAGCTCGGGGACGACGGCGGTGACTGGGAGGACCTATACGAGCGGGTCGGCCGGGAGTGGTGGCACGTCCACCACCCGGGTGGTGGCCGGGGGCACTCTCGGGTTGAGCAACGCGGCGGACGGGACGACCGTCCGGGTCGTGAAGAGCACGACCATCGTGGTCTCGCTGAGCAGCACGTATTGGAGATTTCTTCCGACCGCCCCGTTTGGTCCGGTCCTCCAGCAGGTGGGTGATGTGACGATCGCGCCGGCCCGGATCGGAACTTGCATCCCCGGAGCAGGGTGCGGCACCGCATCGGTGACCTATAAGGCGGTCGGGACGGGTCAGGCCCAGATCAGCGCGTCGCGGACTACTTGCGGCGAGGCCATGCTGTGCCAGGGTAAAGCCGGTTCGTATTCGGTCCAGGTGGTGGTCACCGCCCGCTGAGCGCGAGGCCGGGGGCGGCCGGTGTGGCAGGCCACCGGGGTCGCGAGGCGGCGGGGCGG
>JALYXV010000100.1 GCA_030947025.1 Actinomycetota bacterium | reverse complement strand
TCCTCCGCGGTCCAGCCGAACAGCTCGCAGTAGAACGCCCGGCTGCGCTCGGTGTCCGATGTCATCAGGTCGACCCAGCAGGGGGCGCCGATGGGGGCGGTGTCTCGTGTAGGCATGATGGCTCCTTTGGCAGGGGTCCGGGGGTTCGCTGGAATAATGGGTGTGTATACGCCCGCTATTCAGCGAACCCCCGGCAAATGATCTCACCATCTACGACGCCCGCGCGGCGCCCAACTCATCGGTCCTGGTGCACGGCTTCGGGTTCGGAGCTGAAAACCGTCGAGATGGCAATCGCGGTTAGGATTGTCGGCGATCAGGGGACGAAGCGTTCGGCGACCACTGACGCCGATGTCGGAGGTATCTCGAGGGCGACTTCCGGGCGCCCCTGGTGGGCGAGGGTCATGTCGATGGGGATGACATTGGGAAGGTCGACCACGCCGGCTGTGCCGAAAACAGGATCTGGCCGTCCATTGGCCGTATAGCGGCGCAATGAGCCGTTGAACGGGCCTGTTCCCTGCATGAGGAGCCCATAGATCTCGTTGTTGGCGTTGACCGCCAGCGCCTGGAAGATGTCCCAGTCGTTGAGGGTCGGGTTCTCGAGGATGACGCCTCCCGTGCCAAACGACGGGTTGAGGACCCCCGACGGTGTGATCTCGGCCATCAGCCCGGTGCCGTCGTGGGGTGAGAACTGGATCCCCGCGACCACGAGATCACCGCTCGGTGTCACGATGATCGTCCGCAGGGCGTCGCCGTTGGCGTTGGCGCCAAAGAGGTGCACGAAGACGCCATTGTCGGCGAAGTGGGTGTCGGGTTGGCCCGTCGCGAGAAAGCGGGCCACGACAGCGTTGGTGGGATTCCCCGCGGTCGAGACGCTGCCGTCGATCACCAGGTTTCCGTCGGGCTGGATCGCGATGCCGCCGCCGCCCGCCTGCCCTGCCAGGGTGGTCATGGCCCGCCCTGCGTTACCGAAGGTGGGGTCGATCGCGCCGGAGGAGGTGAAGGCGGCGATAGCCAGTTCGCTGGTCGAGGGCCCGGTGGCGGTGACAAGGCTGACAAAGATCCGACCATCGGGTCCCAACACCAGTGAGCTGAACGTCCCAGCGGCGATGGTGACTATTCCGCCCGTGCCAAAACCGGCGTCGAGCGAGCCCGTCGCGGTCAGCCGCACCAGTTCGGTTCCCACCCCCGATTGTGCCCCAGATGGCGGTATGCCGGCCGCCACGATGTCGCCGGCACCATCGCCGAGTACCTGGCGCACCTGCATCTTGGTCGGCAGATTGACGATGCCTCCGTTTCCGAACGTCGAGTCGATCGCTCCGCTCGAGGTGAGGCGCTCGATGAACGAGATCACCCCGTTGGCGCCGTCGGAGGCCAACACCCCCACCAGGGACTGTCCGGTGCTCGCCACATAGCCGAGCGATATCGGCGTGCTGTTGGCGGCGTCCACGACCACCTGCCCGTCGGTCCCGAATGAGCGATCCAACGATCCGTGGGCGAGGGCCGCGGCCGTCGTGAAGCTGATGGCGTCGTATCGGGTCCACGCCCCGCCCACCTCAGTGAACAGCGTGGCGTATAGCGTCTTGCCGGCGGGGAGGGCGGTCGTGGTGAAGGAGGTGCGGCTGGGCGCCAGGATGCCCGAGAAGACCAGGTCGGTGCCGAACTTGGCGGTGCCGACCACGAGGATCTCGCTTTGGCTGCCCGCGACGGTCGACCAGGTGAACGCCCTGGCCGAGTCGACGTTGGTTTGCCCGCCCATGGGGTAGCGGAAGCGGTCGGCGGGCAGCCCGACGGTGAAGCTGATGGCGTCGTATCGGGTCCACGCCCCGCCCACCTCGGTGAACAGGGTGGCGTACAGAGTCTTCCCGGTCGGCAGCGCTCGGGGTAGGTAGGAGCTCTGGCCGGCCGGCAGGACTCCCGAGAAGACCAGGTCGGTGCCGAACTTGGCGGTGCCGATTACGAGGATCTCGCCTTGGCTGCCCGCGACGGTCGACCAGGTGAACGCCCTGGTCGCGTCGACGTTGGTTTGGCCGTCCACGGGGTACCGGAATCGGTCCGAGGGCAGCCCGACGGTGAAGCTGATGGCGTCGTAGCGAGTCCACCCTCCGCCCACTTCGGTAAACAGCGTCGCGTACAGGGTTTTCCCGGTCGGCAGCGCGGGGACGGCGTATGAGGTCTGGGCGGCTGGCAACACACCGGAGTTGGCCACATGGGACCCGAACTTGGCGATCCCGATCACGAGGATTGTGCCCTGGCTGGCGGGGATGGTCGACCAGGTGAATGGCCTCGTCGTATCGACGTTGGTCTGCCCGTCGGCGGGGTAGGTCAACTTTGCGCCAGGGGCGCTGGGGGAGGGTTTGGCGGCAAGTGTGGTGCTGACCGTTGCCGCTCTCGCCGAAACGGGGGCGGCGGCCAGGCCGACCAATGCTGCCGCAAGCGCGAGGACGGCCATCGCCCTACCCCGAGCCGGGAAAGTGGTTGTGACCATGGAGACGGCTCCTCTAGACGTGGCGAGCCGACGGCAACGAGGTCGCAGCCGAAATGCGGGCCATGGTGGTGGACATTGACGTCCCGCCTGATCGAGAAGAGTCGTGTAGCCGAGGGGGACAACCAGCGGTTGTCTTGCCGAAGCCATCCGGCCGTTCAAAACCTGACGACGAGTGCGCTACCAATGGTCCGGCGCAACACTCCCGGAAGCTGCCGAAGATTTCAAAGCAGGGTCCGACACGGTTGGGGGTCTTCGCCGCGTCTGATCTCACGGTACCACCCGCGGCTCGTCATCAGCTGCCGACCTGCAAATCCCCCGTGGTCAGCCGGATTCATGAGAAAAGGCTCAGCGGAAACGACAATTCGGCGACGGTCGATCATGGCCAGCGATCACGGGCCGGACCCATCACCGCGGCCGCCGCCATCATGACTGGTGTCTTCAGCCTTCATATCACCACCGACCGAAACATCAAGATGATCGGCCTGGGCGTGGCCGTCGCCATCCAGCCTGGGCTGAGGCTCAAAAGGAGAGGCCGGAGCGCGAGCCCACATCTCGCGCTCGCGCTTCTTGCTCGTGATACGGCCAGCGGCTTATCTCGCCAGTTTCGATGTCAGCGTGGGGGGAAGTCGCCGGACGAAGAGTGCGCCGAGGGCGCCGACGAAAGCGGCGATGAGCGGGGCGATGACAAGGTGTTGGCAGGCGGCGTCGAGCGTGTTGGCGATGGCGAACGCGTGCAAGTCCCCCCAATGGCTGGCGAGGTACTCGGGGGAACCGTTGATGTTGCGCTCGAGGGTGGGGAGGGCGATATAGGCCAGCGCCAACCCGAATGCGATGGTGGCCGCCACGCATATCGTCGCCGCGGTGACCGCCCCGACCACGTCTGAAGGGATCGAATCGTGACGTTGGGCGGCGACGGCGCCCGCGGCCGCCCATATGGCAAACGCGCCCAGGAGCAGCGGCGCGGTTGCCGCGATGCTGGCCCAGCCGGAGAGGCCGGCGAAGGTCTCGATCGTGAGGCTGCCGATCCACATGGCGCCGGTCACGACACCAGCAATCGCGCCATCCCGGATCGCGATTGGAAGCCATGGCCGCGCCTCTCCTTCCCGGGTGGTGAACGCGATCGCGGCGGCGTACGTCATGAGCGGGACCAGTGGCGCCAGCAGGTAGCGAGCGCCGCCCGGATGGGCTAGGACCGAACCTTCTGGGGCCAGCCCACCCACGAGCACGATGTCGACAATCACGAGTGGCGCGGCGATGTTCCAAGGCCATCGGGTCCAGGGCGGCGCTCGTACGGCGGGTACGGCGGGTACGGCGGGTAGTGCGGCTTCGGCTTCGGCTTCGGCTTCGGCTTCGGCTTCGGCTGGGCGCTTATCGCTCATCCCGGGTCTGGTGACTGGCGGGGCGCATAACGAGCCAGCGCGCCGCCGGCACTGCCGAAGATCAGCCCGAGGAGCGGCAGCCAGACGAGTCCGCCGACGAGGGCGGTGTCACTGTTCTCGGCCCTTACGAAGCCGGTGATGGTGGCGAAATGGGTGTGGTAGGTGTGGAAATAGCGAGGCGAGAGCGACTCGTGGAACGTCCGAATGTGTGCCCATCAGTTCGGGCGCCATGACAGAAGGAGTGTATCCAGATGACATGACGTGATGTCCGAGCGTAACTCAGGCGGCCAGCCAGGGTAGGTCTGGCCCGGGGAGATGTCCGGGTCCCCGGTAGGGACGCCCCCGTGCGTGGTCGAGAGGCCGGGTGCGAAGCGGGGCGGAACAACTGATCGGTCCGTAGCGTGTGCGATGTTGCGAGGCCTTACAAGCGTCGTCATATTTTCCCCGCCGAGAGGCGGGCCAAGAGGGAGCCGACCTGCTGGTGTGGCGGGGAAGGCCATGGAAGGTCCCAGAGAACCGG
>JALYXV010000082.1 GCA_030947025.1 Actinomycetota bacterium | reverse complement strand
GCCCGTCGCTGCGGGCCCGGCGGCCCGTGCCACTCAGGCGCGACGGGGCGCAGTGCGTGCGGTCGGCAGCTATCCCGTTCCCATGGGGGACTACGACGTTCTCGGCGTGGCCGAAATCCTCCCCCTGCTGCCCGAGCTGGACGACCAGGAGATCGTGGATGTCCTCCTGTACGAGCAAGCGGGCGCCAATCGGGTCGCCATTCTCAATCGCATCGACGCTCTACTGGAGGGCGAAGAATGGTAAACCCGGTCACCTAACGGGCATGTGTGTCGCAAAACCTGGTGATGGTGTATCAGCAGCGCCGTTGATCGCTCTCTCTAGCATGCGGCGATTCCGAGTCCGGGAGGTCACCAGTCCGGTCACGACCGGATGGATTGATTCTTTGCCCGCCGGGGACCTGGTGAGCATTGATCCGAGCGTGCCGACGGCGGCCCAGATAGTGGCGGCTGCGGGGGAGATCGTGACCGCGGCCTAGCTTGCGGCATGGCTGGCGGCTCGACCCGCTCCCGGATCGCTCGTGGGGGGGACGGGGGACGGGGGACTGGGGAGGGGACCCGGAGCGGTAGCGGTTGGGCCAACCGTGGCAGGTTGCTCCTTCTCTGGGGAGTTATCCGAAATGGCGCCGATAAGTCGCCAAGGAACGCCGAAGCTGCCACAGTTCCTCCCCTCGTGCCCCTTCTCCCGCGATGGGCCGCCCCAAGCCCGAGCCAGCCAAGACGGCCGCAAACCGTGGCAGATTTTGGGTGTGGGGACCTCGCCCACTGACGCGGAACCGTGGGATCGTCCTGCCCCATTGACACCCCTGCTCTGATTTGCCTCCGCCACTCAGGAATAGTTCATCGAATCGTGACGTGCCCGTGATGAAGCGGTCGGCTTGACGGGGACGATGGGAAACGTGAATGCGCCCGTCGGTGTCGCCTCCGTTTCCGCCCCCCCTTTCGCCCGGGCCGAACGGGACCGGAGCGGCCGCGGCGGCTGATCTCGGGCGGCTGGCCCGGCTGCTTGACGAGTCGCTGCTCGGCCAAGAAGGACCGGAACTGGTCGCCTTGGTACGCCACGTCCGCGATCTCACCGAGCGGACGGTTGACTCGCCCGAGGCGACCTCGGCCGTGTCGGACCTGCTCACCATTCTCTCCGACCTGGACCTGCACACCTCGATTCGCCTGGTCCGGGCGTTCTCCGCCTTTTCCCGTCTGGCCAACGTGGCCGAGCAAGTCAGCCAGGTCGAGGATCTGAGCGACCGCCGGGGTTTCGGTCCCGGCGGGTGGCTGCGCCAGACAATTGACCGCGTCAAGGCCGACGGCGTGCCCAGCCCGGTGTTGGAGCGGATCGTCAACGACCTGGAGCTTCGGCCCGTCTTCACCGCCCACCCCACCGAAGCGGCCCGCCGGTCAATTCTCATGAAGCTGCGGCGGGTGGCCGAACTGCTGGGCGACCGGTCCTACCCGGCCACGGCCGAGGACATCGCCTGCGCCGACCGCCGGCTGTCCGAGGTCATCGATGCCATGTGGCAGACCGACGAGCTGCGGATGGACAAGCCCGAACCGAGGGACGAGGCCGACTCGGTTATTTATTATCTGAACGAGCTGTTCCACAAGGTTGTACCGGAACTGACCGAGGATCTCGACCGGGAGCTGGCCCGGCTGGGTCTCGAGATGCCCGCCGCCGCCCGCCCACTGCGATTCGGTACCTGGGTAGGGGGCGATCGGGACGGCAATCCCTTTGTCTCCCCGGAGGTCACCCTGAGCGTCCTGGCCCTGCAGCGGGAACAGGCGGTCGGTCTGCTCGTACCCATAGCGGCGGACCTGTCCTGGCAGCTGAGCACCTCCACCCGGGTGGCGCCCGCGTCGAAGGAACTTCTGGCCAGCCTTGATGCCTTGTGAAGGACCAGCCCGACCTGCAGGAGGCCCTTCGGGTGCGCCGGGCGCACCTTGACCCGATCTGTTACCTGCAAGTCGCCCTTCTCGCCCGCCTGCGGGCATCGAGCGCACCGGAACCGTCGCTGCGCCGGGCTCTGCTGCTCACGGTCAACGGAGTCGCGTCGGGTCTGCGCAACACCGGTTAGCCCGACCACGCCTGCTCCTGTCGGCCAGATCTGACGATTTCTAATCGGTCGCTCTCTCTTGGAGCGACAACCACGACGGATCGGCGACCCTGGGTGGAAAAGCCGGGTCGGGGACGGGAGGCAGCTACTCGCTGACGGTCACCGGCGTGACCGAGAGCGCGGCCCTCCCTGCCGGCAAGCTCCTTTTTGCCAGCCCGTTCACCAGGGTCAACGGCGCCCGGGCCGCCCATCTCATCGCGTTCACCGCCGGTTAGCGCCGGTAGCGCCGGTCAACTGCGGCCCGTGGTCGCGCGGATCACTCTCCGCAGAAGAATTCTCCGATCGAAGGTCGAACGAATCCGCCCCCGACTGCGGATCGAATAACGCTGTGGATCGAGCACGTCGATCACAGCAAATACGACGAGGAGAGAGTCACCATGAAGAAGTTTATTGCCAGTGTCATGCTGGCCGGATTTGTCACCGTCACCGGCGCTTCGACCGCCATGGCCGCCAGCCAATCGGCTGCGACTCGTGCCGACGACTCGACCGGCGCTCCTGCCTACCAGCGTTGCCGGGCTGCTGGTGGCACGGACCACTTCTGCGGCGAGCTGGGCGGATACTGGTACTTCGTCTAAGTCCGGCAGCCGCATTCTGAGATGCCCGGCCGGTTCTTCCAGTCCGATTACGCCGAGGGTCGGGTAAGCACTCCGGCCCTCGGCGGGCGGTATTCGTTACCGCGGTGGCGGCTCATCCGTGCCTACTTCGACCCGGTCGCTGGTGAAGCGCCCGGCGTAGCTGGTGGCGTCGAGCCAGCGCAGGAACGGGATGTGCTGCAGCTCCAGGGTCAGCAACAACACACTCGTCGTGATGACCGCCAACAACAGGTGGCCGAACCCGGCCACGATGCCGATGGCGGCCGCGGCGAAGATGGTGGCGGCCGTTGTCACCCCCCGGATCATTCCCAGCTGGCCTCGGAACACCACGCCGGCACCGATGAAGCCCACTCCCGTCACCACGCCGGCGATGGCCTGAGGCGACGACCGGGCCGCCACCGCCGTGATGGCGGCGGCCCCCGCCCCCACCATGGAGAAGGTCCGGTCGCCCGCGACCGATCCCCGCAGCTGGCGTTCGAAGCCGAACAGGTAGGCCAGCGAGAAGCCGACCAGGATCCGCGCCAGCAACGCCAGGTCGGTCTGTGCCACGGCTCCCAGTATTCCGGTACGGGGCGGGCCGTGGGCGGACCCTCGTCCTAGCATGGTCCGGCCAGCACCCGGGAGGGCCCTTCTCGATGTCCGAACGCGTCCGCTGCACGATCGGAGACGGTGTTGCCGATGTCCGGCTCAACCGCCCGGAGAAGCGCAACGCCATCGATTTGGCCATGTTCAACGCCCTGATCGACACCGGCGAGGCGCTGCGGGACGATCGCTCCCTCCGAGCGGTGGTGCTGTCGGGCGCGGGCCGGTCCTTCTGCGCCGGACTCGACCTGGCCGCGTTCGGCGGTCAAGGGGGGGAAAATGGGGCCGGGGGCGGCTCGTTCGCGGACGGCGCATTGGCCCGTCGCGACGGCCAGATCGCCTCGGTGGCCCAGCGGGCGGTAACGGTATGGAGCGCGGTGGCGGCACCGGTCATAGCCGCCGTGCACGGCCACGCCCTGGGCGGCGGCCTGCAGCTGGCGCTCGGTGCTGACATTCGCATCGTGGCTCCTGACGCCCGGTTGTCGGTCCTGGAAGTCCGCTGGGGGCTCATCCCGGACATGACCGGGACGCAGGTGTTGCCCGGCCTGGTCGGGTTGGACGTGGCCAAGGAACTGACGTTCACCGGCCGGATGGTGACGGGAGAGGAAGCGGTGCGTCTGGGTTTGGCCACCCGGCTGAGCGAGACGCCCCGGGAGGACGCCCTGGCCCTGGCCCGGGAGATCGCGGCCAAGAGCCCTTCAGCGGTGAGGGCGGCCAAGTCGCTCCTCGACTCGGCCGCCCAGATGAGCATCGGGGAAGGGCTACTGGCCGAGCAGCGGGCCCAGCGGAACCTGATCGGCTCGGCCGATCAGGTGGAGGCGATGATGGCGTTCATCGAAGGACGAGCGCCCCGATGGTCGAGCTAGCGGTACCTGCCCGCGCCACCATCGGCAGCCGAGGCCGGTTGTCGGCGGGGGTGGGTTCGTCCCGGTTGGTCTGACCCCCCATATGCCGGGGCGCCCGGGACAGTCGACCGTCCCTTCTCGCCCTCCCAGTCCGACCACCGTGACGACGACCGGAGTACCCGGGGTCCGCAACCGGCTCGGCGATTGGCCGCCCCCCAGGCGGGGAACAAGAATGACCACTCAAACGCTGTACCGTGTGAGTGGTTGTGCCGAAAGGAGTAAGTGTGGTCGGAACGTCAGTCGAAGCTGCGGTCGAAGGTTGGATCGCCGAGTTGGGCGACGGTTTGTCACTTTCGTCGTCGGCGGTGCAGGACCGGTTGCTCGACATTTGGGGCATGCTCGATGAGGGTGAGTTCCGCCGAGAGATCGAGCGCTGGCTGACTGAGACCCTTGACCGCAATCTGTACACCAGCGATGACCTCGTGGTACGGCTTCGGGGCCTGGGTGGGCTGGAGTCCGTGAACTCCTGAGGCCCTGCTCGGGGAGTTCCCCTAAAGCAGCTTGAGCGTCGGGTACGAGCCGGCCAGCGCGACTTTCGGGTCGACGCCGATCACGTCAGCCAGCATGGTGGCAAAGACGCGGCGGAAGTCGGTTGTGAACTTGAGGTTGCCGTTGTCGAGGTCGACCAGCGACGGTTCCGCTCCGTAGAACTGGCCTCCCTTCACCGCTTGG
The DNA here is from genome assembly GCA_030947025.1 of Actinomycetota bacterium. GTDB lineage: Bacteria > Actinomycetota > Acidimicrobiia > Acidimicrobiales > Palsa-688 > JALYXV01. Next base: position 29,158 of record JALYXV010000082.1, on the reverse strand, counting down.
CCGACGACGAACAACGGCGCGGCCGTGCCGTGGTCGGTGCCCCCGCTCAGGTTCTGGGCGACTCGGCGGCCAAACTCGGAGTAGGTCATGAGCACTACTTGGGAGCCGGCCGGATGGCCCTTGAGCGCGGCCGTGAAGCCGCTGACGCCGGCATCCAACTCGGCCATCAACCGGGCGTGGATGTCCTTCTCCTGGGCGTGGTTGTCGAAGCCGCCCATGCTGACCTGGTAGACCCGGGTCGGGCTCCCCGCCTTGATGAGCTGGGCGACGACATCCAACTCGCCCGCCAACCCGGCAGCCGCGGCCCCCTTTCCGGCTCGCTTCGAAGCGCCGGCCCCGCCCGCCACCCCGGTGGCCGAGCCCGTTGGGCCGGGTGGGGTGGCGCGCGGCGCCGCCCCCCGTTTGGCGCCCACGGTCGAGCCGGGGAGCAGGTCGGCCAAGGTGTGCTGCACATGCAGCAGGTCCGCCCCCGACTGCGCCACGAGCGCGGCCAAGCCTGATCGATCGGGACCGGGGGCATCGAACGACGCCAGGACCGGGGCCAGGGTGCTGCCCCCAGGCAGCGTGATCGAGCCGCCGGTTACGGCCGTGCCCGAGCTGCGCTCGCCGGTAACGAGCCGGGGCAGGGTATTGCCCACGCTGATGGCCCGCATCGGGTCGGTGCCGGTGGCGTCGAGCCACCGGCCCAGCACGCCGGTGGCAACCGGGGTGTCGGGGGAGGCGGTCTGCCAGATGTCCATGCCCCGGAAGTGGCTGAGGACGGGATTCGGATATCCCACCCCGCGCACGACCGCGAGCTGCTTCGAATCCCACAGGGCCTTCATCCCCTTCAGGTCGGGATGAAAGGCCAAGCCGTCAGCCAGGGGGAGGACCTGATCGGGTTTGTACCCCAGCGTCGGCCGCCCTTGTAGATATGCGCTGTCCTGGTACGGGATCACGGTGTTGAGACCGTCGTTTCCGCCGTAGAGGGTGACCATTACGAGGATGCCCTTGCCCGTGGTGAGCGTTTGGGTTGGCGGTTGCGGCGACAGCAGCCGTCGCCACGAGTTGCGGGAAAGGGCGACGGCGGCGATGCCCGCCGCCCCGGCGCCCGCGGCCCCGGCCATGAACCGCCGGCGGCTGACCCCCGGCCTCGTCGATCGGCCCACGCCGGGATCGGTGATGTCGTCGTTGCCGGGAATCGGCCAGGGCCTGGTCGGGGTGGTGGGGGTGCGGTCGGCGGGCATGGGTAGCTCCTCGATCAGTTGAGGACGTACTCGGGCGCGGACAGGGCCAGCGCCACCAGCGCGGGCGGGGAGGACGCCACATGGTTGAGGGCGGCTGCGGTGGTCTGGCCCCAGCCGTCGATCGACAGGCGAGTAGCCAGGGCGTCAGCGCGCTGGTTGACGGGGAGCGCGGTCAGCCACTTGAGGTCGAGGTGCTGCCCGACCGAGAGCCCGAACTGCAGCCGGACGAGAGAGGTGGCGGTATTGAGCCAGTAGGTGTTCTGGGGCCAGCCCCCGACATTGGGCGGGTTGAATGGCTCCTGGGCCAGCAGGTTGAGGATGTTGCCCAGGGGCGAGCGGGCCGTGCCGGTGCCCGAGCCGCCGGCCGGCATTGGGCGGGCCGGCGTGGCGGTGGTCGGCGCCGTGGTGGTCGGCGCCGCGGTGGTCGGCGCCGCGGTGCCCGCCGTGAGGCCGGCGTTGACCCCGAACGCCCGAGCCAGGCCGACGACCCATTCGATCGGTTGCTTGATGAGGCCCTGCTTGGCGGTGTCGCTCGTGAAGGCGGTGTGCAGGAAAATGGACCGGAGGAGCGCGGTGATGTTGAGGTCCTTGGCATAACCCGCGGCCAGGTCGTCCACGATGGGGTCGGTGGTCGTCACCGGGTAGGCCAGGTGACTCCAGAGCTTGGCCGCGATGAACAGCGGCGAAGCGGGCTGGTGGGTGACCAGACGCACGATGTCGACTCCGTCGAGGTTGCCCGTGACGCCGAGGACGGTCTTGAGGCCGTTGTCATGGCGTCGGGCATTGAGCACGAACTGGCCCGTGTCGCGCTTCACGTTCCAGCCGGTGAAGGCGCGCGCCGCCTCCTTGACATCGGTCTCGGAGTAGTTGCCGATCCCGAGGGTAAACAGCTCCATCAGCTCGCGGGCGAAGTTCTCGTTCGGGTGGCCGGACACGTTGGTCTGGGTGTCCAGCCAGATCATCATGGCGGGATCCTTCGCCAGGGCCTGGGTGAGCGTTTCGAAGTTGCCGCTCCCCAGGGTCCGCAACAGCTGGTTCTGGCGGTAAAGGAAGTCGACGTAGCGCACCTTCTGAAAGGCGGTGGCGAAATGGCCGTGCCAGATCAAGGTGAGTTTCTCGCGAAGCGGTGTCGACGTGACGATCATGCGGTCGAGCCACCACTGCTGCAGGCCCAGGTACTGCTGGTTCTCGACCGCCCGGACCTGGCGCTGGGCCGCCATCCGGGCCACCGGATCGGTCGCGAGCGCCCCGCCGGCCGTCCGGGGCGCGGTCAGATCGGGCCGGGGCACCGCGTCGCCGGTCGGGTCGGGACCGGTGAGGCCGGCCAGGAGGGCCTCGACCGTCGCCCGGTAGCCGGCCTGGGCGGCGCGGTCGACCTCGTCGGGGCGGGCGCCGAAGCCGGCCCGGCGAAACAGGTGGGCGATATTGCTTCTCGTTGGATCCGTCCGTCCCGCCACGAGATCAGTAAGCCAGACACTTGTTAGAAACCTGTGATGGCTTTGCGCCTGCTCCGTGAGGATCCGGCCGCCGGCTGCGATGTCCGAATCCCGCTTGCCCACCTGTTCTTGCGCCTGCATGATGCCGTGACGCCTTCCAACCGGAGGGTCCTTGACCGACGAAGTTCAGGAGGACGTTGACGGTTATGTCCCGGCGTGGGCGGCTCCTGTTCCTGACCATGAGCGTCATCTGGGGGATCCCGTACCTCCTCATCAAGGTGGCGGTACGGGAACTTTCGGCGCCCACCCTGGTGTTCGCCCGGACCGCCCCCGCCGCCCTCCTGCTCCTCCCCATCGCCTGGCGCCGGGGCTACCTCCGACCGCTGGTCGCCCGCTGGCGGGTGGTGTTGGCCTACACCGTGATCGAGGTGGCGGGCCCGTGGTTCCTGCTTTCGACCGCCGAGAAGCGGCTGTCCAGCTCGGTATCGGGTCTGCTGATTGCCACCGTGCCATTGATCGGCGCCGGGCTGGCGTTGGTGGTCGGGCACGAGGACAAGCTCGACCGCCGCCGCCTCTTCGGTCTGTTGGTCGGGTTGGGCGGCGTGGGGCTGCTGGTTGGCATCGACCTCCACGGGACCGACCTGGTGGCCGTCGGTGAGGCGACCCTGACTGCGGTCGGCTACGCCACCGGACCGCTGATCATCAGCCGGCGTTTCTCCGACCTGCCCGCCCTGGGCCTGGTCTCCGCGTCGCTGGCGCTGACTGCGATCTTCTACGCCCCGATCGCGCTGACCACCCTCCCCGACCACGTTTCCGGAGAGGTGGTCGGGTCGGTGGGCCTCTTGGCGCTGGTGTGCACCGCAGTCGCCTTTCTCCTCTTCTTCGCCCTGATAACGGAAGTAGGGCCGGCACGGGCCACCGTGATCACGTACGTGAACCCCGCCGTCGCCGTCGCGCTCGGTGTGGTCCTGCTGGGCGAGCCCCTGTCGCTGGGAATCGCCGTCGGCTTCCCCATGATCCTGGCCGGGTCGATACTGGCGACGGGCCGATCCCGGCGCCCTCCGGTCGCCGCCGCCCCCATGACCTGACCCTGCGCGCCGGTATCGGGCCGGCGCCGGGCGGGCTGCCGGAGCCGGGCGGCCCGCCGGCTACGACAGGTTGGCGGTCAGGCTGATCTGGCCCGCGGCCTGGATGAGGTGGAACAGCAGCAGCAGCTGCGTCACCGCCAAGGCCTCATTGCGGGAGTCGGAGTCGATCAGGCCCAGTGCCTGAGGAAGGGCCTCGTGGGTGTCGAGCTCGTCCCAAATGGCTTCCTCGACCACCCGGGTGGTGCTGCGTTCGGCGTAGGCGTGCACGTGCACCACATCCACCGGCTTGCCGTCGTCGTCACGGAGCAGCTTGACGTGCATGGCCTCCCGGGTGTTCTCGCCGATGATCTTGGAGAGGTCGGGGTGGGGGATGGTCGGCCGGAGGATGAGGGTGGCGCTGGGCTTGTCACGCTCGGTCTCGCCCCGCAGCTCGACGGGAGCGAACCGCACGACGATGTCGGCCTGCGTCCGCTGCGGTCGGATGTACGCCGCCGACTCCGGCTCCCGCTTGGCTAGGTCGGCGATGACCTGCTCCTCGGTGTAGCCTCGCTTCTGGGTGTCCCGTTTGACCTTCCACGAACGCCGAACATTCTCGGGCGGATCCAGGTACACGGTGATGTCGAAGCAGGCCCGGGACAACTTTGTATAGAGCGGGAACAGACCTTCGATGATCACGAACTCCCGGGGCTCGACCAGCACCGGCCGTCCGAGCGAGCCGTCGTGGTGGTTGTACACCGGCTTCAGGATGGGCTGGCCCATGCTGAGCAGCTGCAGGTGCTGCTCCATGATCTCGATGTAGTTGCAGTCGGGATGCAACGGCGTGAACGGCAGCGACTTGCGCTCGACCCGGTCATAGCGGTGGTAGTCGTCGACGCACACCGACGTGATGCGCTCGGGCCCGAGGGCCGCCACCAGACCCTTGGTGATGGTCGTCTTGCCCGCGGCACTGTCGCCCGCGATAGCCAACATGATCGGTCGGGCGACGCTGCCGTTGGTTCGGCTGGCCCGGTGGATATTCATCTGCTCCGGCAATGGGGATTCCTCGTCTGTGCGGTGTCGACGGGTCGGTCGGTCTGGCTCGGCCTTCCGGAGTGCGGCGACATTGCCGCCCCCAAGTTTCTGGCATCACAGGCTACTTACCCGATGCCACCCGTGCCAGTGAGGATCATGCCGCGTGGCAGACCCACCGACCCCCCGTGCCGTCCACCTGCAGGGCGAGCCCGAAACAGGCCGAGAGGTTGGCCGAGGTGAGGACCAAATCGATTGGTCCGCTCGCCACCACCGAGCCCTGGCGCAAGAGCAGCAGGTGGGAAAAATGGGGCGGGATCTCCTCCACGTGATGCGTCACCAGGACCATCGGCGCCGATGCCGAATCGGCCGCCACCTCGGCCAGTCGGGAAACGAGGCGCTCCCGTCCCGCGATGTCGAGACCGGCCGCAGGCTCGTCCAACAGCAGCAAGGCCGGGTCGGCCATCAGGGTGCGGGCCAGCAGTACCTGCTGGCGTTCGCCCTCGGACAGGACGCCAAAGGGCCGGTCGGCCACGGTCGCGAACCCGGCCCGCTCCAGCAGGTGCTCGGCCCGGCGGCGGTCGGCCGGGGTGTACTCGTGCCACCACGGTTCGAGGGCAGCGTGGCGGGCGCTCATCACCACGTCGCGGCCGGTCAGCGACGGCACCAGCATTCGGGCCACGGCGGCGCTCACGATGCCGATGCGCCGGCGCAACTGCCGTACGTCGACGTGCCCGAGCTGCTGGCCGAGCACGGCCACCGTGCCCCGAGTGGGATGGAGATAGCCCGATGCCAGTTGCAGCAGGGTGGTCTTGCCCGACCCGTTGGGTCCGAGGACGGCCCACCGCTCGCCCGCCTCGACCTGCCACCAGACGTCGCGCAGCACGACCGCCTCACCTCGGATCACGTCGACCTGGCGGAAGCTCAGGGCTTGGCCCACATGGGCGCCATCGGTCTCGGGCGCTCCCGCCCTCGCGGTCACCGCTGGCCTCCCGCCCGGCCGGCTACGACGACGGCTCGTCGAGGCGGGCGGTGGCGATGCCCCAAGGCCGCAGGACGAACGACCCCTCGAACCGTTCGAGTTGGGCCCCCTGCAGGTCGACCAGCCAGCCGGTGCGGCCCGTGACGGCAACGGTGGTCTGCTCGTCGCGGGGGTTGAACACCCGGACTTCCAACTGTCCGTCCACCCGCTGCAGGGCCGACACCTCGGCGCCCGTCACGTCGAGCACACGGCCCCGATTCGGCCCGGCCACCCGCCCCACGCCGGTAATGACCTCAAGAGGCACCCAGGCCTGGTCGGCCAGTTCGTGGGGGTCGCGAGGGCCGCAATGGACCGCGTAGCGGACCGACAACGGTCCTTGCATCTGCGGCCCCTCGAGGGGCAACGCTGGTCCCGCTGCGTTGTCCCGGTAGCCCATGACCGGGCGGGACAGCATTCCGGTAGCCCGGAGCAAGGTGAGCGCCAGCGCCGTCCCGCCGGGCACCAGTTGGTACTCCAGCAGGCCCTCGTGCAGGACGGTCAGGCCACCGGCGGAAACGAAGCGGCGGGAGGGAAAGGTCGCCAGCGCCCGTTCGTGGGGTCCTCCCTCGGCGTCGAGGCCCCGTTCCACGACGGCGAAGGCGCACTCGGCGCGGGAGCGCTCGGCGACCTCGGGCAGTGGGAACCAAGCCCGCACCCGATGGTCCCGGCTCTGGTTGTCGAAGGAGGTCGTGACCCGGACCAGGTCCTCTCCGGCCCGCAGTTCGAGATCGGTGACCACCTCGACCGACCGCTCGCCCACCCGGGCCTCGCCCGCCAGGCGCTCGGGCCACCGGTAACCGGCAGTGACGCGGAGCAGCCCCCGCACCGGGCCCGACTCGATCGCGCGGACCGAAACGGAGTCCGGGCGGTCGACCACCGAATCGACCGGCGGCGGAGAGTAGTTGTAGGTGTCGCCCGCATCGCCGTCATCGACCAGCCGGCCCAGCCCACGAAATGGCAGCCGCCCGGGCTGGTCGCCCACTGGCGTGATCGACCACGTCCCATCCGCCTCGTCCACCGCCGCCTCGATGATTCCGTTGGCGAGCGCCGCACCCCCGGGGCCGGACACCGTCACCGGCGCCACCGTGAGCGGCCCGGGCGTCCACGTGGCCCAGCCGAAGCCAGGAACATCGGGTACATGGACGGCCAGTCGCTGCCAGCCGGACCGCTCGGCCCGGACCCGCACGGGCCGGGCCGGGCGGGCCCCGGCGAGGGCCGCCGCTTCGGCCAGCACCGAGGACCGAGCCAGGGCGGCCGCTCGCTCGGTCGGGCGTAGGGACAGGGGGTCCGAAGGTTCGACGACAACGGTGAGCAACACATCCTCGTTGCCGTCCGGGGCCGACGACAGCCGGACGGCCCCATTGGGCTGGTACCCCGCGGCCTCTAGCTGCGAGAGGAGGTGCTCGGTCTCGAGGCCCGTCCCGGTGACCTCCATGACACCGGCCGGAACCTCCGCCAGCACCTGACCTCCGGCCACCGGCGCCTCGCCGGTCACCACCACCTCGACCACGCCGCTTCGGGTCCGGGCGGAGGGGTTGAGCACAACCGTGCCGCTGGGCATCACGGCCGCGGCGGCGTCGAGCGCCCGCCGCCGCAGGACCTGGGCGATCGTCAGGGCTTCGCCGTAGCGGTGCAGGACGGCGGCTCCGACCAGATCGTGGGAGCAGGCGCAGACGGAATCATGGGCGGAGTTGCGGATCACGCTTTTCCAGGCCACCTGGAGCTCGGCTGCGGGCCATTCCTCCGCCCGCAGCCAGAGGGCGCAAAGAGGCTCGGCCACCCGTTCGAGAGCTCGCTCGGTCCGGGCCGCGGCGATCTTGACATCCACCCGGTTGGAGCTCACGCCCATGAGCAGGTTGGCCCGGGCGCCGCTGCGCAGTTCGCCTTGCCACCACGGCAGGCCCTCGGTCGGCGCCTTGGCCAGGTACTCGGGTAGCGAGGTGACGGCGAAGTGGAACCGGTCCTGGCGGGCATTGGCCTCCACCAGTACCCGGCCCAGCCACGGCTGGGGCGGCTGGTGATCCGTGCCGTTCATCCACAGCAGGGGCGCGTCGGGGCCCAGGGCGAAGCCCGCGGTCGCCGCCTCCCGGGCCGCGGTCCGCCGGACCAGGGCGGTGACGTTGTCCGGGATGGCCGCCCCGCTGCCGTAGCCCCCGAGCAGATACTCGGCCCGCACCACCGAGCCGTCCGGGGCTTGCCACCAAAAGGCGCTCCGGCAGACCGCGGCCGGGACGCCCCGCCACACGACCGCGTGTTCGAAACCGGCCAGCCGCAGCAGCTGAGGCATCTGGGCCACATGGCCGAACATGTCAGGCAGGTAACCGATCGCCATGGCGCCGCCGAGCGTCTGGGCTCGACGAAGTCCGAGCTGAAGGTTGCGGATCATGGTCTCGCCCGAGACGAGGAACTCGTCCATGAGGATGTACCAGGGCCCCACTGTCAAGCGGCCCGCTTCGGCCAGGCGCCGCAGCTGGTCGATGGCGCCGGGCCGCAGCTCCAGGTAGTCGTCGACCACCGCCATCTGCCCGTCCAGGAGGAACCGGTCGTAGCCCGTGTCCGACTCAAGTTGGGGGAGGAACTCATCCAGCATTTCGACCAGCCTCATCTGGAATGCCGGGAAGGGCAGATACCACTCTCGATCCCAATGGGTGTGAGGAACAACGGCCACGTGCCTTTTCGGGGGCGCTATCGACGATGTTGCGGCCACGGTCCTCATCCTTACGGATCCCGTGGGCATAGAGGAGGGCCGCCAACGCTACCGTTGGTGCGTGTTGCGTCATGACCCGTGGGTTGTCCTCGGCCTGCCACCCCAGTCGTCGCTCGCCCAGGCCCGAGCCGCCCGTCGCCGCCTCGCCAAGCGGCTCCATCCCGACCTCCACGCCGGGCGTTCGCAGGCCGAGCGGGCCGAACTCTCGGCTCGCATGACCCTGGTCAACCGGGCCCTGGCCGAGATCGAAACCATGGGGTGGACGGGGTCGGCGGTACCGGCAGGGGAGAGCGCCGAGGCCCCGCCCGGCCCTCCCGCCACGCAACGGGCCCATGCGACCGGCCCGGCCGACCCGGACACGTTTTCGGTCGAGTTCCTCCCGGTCGAGGCGTTCGAGATGCTGTTCCTGGCGGCCTATGGCCTCGGTGACATCCTGGTCGGCGACGAGCCGTACCTGCTCGAGGTGTACCTGCCCGAGCCGTCGCCCTACTTCTGCCGGCTGACACTGGTGCCTGAGGCCGGCGGCAGCCTGGTCACGGTCGAAGTCAGCCCGGGGGGCGAGGCGCTCGATGCCCCCGAGCCGGCGACCGTGATCGAGATCCTGGTGGCCGAGCTGAACGCCCTGGTGACAGGATAAATCCACACCGAACTCTCAGCCGGGGTAGTGGAGTATTTCAGGTCGCGCTGTTCGACTGGTCTCATGTCCCTCACGACCCTTCTTGGCACCCCGGTTCACCGACCACTACCACTCGTGCTGGTGACCGGCTTGTCCAACTTGGTCACGCGCCGGGTCGCGGCCAAGGCCCTGCCGTCGCCGCCCACCGCTTCCCTCCCGTCGGCCCGAGAAGCCGCCTAGCGATCCCTCGGCGCCCGTAGTAACGGGAGTCAATCCCCTCCCCTTTCCCGTGCTACCGTGCCCGCCGAGGGTGCAGCATCGCAGGTCGAGCAGTTCCCTCCCGGCGAAAGCCGGAGGCCGGTCCGGGCCAAGGCGTACAGGAGCCCCGGCGGTCGAGAAAGGAGGGGATTGCTTGTGGCAACGGGACACGTGAAGTGGTTCAACTCTGAGAAGGGTTACGGCTTCATCGCCCAGCAGGGCGGCCCGGATGTGTTCGTGCACTTCAGCGCCATCGAAGGCTCTGGGTATAGGAACCTTGAGGAGAATGAAGAGGTCGAGTTTGAGGTGAGCCAGGGCCCCAAGGGGCTCCAGGCGGCCAACGTCCGTCGGCTCATGCACTAAGCAGCGCGGCAACAGCAGGCTGGGACGTTCCCGCCGACAGGCGGGCGAAGGACGATCACCGGGTGACGCGGGGCGGCCGATGGCCACGACCGGGCTGCTTTGGCGCGGGCCGAGCGTCGGCGCGGCTGCTGCCCTGCGTCACCCATAGTCAATCGCTACGGTAGGGAGTGTGCTCGGTCGTGCTCACCCTGCTGGAGGGGGGACACGTTGACGCCATGGCCGAAGGGTGTTCGGGTGGCCCTGCTCATGACCGCGCTGGCCCTGCTCGGGGCCGCGATCACCGTGGCTGCCACCCGGCAGAGCGACCAGACGGTCCGGGCGGTGGGCCCGGTTCCGACCACCGGGCGCGCCCCCAGGACCGCCGCCACCGTTCCAGTGGTGACCGCAGGGTCCACTCCCACTGTCCCGGCTACCACCGTCCCGAAGACCACGATGCCCACCGTTACGGCGGGCGGGCCGATCGGGCCGGTGAGCCTGACGGGATGCCCCCCTTCGCGCAAGCCCCCGCCCGCGGGTACGCCCGGCCATCCGGCCGTACTGGTGCCGGAATCAGCGCTGCCCCCCCCGCCCGCCCCCGCGCCCCGGGTCACGAACCTGACCGCGCTGAGCGGCAAGGGCATGTGGATTTGGCAACACGACAAGACCAGCGGCGGCAACGTCGATGCAATCGTCAAGCAGGCGGTCAATGTCGGGCTGCGCCAGGTATGGGTGCGGGTCGGAAGCTCGCTGGACGGTTTCTACGGCCAAGCCTTCCTCAATGCCTTGGTGCCCGCCCTGCACCGGGTTGGGATCGCGGTGATCGGCTGGGGGTTCACGTATCTCTACGACCCCGTCGCCGATGTCGGCTGGACCGATCAGGCCCTGACCTGGCGGGCCCCCGGCGGCGACCGACTGGACGGGTGGAGCGCCGACATCGAGACCGCCAGCGAGGGGACGGCGTTGTCGGGCAAGCGGGCGGCCACCTACCTGGGCCTGCTCCGGCCCCACATGGGTGGCCGGCCCCTGGTGGCCACGGTGTACCCGCCCACGAACTACTGGTTGGCCAACTACCCCTACCAGGCCATGGTCCCCTACATCGACGCCTTCGCCCCGATGTTGTACTGGAGCTGCGTCGAGCCTGGTGCCGAGGCAACCATGGCGTTGCAGAAGCTGGCGGTACTGGCCCCCGTGCATCTGATCGGCCAGGCCTTCGACATGGGCCCCTACGGCGGCCGGGATGGTTCGCCCGGCCCAGCCGAGATCTCCCGTTTCCTCGATGTGGCCCGGCGGGGCGGCGCGACCGGCGCCTCGTTCTGGGTGTGGCAGTACATGACGGCGCCCGAGTGGGGCGCGCTCGGTGCCTACGGCTGGCCCACGTGACAGAGCAACACTGGATTGACGCGGAATAGGTTCTGAGCGAGATGGACCTCGATTATCCGCCCGAGGCCGAGGCGTTCCGCGGTGAGATCCGTCAATGGCTGGCGGCAAACCTGCCTTCGGACTGGGATCGGGTGGGTCCCGCCTTGACCGCCGAGGAGCGGCGCCAGCTCAACGACGATTGGAACGGCAAGCTGTTCGCGGGCGGCTGGATCTGCGCCACTTGGCCCGCCGAATACGGCGGCAAGGGCCTCACCACCATGGAGGCGGTGGTTCTGGCCGAGGAGTTCGAGCGGGCCGGGGTCCCACTTCGGGCCGACTTCTTCGGCGACACGTTGGTCGGGCCAACCATCCTGCGGTGGGGGACCGAGGAGCAGAAGCAGGAGTTCCTGCCCCAGATCCGGTCGGGACAGATCTCGTGGTGCCAGGGCTTCTCCGAGCCCGACGCGGGTAGCGACCTGGCATCTGTCAAGACCCGAGCGGAACTCGACGGGGACGAGTGGGTGATCCACGGGCAGAAGGTGTGGACGACTCAGGCCCATGAGGCCGACTACATCTTCCTTCTGGCCCGCACCGACCCCGACGCCCCCAAGCACGCGGGTATCTCCTACCTGCTCGTGCCTATGAAGCAGCCCGGGATCGAGGTCCGGCCCATCCGCCAGCCCGATGGGTCGGCGGAATTCAACGAAGTGTTTTTCGACGGCGCCCGCTGCCCCAAGGACAGCGTGGTCGGGGGGGTCAACAATGGCTGGACGGTCGCCATGACCACCCTGGGCTTTGAGCGGGGCACGTCGGCCACGACCGGGTACCGGCGGTTCAAGAACGAGCTGGACGACCTGATCGTGGTCGCCCAGGGCAATGGCCAGGCCGCCGACCCGCTCGTCCGCGAGCGGCTGGCGGACGCCTGGTCCAAGGTCAAGATCATGCAGATCAACGGCTACCGGTCGCTGACCGCGGCGTTGGGCGGCGCCAACGACATCGGCGTGGCCGCGTTGGCGGCCACCAACAAGATGTTCTGGTCCGAGTATCACCAAGAGGTGATGAACCTGGCCCTCGACATCCTCGGGATGAGCGGACAGGTGCTGACCGGCTCGGGTGACCCGGAGTTCGTGCCCGGCTATGGGCTGCGGCGGACGCTGCCCGGGTATCCGGTCAGCGTGCTGCAGTCGTCGTTCTTCTTCTCCCGGTCGGAGACCATCTGGGGTGGCACTGCCCAGATCCAGCGAAACATCGTGGGCGAACGCATCCTGGGCCTACCGCGAGAACCCCGGCCCAGCTGACCCCGGAGCCGTTTTCCCCGCCCCGAATTCGATCCGTTCGGGATGGCTGTAAATGTTGAAGCGGTCGCCCCGTACGAAGCCGGCGATGGTCACACCGAGCCGGTCGGCCGCCTCCACCGCCAGGCTCGAGGGGGCCGAGACGGCGACGATCACGGCCAAGCCCGCCATGGCCGCCTTCTGCACGATCTCGAAGCTGACCCGGCCCGAGACGATGAGTACCCGCCCGGTGAGCGGGAGGTGGCCGGTCAGCAGGGAGTGTCCCGCCAGTTTGTCGACCGCGTTGTGCCGGCCCACGTCCTCCCGAACGGCGGCCAGGTCGCCGCTCGGATCGCTTGGGTCGAAGACGGCGGCGGCATGGAGGCCGCCGGTGCGGTCGAACAGTTTCTGTTGCGCCCGGAGTCGGTCAGGCAGGCCGGCGATGAGCGACCAGGGCACCGGGGGTACGTCGTGGGACCGGGGCAGCGCCGGGCAGGCGACGGTCACCTCGTCGATGCTGGTCTTGCCGCACACCCCGCAGCTGGCGTTGACCGCAAACGACCGAGCGGCCCGGTCGGGCGGGAGGGGCCAGGTGAGCTCCACGGTCACGGTGTTGAACCGCTGCTCCATGGCCTCGGGTAGATCGCAGTACTTGACCGCAGCCACGTCGCCCGGCCCGTTGATCACCCCTTCGGTGAAGAGAAAGCCGACGGCCAGGTCGAAATCGTGACCGGGCGTGCGCATGGTGACGGCGACCGGTGCGGGCCGCTGGCCTGGGCCCGCGGCCCGGATCTCCATGGGCTCCTCGGTGGCCACCTGGTCGGGGATCTCAAGGTGGCGGCCCGGGCGGACCGCGACCACCCGGACCGCGGTGACCGGGTGGCGCAACTCGAGCGCCTCGGTCACCGAAGCTTCGCCCGGTCGATGGGGCCGAGGTCTTCGGGCGTGTCGATGTCGAAGAGGACATCGCTGGGGTCAGGGTCGAGCCAGGTAACGGCTACCCGTTGGAGCAGTGCCTTCATCGCGCGTTCGCCCGTTGCGAACAGGTCCTCGGCGCAGGCGAGGGCGGCGAGGCTGTAGCGGGCGCACAGCGGTTGCGCCCGGCCGCCGGCGTCACGGGGCACGACGCAGTGGTCCGGGTGGGGGACCCGATGGTCGACGAGGAGCTGGAGATAGGCGGCGGTGAGCCGGGGGAGGTCGGTGGCCACGACGAGGACCGGTCCGCCATGGTGCAGGGCGCGCAGCGCGCCGGCGCCGGCCGCCAGCGCGGCCAGCGGCCCCGACCCGGGCGGGTTTTCCCGCGTCCGGGAGAGTGAGGTGTAGCCCGGGCCCACTTCGATCACGGGGTGGGCGACCGGTCGAAGAAGGGCGGCGGTGCGGTCGGCCAGGCGGTCGCCGGCGATCACGAGAGTGGCCTTGTCCCGTCCCATCCGGCGACTGCCCCCGCCGGTGAGCAGGAGCGCCGCCGGACGCCGGGCCTGTTTGTCGGGTCCGGCCATGGCCCCATTGTGCCCGGTTGCGGCTGCGACCAACCGGCGTCCCCCTGGTCCCGGGCCGAGTCGGCCCGGGCGGGCTGGCCGTGGCTGACCGTGGCTGGCCGTGGCTGGCCGTGGGTGGCCGTGGCTGGCCGTGGCTGGCCGTGGTGGCCGTGGGTGGCCGGGAGGCTGGCGGCGGGCTGGCCTGGGGGGCTGCCCTGGGGGCTGCCCCGGGGGCTGGCGTGCGCAGCGGCGGCGAGTTGGGTAGGACTATGGCGTGGACACCCCTGTCGCCGAGGAGGTTGTGCTCGGGGGACGGTACCGGCTGCACTCACTTCTGGGGTCGGGTGGGATGGCTGTGGTGTACGACGGGTGGGACCAGCGCCTGGCCCGGCCGGTCGCGGTCAAGCTGCTCCGGCCCGATCTGGCCGCGGTGCCCGACCTGCGGCGCCGGTTCGAGTTCGAGGCCCGGGCGGCGGCCCGGCTGACCCACCCCAATGTGGTGGCCGTCTTCGACGCGGGGGAAGACCGCGGTCGGTCCTACATCGTGATGGAGCGGCTCCGGGGTGAGTCACTGGCGGACAGCATCGGTCACGGCCCGGTGGACGCGGCGTGGCTGGGCCGGCTGGCGGGCGAGGTGCTGGCGGCCCTGGGAGCGGCCCATGAGGCCGGAATCGTCCACCGTGACATCAAGCCGGGCAACATCCTGCTCGGTCCCGACGGCCGAGCCAAGGTGGCCGACTTCGGTATCGCCTCGGTAGTTGAGTCGCCTGCCGCGGCGGCAACGGCAGCAGCCGAGACGGCAGCCGCCTTGACCGGCACCGGGTTGGTGTTGGGCACGCCGGCGTACCTGGCGCCGGAACGCGCGATGGGCCACCCTGCGACGCCCCAGAGCGACCTGTACTCGCTGGGCGTGGTGCTGTACGAGGCGCTGACCGGGTCCAAGCCGTTCGCAGGCGCCACGCCCGCGGCCATCGCCGCCGCGGCCGTCCAAGGAGCAGCCCAGGACCCGTCGTTGCTGCGACCCGACGCCGACCCGCAGCTGGTGGCGGTCATCGGCCGAGCCATGGCGCTTGACCCCGCCCATCGATACGCGACCGCGGCCGAGATGGCGGCTGACCTGCGGCGCCAGGCACCCCCCCCGACTGCGATCATGCCCGCTGCTCCCGCGGGGGCCGGGCCCGGCGCTGGTGGGGGAGCGCCGCCCCGGCCCGTACCGCCCACCTTGGCTGCCACGCCCGCGACCGAGGACTGGAGACACCACCGCCTGCCTCCGCCCGTCCGGCGCCGGCGCCGGCGCATGGTGGCCGCGTTCGCCGTGGCCGCGGTCGTGCTCCTCGGGTTGGCCGTGATCGCGGCCAATCCCGGGTCGGGCACTCGGGCCAGCAGCACGCCGACCGTGGCGACCACAGCACCGGCCCAGGCGCAGACCAAGGCGCCCAGTGCCAGTGCCAGTGCGAGATCTGCGACCACCCCGCCGACGGTGGTCGGAGCCAGCCGGACCGACCCGGTGGCGGTAGCGCTCCTTGCGGTTGCCACCCGTCTGGCTCACTCGAAGAGCGCGGCCGCCGGTCAGCTGGCGGCCGGTCTGCAAAACGTGGCCACAGCCGATCCGGCCAGCCGAGCCACCGCCGCGACCAGCTTGCTGGATCAGGCCACCCAGTGGTACCGGCAGCGACAGCTGACGACATCGGACTACGTCGTGGCCGGCGGGGTGCTGGGCGCCGCCGGGGCGCCCCCGGCCACCGTCGCGCCGCGTACCACCGGGGGCTCAGGTGACGGAGGCGACTGAGCCGCCCGTCGCCGCCGCGCCGGACCCCGTCTCGGCCCTCGAGCGGATCGCCTACCTCCTTGAACAGGCTCGGGAGCCCACTTACCGGGTCCGGGCCTTCCGAAGCGCCGCCGCCACCGCGGGCCGGGTAGGACCGGCCCAACTGGCCCAGTTGGCCGCGTCGGGCCGCCTGCGCGAATTGCCCGGAATCGGCGAGACGACGGCCAAGATCATCGTCGAAGCCCTGGCCGGGCAGCAGCCGCACTACTTGGTGCGGCTGGAGGCCGAGGCCAAACCCGAAGCGGCCCGGGTCGTCGACCCGGCCGTGGCCGAACTTCGGGCCGCCCTCCGAGGTGACTGCCACACCCACTCTGACTGGTCGGACGGGGGGAGCCCGATCGACGTGATGGCGCGGGCGGCCCGCCAACTGGGCCATGACTATGTGGTCCTGACCGATCACTCGCCCCGACTGACCATCGCCCACGGACTGTCGCCCGACCGGCTCCGCCAGCAGCTGGAGGTGGTAGCCGACCTGAACGAGGTGCTGGCTCCGTTCCGGATCCTCACCGGCATCGAGGTGGACATCCTGGAGGACGGGAGCCTCGATCAGGACGAAGATCTCCTGGCCGGACTGGACGTGGTCGTCGCCAGCGTTCACTCGAAGCTGCGGATGGAATCGGGCGCCATGACCAGTCGAATGGTCCGGGCCATGGAGAATCCCCACACCGACATCCTGGGCCACTGCACGGGCCGGATCGTCGTGGGCCGGGGCCGGCCCGAGTCGACCTTCGACGCCGACACCGTGTTTGCCACCTGCGCCCGATACGGAAAGGCGGTCGAGATCAACTCGAGGCCGGAGCGGCTCGACCCCCCCAAACGGCTGCTGCGCAAGGCGCTCGACCACGGTTGCGTGGTTTCCATCGACACCGACGCCCACGCCCCCGGCCAGTTGGAATGGCAGGTCAACGGCTGCGAGCGGGCCGTGGACTGTGGGGTTCCCCGGGCGAGTGTCGTCAACTCCTGGGACTTGGATGGCCTGCTGGCGTGGGCATCGGGCCATTGACCACCACCCACTCGAATCGGATGGAAACCACGCCTGGTCCCTTACCCTGGAACCCGTGACTTCCGTGGTCCCCGTCGCGTCCGGCTCGACCGGATCAGCCCATCGATGACGGTCCACCGATGACCGTAACCGACGCCTTTATTGCCCTGGTCCAAGGCCCGGAAAACGCGCTCGCCCTCGACCATGCCGCCCTTCTCCTGGCGGCCCACGCCTCGCCCGGAATGGACGTGAGCGCCCAACTCGACCGGCTGGACGAACTGGCGGCCGAGTGCCCAGAACCCACGCTGGACGGGCTTCGCCAGTTTCTCTTCGAGGACCTGGGCTTCGCAGGCGACACCGACGACTACTCCGATCCTCGCAATTCGTTCCTGGACCAAGTGCTCGACCGCCGACTTGGGATTCCGATCTCGCTGTCGGTGCTCATGATCGAGGTCGGCCGACGGGTCGGCGTGCCTCTGGAGGGGGTGGGGATGCCTGGGCATTTCCTGGTGCGTCACTGCGCCCCACCTCGGGTTCTGATCGACCCGTTCCACCATGGGCAGATACTCGACGCCGACCAGTGCGCCGCCTTGTTCGCGACCCTGTTCGGAACCGTGGCCACCCTGCCCACCTCCGTTCTGGACGGTGCCCGGCCCCGGGCCATCCTGGCTCGGATGCTGGCCAACTTGAAGCGCAGTTACCTCGACCGCCGCGACCCGGCGTCGCTGGTGTGGGTGGGCCGGTTGCGGGCCGCCATCCCCGGCGTGGACCCCAACGAGATGGTGGAGTTGGCCCAGCTCCTGGTGAATTTCGGGCGTTTCGGGGAGGCCGCCGATGCCCTGGAAGAACTCGCAGCCGCCAATGGTGACAACGGCAAGGGCATCTGGGTACAGGCTCGGGCCCTGCGGGCCCGCCTCAACTAAACCGCCCCATCACACCGCTTCCCGGCAAATGGGAAAAAGTGCGACAGATTGCTCAAGGTCGGCGGACACAGCGCCGATAGGCAAATGAGACATTCGAATAGGGGGTCGACCTTTGCTCGGGGAGCTCGTGTTCGGGGGGCTCGTGTCCGGGGGGCTCGGCCGGGTGACGCATTCCGCGGTCGCGGCCCGGTACCCGGACAGCAGCGGACCCGCCCGCTCGAGCTGCGCCGGTCGGGGGCTGAAGTTCCCGTGATGGCCGTCTTTCGCCGCGGCGCCACTCGCCCGCTGCCCAACCGGGATCTCGACCGGCTGGCCGAGCGATACGGCGCCCTGCTGGTTGTGCGGTTTGGGATCGCGGTCACGGTCCTCGTGGTCGCGGCCCTGGCCCCGACGGTGGTGGACATCGGCGTGACTGTGGTCGCGCCTGTCACCGGGGCGTACATGGTGTTCGCGGTCTTGGCCGAGGTGGCCCGGCGCCGGGCCAAATGGCGATTCGACCTCCAGAGCGTGATGCAACTGGTCGACGTCGCCTACATCGCCTTGATCATGGCGCCGACGGGCGGACCGCAGAGCCAGCTCGTCTTCCTGTTTTACATCCACCTGATCGCAGTGACCCTCCTGGGCAACCATCGCACCGGGCTGCGCCTGGCCTTGGTCGACTCCTTGGTGTTCATTCTCCTCTACACCTTCTCGTTGAACACCCAGATCAGCCGGCTCCTGGGCACGCCCAACGAGCCGGCCATCCAGCCTCCAACCAGCGCCGTCGTGCTGTCCATCCTCGCCTTTTGGCTGGTCGCGGGCTGCACCTCGTTTTACTCCTGGGTCAACGAACGCGAGCTGCGGCGGAGCAAGCAGGAACTCGAGGGCCTGGCCAAGATGTCGGCCGCGCTCGAACGGACGACCTGTCCGGCCGAGATCATGCAGGTACTGCTGGCCCGATCGGTCGAAGCGTTCCAGTTCCCCCGCGGTGCGGTCCTGCTGGGCCTGCCCGACGGCACGACCGCGATGTCGACCGCGCCGAGCGGAGACGACAACCCGATTGTGGTGGAGGCGGCCCGACCCGACGTGGTGGTCGAACGGGCCTGGGCGGAGCGAGGTCCGGTGTTGGTCAGGGCGCTCGACCCACTCCTCGACGCCACCCTCGACCACCTCTTGCCCAACGCCCGCAACGTCGTGGTCCTGCCCCTCACCGCCGAGGGCGAGCCGCTCGGCGCCCTGGCGGTCGAGCGGGGTGGCCCGTTCGGGGTGAAGCTGCCGGTGCGGGCCGTGACGATGCTCAATCAGTTCTCGGCCAACGCAGCCATGTCCGTACGCAACGCCCGGCTGAGGGCCGAAGTCGAACGGTTGGCCAAGGAAGACGGGCTCACCGGTCTGGCCAACCGCCGGGTGTTCGAAGACGTCCTGGCCCGCGAGGTCGCCCGGGCCCGCCGGACCTACGAACCATTGAGCTTGGTCGTGCTGGACGTCGACCACTTCAAGCGGGTCAACGACACCTCGGGCCATCAAGCCGGCGACGACGTACT
Organism: Actinomycetota bacterium; assembly: GCA_030947025.1. Classification (GTDB taxonomy): domain Bacteria; phylum Actinomycetota; class Acidimicrobiia; order Acidimicrobiales; family Palsa-688; genus JALYXV01. Next base: position 10,089 of record JALYXV010000082.1, on the reverse strand, counting down.
GCGCCGGGTCGCCCAGGTGCTGGCCAAGACGGCCCGCGACGTCGACCTGGTTGCCCGCTACGGCGGCGAGGAGTTCACCGCCATCCTTCCCAACTGCAACCTCGACGACGCCGTCGGGGTGGCCGAGCGGATGCGGTCAGGCTTGTCGGAGGACCCCCGGCTGGCAGGCATCACAATGAGCGCGGGCGTGGCCGCTCTGCCCACCAACGCCGCCGACGAGGAGGCGCTGATCGCCGCGGCCGACGAGGCCATGTACACATCGAAACGAGCGGGACGGGATCGCACCACCCGATCGAACCGCCGAGGTCCCCCATCCCCATCCGCCACCGTTGATCAAGGCGCGGCCGCCCGGGTGGCTCAAAAAGGGCGGTCCAACGACTCAGTCATGTAAGGATGAATGGCCATGAGCGAGCTGTTTGAAGACCTCACGTGGCGCGGCCTGGTCCATCAGGTCACAGACGCGGAAACGTTGCCCAAGCTGCTCGACCGCGACTCGCTGGTCGCCTACATCGGCTTCGACCCTTCGGCCGACAGCCTCCACCTGGGCCATCTCCAGCAAATGTGCCTCCTACGTCGCCTCCAACAGGCTGGGCACGCACCCATCGCCCTGCTTGGCGGCGGCACCGGCATGATCGGCGACCCAGGCGGCAAGACGGACGAGCGCGTCCTGCTGACGCCCGACGAGCTCGAAACCAACAAGGCAGGCGTCAAGGCCCAGCTCGAGCACTTCTTGGACTTCGGGTCGGGCTCCGGCCCGGCCGGTTCGCCCCGACCAGGCCAGGCCATCCTCGAAGACAACACGAGCTGGTTGCGCGAAGCCCGCTTGCTCGACTTCCTGCGAGACATCGGGAAGATGTTCAGCGTCAACGAGATGGTGCGCAAGGACTCGGTCCGTTTGCGCCTTGAGGGTCGCGAGCAGGGGATCTCGTACACTGAGTTCAGCTACATGCTGTTGCAGGCGTGGGACTTTCTCCAGCTGTACGACCGGTACGGTTGCCGGCTGCAGCTCGGCGGCAGCGACCAGTGGGGCAACATCATCGAAGGTGTCGACCTCGTCCGCCGCCGCCGGGAGGTGCAGGCCTTCGGATTTACGAGTCCGCTCATCACCAAGGCGGACGGGACCAAGTTCGGAAAGACCGAAAGCGGCACCGTCTGGCTCGACCCGAAACGCACGAGTCCCTACCAGTTCTTCCAGTTCTGGATCGGGACGTCCGACGCCGAGGTGGGCGGCTATCTGCGGCGCCTGAGCTTCCAGAGCCGGCCCGCCATCGAGGCGCTCGACGAGGCCACTGCCCACCAACCCGAGCGTCGCCAGGCCCAGCGGGCGTTGGCCCGGGATCTGACGGCCATGGTCCACGGCGAATCCGAGGCGGCCCGGGCCGAGCGGGCGGCCGAGGTGCTGTTCACCGAGGAGGTGGCAACTCTTGACCAGGAGACGCTGGCGAACGTCCTCGCCGACGCCCCGTCGTCGTCGGTCAGCCCCGAGGAGCTCGACCGTGGCCTGCTGCTCACCGACGCCCTGGTACGCACCGGTCTGGCATCCTCCAAGAGCGACGCCCGCCGTCAGCTCGAAGGCGGCGGGGTGTACCTCAACAACCGCCGCCAGTTCGCCGACCGCCCGATGGGGCGGGACGACGTTATGGGCCGCTTCGTGATCCTGAGGCGGGGAAAAACGCGACAGCACGTGCTGACCGTGCGGGGCTGACCGTAAGGCCCGTCGACGGGTACGGTGACTCGGAGAACCGCACAGAAGGGGGAAACGACCATGTCAATGGATCCGGCAACGACCGCTGTCGTCCTGATCGAGTTCCAGAACGATTTCACTTCCGACGGCGGCGTACTTCACGGCGCCGTGCAGGAGGTGATGAACAAGACCGACATGCTGGCCAACACCCAACGCGTCGTCGAGGCCGCCCGCAAGGCGGGTGTCACGGTCATGCACGCCCCGATCACCTTCTCGGCCGGCTACAACGAGCTCAGCGCCCATCCCTACGGGATCCTGAAGGGCGTGGTAGATGGGAACGCCTTCGTCAAGGGCAGCTGGGGCGCGGCCATCACGGACGACCTCGCACCGGAGGACAGCGACATCGTGGTGGAAGGCAAGCGCGGTCTGGACACCTTCGCCAGCACCAATCTGGATTTCATCCTGCGCAGCAAGGGAATCACCACGATTGCGCTCGGTGGCTTCCTCACCAACTGCTGCGTGGAGTCGACCATGCGCAGCGGTTATGAGAACGGGTACCAGGTCATCACGCTCTCTGACTGTGTTGCCGCCACATCGATCGAGGAGCACGACAACGCCCTCAACTACGACTTCCCGATGTTCTCCAAGCCCATGACATCGGGTGAATTCATCGGCCAGATGGGCTGAGTGAGGCGGGGAAGGGGCCGCTACTGCCCGGCCAGGAAGTCGGCCCGCGCCGGTCGCCCCGTGGACCGTCGCCCCGGTGGACGGTTCCGCCCTCGGCGCGCAACCGTGGCATGTTCAACGTCCTATGGTGAGTTGTCGTCCTAATTTCAGGATAACTCGCCACGGAAGGTTGAACCTGCCACGGTTCCGTCCAAATCCGGACAATGTTCAGCTCAAGTACGTTCTTGCCATGCTCCGCCTGCACGCTCGCAAGCGTTGCGGTCTCAGTCGGCGAGGGACCGTGGTCCTCGGCGCCGAACAGACCCAGCAACGGGCATGACAGGTCCGCGGCCAAGTGCAGCAACGGGGTCGCCTTCAGTCCCACCCCCTCAGGTGGCGGCGAGACGATAAAGGCGCCGTAACAGTCGACGGCTGCGTCGAGGGGCAAACGACAGGCAGCCAAGAAGGCGTGCCGGCGACCCGAACAGAAGCCGATCACGCCCACCTTGCGGTTGCTCGAAGGCAGTGACCGCAGGTACTCGGCCGCCCCCTCGACGTCGCCGACCAGTCGCTCGTCGGGAACGCCGCCCCTCGCCCGCATCAACGTCGCCGCCTCTTCCGGGGTCTTCTCCGGAGCGTCGCGGCTGTACAGGTTGGGACATAGAGCGAGGTAGCCGTGGGCTGTGAACTTCCGCGTGATCTCCAATGACCCCTCGTCGTATCCCGGGATGTGATGGATTACCACCACGCCGCCATACGGGCCGGGACCCAGCGGTTGGGCCAAGTACGCTCAATCTCATCACCGGCCTCGGCGGTGACGTAAGCCGTCTCGGCCCTCATGGCGTCATTCACTGAGCAGTGTATCGTCGATAGTTGTAGGGTTCGCGAAGCCAAGCAAGAAGGAAAGGATATCGATGCTGCTCAGGTTCCGGATCCTGGTTGGGATATGCGTATTGCTCCTGGCGGGATCAGCAGTTGCTAATGCCGCCGCTGCTAGCGGCGGCGCGGTGAACAGTGGCTTGATATCCGACACAATTACCTTTGCCGGCAGGGCTTTCGTGGCAGTCCCCCCAACGGCGAGCAAGCCTGGCTTCGGCTCGGTGGTCGCCAGAGTTTGCACGTTGAAATCCGATCACGAAAAGAAGGCGATCTCATGCACCCTGACCGGCAGTGCCACCCTGACACTGACCGGCGGCACGCTGACCGGTTCGGTGAATAGCAGCGAAGGCATCATCACCTTCAGGGAGACCTTCGTCTATACCAGCCCCACAACGGGCAACGGAACGGGAACGGCCACCGAGTTCGACCTCGACGACCGAGCCTCGTCCTCAGGCACCTTCACCGCCTCGTTCACGACCTCGGCAAGCGGTGTCGCGCCCAACATTCTCAATGACCGCGGCACCATCGTTGTCCGCGACAACCCCAATCAGCCCGGAGATCCGGACTCCTCGTGCACGCCGACGAGCACCACGACGACCAAGCCGCCTACGTCGACGACGGTGACGACGACGGTGCCGTCGACGACGGTGCCGGGAGCAACCACGACGATCATCGTCGGGTCGACGACGTCCACCTCGACGAGCACGACGACCACAACGATCTGGCCGGGTTTGACCACGACGACAGCGGGGACCACGACGACCGTGCCGGGCGGTACGACGGTGCCGGACACGACGACCGTGCCGGACTCGACGACGACGGTGCCGGACACGACGACCGTGCCGGACACGACGACGACGGTGCCGGGGGCAACGACGGTGCCCGGGGCAACGACGGTGCCCGAGACGACCACATCGACGGTGCCCGAGACGACCACATCGACGGTGCCGCCGACCTCCACGACGGGCGCGACTACGACGACGGTGCCGCCGCCGTCCACGACGGGCGCCACTACGACGACGGTGCCGCTCAGCCTCAAGTCGGCGGCAAGCTGCGCGAGTGCGGGGCTCTGACCATTCGACGAACGGTCGGGCCGAGGCGCACACGGGTAGCCGACGTGGCAGGGTGGGTCGATGCGAGTCGATGGGCACCAGGCGGCCGCCGGCGCGCTGGCCGGGCTGTTGACCGTAAGCGGCGTCACCCACTTCCTCGTCCCTGGCCTCTACGACCCGATCGTCCCCCACGCACTACCCGGATCCGCCCGCAGCTGGGTCCTGGTGAGCGGCGCGGCCGAACTCGCGTGCGCGGCCGCGGTGGCGGGTAAGCGCACACGGCCGCTCGGGACGACACTGGCGGCGGTGCTCTTCGTGGTCGTTTTCCCCGCCAACATCCAGATGGCCGTCGACTGGAACGGCCGAAGCGCTCTGGTGGCGGCGCTCGCCTGGGCCCGACTCCCGGTGCAGGTCCCCCTCGTTTGGTGGGCGCTTCGAGTCCGCCGTACCAGCATGGCCCGCCAGACCGCCCCGCCCTACTCGTCGCCTGCGTAGGCGGCTGGCTGAACACGTTCAAAAATGGCTTGACAGCACCCCTCCCCGAAGCACACACTCGTTTTGAACACGTTCAACAAGGGAGATGCTCAATGGACCTCAACGTGCTGACCTACCTGCTGTACCTGCTGGTGGCCCTGCCCCTCACCCTCTGGGTTGCCCGGGCCTTGCACCGCTACGGAAAGGTGTTCCTCGTCGACGTGTTCAACGGTGACGAGGTCCTGGCCCACGCCGTCAACCAACTTCTGGTGATCGGGTTCTACCTGCTGAACCTGGGCTATGTCGCCGTCTTCATGACCTCGCACGCCAAGGTCGACAGCGCCCGCCGGTTGCTCGAGGTGCTCTCGACCAAGGTCGGAGGGGTGGCGTTGGTCATCGGCGTGGTCCATTTCGCCAATGTCTGGGCCTTCAACGCCTTCCGGCGGCGTGCCGTCCTGCGGGCCCGGGGCGTGCCGCCGGTCGCGCCCAACGGCTACACGCCGGTTGCGCCCGTCCCCCCGAACGCGCCGCCTGTGTGGCCCGGGTGGGTCGCACCGGGTGCTGCCGGCGCTGCTGGTGCTGCCGGTGCTGCCCGTGCTGCCGGTGCTGCCCGCGCTGCCCGCGCTGCTGGTGCTGCCGGTGCTGCCGGGGCACCGCAGGCCTAAGCGGACCCGCGGCCATGGTGACGCCGTTGATGGCCGACGCGTGGCTGGAAGGGGAGTGCCGGGGCCCGGTGCCGCTGACGGTGCTGTACGACCCGAGGTGCCCGCTGTGCCGCAAGCTCCGGGCGTGGCTGGCCGGCCAGTCGACGATGGTCCCCATCGAGTTCCTGGCGGCCGCATCACCGGAGGCGGTCAGCCGGTTCCCGTACCTCGACCATCACCGAACCATGACCGTCCTCACCGTCGTGGCTCGCGACGGGGGAGTGTTCGAGGGCGAACGAGCCTGGTTGGTGTGCGCCTGGGCCCTGCCGTCGTGGCAGGCAGTGGCCGAGCGGCTGGGCAGCCGGTCCGGACTGCCCCTCGTCCGGGTGTTCGCCCGCACGGTCGACCGCTACCGCCACCGCCTGATCGCCCGGCCCTACCGTGGGACCTGTGCCCAGTGCCGAATCGCCGCGCCGGTCCCGCCGCCGGCCGGCCCCGATGCCCGCTGACGCCGCCACTGCATCGGCGGCGCAGGAACAGCGACCGGAGGCCGTGCGTCGGCCGGGGGTTGAGCCCTCCAAGTCGGCCCGGACGAGGGCCACCATTCTCGTCACCGCCCTCCGCCTGTTCCGCGAGCGGGGCTACGAGGAGACCACCATGCGGACCATCGCGGCCGAGGCCGGCGTGTCGGTCGGGAATGCCTACTACTACTTCGACTCCAAGGAACACCTGATCCAGGCGTTCTACGACCAGGCCCACATCCAGCACGAGGCCGCGGCCCGGCCCATCCTGGCCACCGAAACCGACCTGACGGTGCGCATGACCGGCGTCATCGAAGCCTGGCTCGATGTCATGGAGCCATATCGGGCGTTCGCGGGGACATTCTTCAAGAATGCGGCCGAACCGACCAGCCCTTTGAGCCCTTTCAGCCCCGAATCAGCACCGTCCCGCACTGCCTCCATCGCTCTTTGGCGGGAGGTCGTCGATGGCTCCGATACCAAGGTCAGCAAGGCGCTGCGCCCGGACCTCCCGGAACTGATGTGGCTGTACTTCATGGGGATCGTCCTGTTCTGGGTCCACGACCCCTCCGAGAATGCCGCCCGCAGCCGCCTCCTCGCCCGGCGCACCGCGCCCATGGTCGTGCGGGCCATCGGCCTGGCTCGGCTCCCGATCATGCGGGCCACCATCGCCGACCTGGTCGGCCTGATCGCCGACCTCAAGTCGCTGTGACTACGACTCTCCGAGCGCGGCCCGGATGGCACCGGCAGTAGCAGCCATGGCGGCCTCGTCGGGGTAGCGCTGCCGGGGCCACATGAACCCCCGCAGCCCATCCTTGCGCTTACGGGGCACCACGTGAATATGCAGGTGGGGGACACTCTGGCTGACCCGGTTGTTGATGGCGATGAACGTCCCGTCGGCCCCCATGGCCGCCTCCACCGCCGCCGCCGCCCGCCCGACGGCGGTGAAAACGGGCTCGACCAGCTCGGGGGGCAGGTCGGTCACGGTCTGCACATGCTGCTTGGGGATGATGATCACATGGCCGGGGAAAAGGGGCCGGATGTCGAGGAACCCCATGACCCCAGACTCGTCCAGCGTGATGTGGGCCGGGGCTTCTCCGGCTGCGATCTGGCAAAACAGGCACCCGGTCCCGGCCCAATCCTTGGCGATAGCTCGATTGTGCCAGCATGCATCCATGGCGAACGAGTCATCTGTCCCCCTGACCACCGGGCTCCCCGAGACGATTCTGCCCCAGGTGCCGGCGCAGGCCGACGCGGCGCTGGCCCGGGCCCGGGCCGAGCCGGAAGAGGGGCGGAAGGCGGCCCTGGCCAGGGTGGCCGGGACCTATCCCCGCTATATCGACGCCTGGGCCGAACTGGCCGAGATCGCCACCGACCCGATCGAGGGCTACGCCTACGCCCGGGTCGGTTACCACCGGGGACTGGACACCCTGCGGGGCGCGGGGTGGCGGGGCTCGGGCTACGTGCGGTGGCGGCACCCGACCAACCGGGGCTTTCTGCGAGCCCTCGAGCAGCTCCGGGCCCGGGCGGCCGCCATCGGGGAAGTGGACGAGGAGGAGCGTTGCCTGACCTTCCTCCACCAGCTCGACCCCAACTGGGACAAGCGCGACCCGCGCTAAGGGCACGATGATGGCGGCGCCCAAGCCGGGCGACGATCCGGGCCGGGCCGCGGCGACGGCCTATATCGACCGTACGGCGGGCGGACCACCCCGGGAAGTCTTTTCCCCCCGTCGGGCCGCGGTGGACCAGGTCCGTATGTACGCCGTGGACGAGCCGGCGGCGTGGTACCTGGTCACCCTTGGGCTGGCCGATCTCGGTTTCGAGCTGACCATGCGGCTGTCACGAGGCGACGACGAGCTGCCCACATGGGGTGTCGACTTCCTCGTGAGCCTGGCCGCCTACGCCCGCCGCAGCGGGCACGGCTTCGCCGACGGGCACCAGATCGATCTGCGAGGGCCCATCAAGCTGGACTCCGACACTGCCATCACCGCGGCCGCGGTGATGGCCGACCCGGCCCTCGGGGTGCTGGGCGAGGTCGAGTTCCTGCAGGTCGTGGGGCTGACTGCCGATGAGCTGGAGCTGTGCCGGTCGTGGCGGACGGCGGCCGTGTTGGGGTTGCTGCGGGCGCGTGACCCGCGTCTGACGACCGTGCTCGACCGGCCGTCGCTCATGGACGAGCCGGCGTTGCGGGAGGCGGCCGAAGCGGGGGTGGCGGCCGAGGGCAGCTCGCTCGACAACTTGCAGGTCGCCACTCTCAGCTGGCGCGGGCACGGGCGGGGGAAGCGGCGGACGCTGGTCGTGACCATGGGCGCGGGGGCGGCGACCGCCCTCGGGCCCGCCCTGCGGCGCAAGCTGACCCACCCCGGTGCCGTCTTCGTGGTAGCCGGTGATGCGGGCGAGCTGCAGTTCGTGGTGGGCGCGGACGACAGCTGGCGGCTGGACGGCGACTCGGTGCGCATCGCGATGTCGGCCGGGACGGTGGATGCGGTGGCCGCGCTTTTCTCCGGGCAAACCGGGACCGGTTCGCTCGCCTCCTTGCCCGGGCTGCGGTTCGCCGTCACCGCCTGAGGCGACCCGTAACCTGGGAGGGGTGACGACCTCCTCTGACCGGTTGGACCGGGAGGCAACGGCGTTGGCCACCCGCATCGCGGACCTGGGCCAAGGGGAGAAGGCCAGCGTCTACCGCATGTCGTGGTGGAGCGACCGCATGTTGGGCTGGGCCATGTCGCACCCGTCGTTCAAGACCCAGCTGTTCCGTTTCGTGGATGTGTTCCCGGCTACCCACAGCGACGCCGAGGTGTTGCGCCACGTCCGCGAGTACTTCGACGGGGCCGATGTGCCCAAGGCGCTGGACCTGGGCGTGGGGCTGGCCGACCATGTCCCGGGCGGCGGGTCGATCACGGCCACCGTGGCCCGGCGCAACATCCGGCGGATGGCGGAGCAATTCATCGTGGGGGCCACGCCCGAGGAGGCGGTGGCCCGGTTGCACGAGCTGTGGCGGTCCGGCAGCGGGTTTGTCGTCGACCTGCTGGGGGAGAAGACGGTGACCGACGCCGAGGCCGACCGTTACGCCGGTCGGGTGGCGTCGCTGGTGACGACATTGGTCCGGGACTCGGCCGGGTGGGCGCCCGACGACCTTTTGGAACGCGACGACCTCGGCCCGCGGCCCCGGGTTCAGGTCAGCATCAAGCCGACCGCGCTGGCGACGCACTACAGCCCGTTGACCCGCGCCGATGGGCTGGCGTCGGCCAAGGCGCGACTTCGGCCCCTGCTCAAGGAGTACGCCCAGCCGTCGGCCCACGGGGCCAACGTGTTCGTGTGGTTCGACATGGAGCACTACGACGCCAAGGATTTGACGCTGCAGTTGTTCCGGGACCTGCTGGACGAGCCCGAGCTGGCAGGGTTGGAGGGGGGCTGCGTCATCCAGGCCTACGCCCGTGACTCCCGCGACGACCTGGCCGACCTGTGCGCCTGGTCGTCGAGTCGGGTGCGCAACGGACTGGCGCCGGTCGGGGTGCGCCTGGTCAAGGGGGCGTACTGGGACGCCGAGACCATCGAGGCTGAGGCGGCGGGATGGCCGTCGCCCCTGTTCGAGGAGAAGGCCCAGACCGACGCCAACTTCGAACGGCTGACGGAGATGCTCCTCTCGCATCACGGGTCGGTCCGGGCCGCTTTTGCTTCGCACAACCTGCGGTCGCTGGCCCACGCGGTGGTGCTGGCACGTTCGCTCGGCATCCCGGACACCGGTTACGAGGTGCAGATGCTGTACGGCATGGCCGAGCCCATGCAGGCCGCGATCCGCCGGTTGGGCCTGCGGCTGCGGGTGTACGCCCCCGTAGGGGAGTTGGTGCCGGGGATGGCGTACCTGGTGCGGCGGCTGCTGGAGAACACGTCGAATGAGAGCTTTGTTCGTCACCGCTTCGCCGAGGGACGAGCGCTTTCGGAACTGGTGGCCCCGCCATCGGTGGCGCGGGAGTCTCTGCCGGGGGTTCCCGCGCCGGCCCGACGCCCGCCGACCGATCCGTCGGATCCGGGTTCGTACCAGCCCGAGCCGCTGGCCGAGTGGCGCCGACCCGGGCCCCGTGCCGCCATGGCGGCGGCGGTGGCCGCCCGCGCCGCTGGTCTGTCGGGGCCATCGGGGACATCGAGGCTGTCGGGGACATCGAGGCTGT
>JALYXV010000057.1 GCA_030947025.1 Actinomycetota bacterium | reverse complement strand
GGCCTGCCCATATGGGCAGGCCGGGCCGCGTTTTGCCCCTGATCGCGGACCGTCACTGCCGCGCCCGTGGACCCGATGGGCCGGGAAATTTTGCTCCCGCAACGACCGCCCGAGTAGGTTTTCGTCTCGTTGTGGCCTTAACCGGAGAGCGTTCGACGGTCGAAGCCAGGACGGCACCAGGGAGTTTTGGCACCAGACGACCAATCGCCGTCACCCGTTTCGCGCCCATGGCGCTATCGCTGGTGACCTCCCTGCTGCTTCCGATCCTGGGCGCGACCCCCGCAGGTGCGGACCAGTCTGGCCCCGATCAGGCCCGGGTTGCCGCCCTCTCCGCCCGGGTGACTGCCAACGCCGCCCACATCCACCAGCTGACCGAGCAGTTGGATCAGGCGCGGTTGCAGGTCAGTTCCACCTCGGCCCGCTTGGACGGCGTGACCCGGCAACACGACGCCACCATGCTGGGGATCGACGCCAATCGGGCCATTCTGCTGGAGCAGGCCCTGCGGGCGTACATGCACGGTGGCGCCACGCCTGCGATGCCGTCGGCCGCGGGATCCGACATGACCCTGGGCCGTGAGTACTTGAAGGTTGCTTCCGGCGACCTGGCTGACACCGGGGACAAGCTGCGCCAGCTGGCCGCCACGCTGCGCAGCGACCAGGCCAACCTCCGGGGTGCCCAGCAGGCGAGCGTGGACGCCACGACGCAGCTGCAGCTGTTGCGCACCAATGCCCTCTCCGCCGCGGCCAAGGACCAGGTGCAGCTCGACCGCCTGCAAACCCAGCTGGCGGCCGAAGCCCAGGTGGCCGCGGCGGCCCGTCCGAGTGCTGGCCCGGCCCCGACGACGCAGGGCCTGCCGGTCAACAACGGCCTGGTTGCCGTGGTCCAGCAGGCTGCCGGCCTTCCGATTGCCACTCAGCTGGCCACGGCGGTGACCACGACCGTCGTCCCGCCCATCATCAAGTTGCCCATACTGACCCCCGGGTCGAGCGGCAGCGCCGGAGGCGCCAGTGGCGGTGGGGGTCACGCAGGCAGCAGCTGGCTGGCCCTACGCCAGTGCGAGTCGAGCGACAACTACGCCGAGAACACCGGCAACGGGTATTACGGGGCGTATCAGTTCAGTCAGTCCACCTGGACGGGGCTGGGCTTCCCTGGGCGGCCCGACCAGGAGTCGCCCGCCATGCAGGACCAGGCGGCGATGAAGCTCCAGGCTCAGTCAGGCTGGGGTCAGTGGCCCGCCTGTGCCGCCGCCCTCGGCTTGGCGTAGGCGACGCCGGTCCCGCCCGGCCGCCCGGCCGCCCGGCCGCCCGGCGCCCGGTCGGCCCATCCCAGGCTCAGCGGGCCGTCACTCGCTGGGCGAATGCGACCGTCTCGTGTTCGATCAGCTCCCGGTCGTAGTCGAGGGTGGCCACGTGGTAGCTGCGTTCCAGCGTCACCCGCTCGACCGGGCCGCTAACGCCGGCAGCCAACGTGTCGCTGGACACCGGCGGGACGACATGGTCCTCCACGCTGGTGAGAATGAGCGCGGGCGCCGTGATCGCCCCCAAGGAGTCCTTGATGCGCGGCAGTTCGTTCATGAGCGACATGGTGCACGCCATCGGGGTGCGGTCGTAGGCCACCTCGGGGCAACCGGGCCGGGCGATGTCGCTGCCAATGCCAGGAACCTCCGCCACCCCCTGGGCGACCATCATGTCCAAGATCTCCCGCAGCGCCGGGGGGGCCGGTTCGATCATGCCGTTGATCACCACGATCCCGGCGATCTCGGGGTGCCGGGCGGCCAACCAGGCGGTGAGCGTCCCTCCCATCGACAGTCCCGCCACCACCACCCGGTCGCAATTGGCCGCCAGCTTCTCGTAGGCGGCCTCGGCCGCGCTCGACCAGTCCGCCCAACCTGTGGTCGCCATGTCGTCGACCGAGGTCCCGTGGCCGGGCAGGCGGGGCAACTCGACCGCGAACCCGGCGGCGGTCAACGCCTGGGCCACGCCGAGCATCGACTGAGGCGTGCCCGTGAACCCGTGCAGCACCAGGGCACCATGGGGGCCGCCCGGCGCAGAGAACGGCTCGGCTCCGGCCATGACGACAACGTCGGGCATTCACTCCTCCTGGCGATGGCGGGGAGCCCGAGCCTAACGACGAACAGTTGGGAAAAGACCTCCCGGCATGGCAGCATGGATGCGAGTAGGAGTGTGACCGGTGAATCCTGACAACATGGTTTCTCGAGACGAACGGCAGTCGCGGCTCACCGCGCTCAATGAACTGATCGAGATCATCCGTCCCGCCGTCCAAGCTGACGGCGGCGACCTCATGCTGGTCAGTGCCGACGTCGAGGAAGGCATCGTCGAGGTGATGCTGCAGGGGGCGTGCAGTTCGTGCGCCGTCAGCTCCTCGACCCTCCAGGCCGGGATCGACCGCATCCTGAAGGACCGCCTCCCCTGGGTGACCGAGGTCAGGGGCGGCGTGGACGAGGACGTGGATCTCGAGGTCAGCGCCTCCATGGGCCGGGGCGGCTACGTCCCCAAGGACTACTAAGGACGACGAGAGAGCGTTCCCGTGGTTGGGTGCTCGGTAGGGTGAGCGCCCATGAACGACGGACGTGATTTGGTGGCGTCGGCCGCCTCGGCGCTGCTCGACGACCGCCGAGCCTTGGCCTCAGAAGAGTTGATGGCGCTGGCCGCCCTTCCGCCTGAGTCGGTGCCGTCGCTCACCTCCTTGGCCCATCAGGTCCGTCTGGCGTGGTGCGGTCCGTCGGTCGAGGTTGAGGGGATCCTGTCGGCCAAGACCGGAGGCTGCCCTGAGGATTGCCAGTTCTGCAGCCAGTCGGCCCGGTTCGCCTCCCCCGTCAAGGCCACTGCCTTGCTCGACCCCGCCGAGGTGGTGGCGGCGGCGGAAGAGACGGCGGCACTGGGGGCGTCGGAGTTCTGCATCGTGCTGGCCGTGCGGGGCCCAGACGACCGCATCATGGCCCAGGTGCTGGCCGCCACGGCGGCGGTGCGGGCCGAGACCGGGCTCAACGTGGCCGTGAGCGCCGGGATCCTCACCTACGACCAGGCGGTCCGCCTGGCGGAGGGGGGCGTTCACCGGTACAACCACAACCTGGAGACGGCCCGGTCGTTCTTCGGCCAGATCGTCACGACGCACACCTGGGAGCAACGGTTCGAGACCTGCCGGCACGTCCGGGCCGCGGGCATGGAGCTGTGCTGCGGCGTCCTGCTCGGGATGGGGGAGAGCGTCAAGCAGCGGGTCGAACTGCTGGAGCAGCTGCGCCTGGCCGACCCGGTCGAGGTGCCGATCAACTTCCTGAACCCCCGGCCGGGGACACCGCTGGCCGATCGTTCCCTGGTCGAGCCGCTCGAGGCGCTGCGCTGGATCGCCCTGTTGCGCCTGGCCCTCCCAGCCGTGCTGCTCCGCTACGCGGGCGGGCGGGAAGTGACGCTGCGAGACTTGCAGGCCATGGGCATGGTGGCGGGCGTCAACGGCCTGATCATCGGCAACTACCTCACGACCCTGGGCCGCCAACCGGACCAGGACCTGCAGATGCTGTCCGACCTGGGCATGCCTGTACGAGCGCGGTCCGCCCATCCATGACCAGTGGCGTGGGTGCCGGAGCGGGTGCGGGCGGAGGGTCCTCGCGGGTGGGCGATGGGCCCTTCTGCGTCGGCTGTGGGCAGTCCGGCCCGCTCTGCCCCGGGTGCCAGCGGCCCCTTGACCCGCCCCGGTTTTGCCCGACGTGCGGGCGGCGCCTGACGGTGCGGGTCACGCCGTCCCAGGTGCGAGCACATTGCCGCGACCACGGCAGCATCGGTCCGGCGTGAGCCAGGCGGGGGCCCAACCGGTGGGCCCAGGCCCCGGCAGGACCGGCGCCCCCTTTTCCCCGCCCCGGCCGTGAACGATCCCGAAGTCCTGTGGACGCCGCCGGCGGGCATCCGCCAGCACAGCCGCATCGGGGCCTACCTCGGGTGGCTGGAACACCGTGGTCTGCGCTTTGACTCCTACCAGAACCTTTGGCGTTGGTCGGTTGATGACCTGGACGGGTTCTGGTCGTCCATCTGGGAATACTTCGCCGTGGCCTCCGACCCGCCACCGGGCCCGACGCTCGCCGATGCGTCGATGCCCGGGGCTCGCTGGTGCCCCGGGGTCACCCTGAACTACGCCGAGCACGCCCTGCCGCCCGGCCCCGACGCCGCCCCGCGGGTGGCAGTGGTGGCGCACAGCCAGACCCGGGCGCCGATCATCTGGACCATGGAGGAATTGCGCGACCAGGTGGGCCGGGCCCGCCATGGTCTGGAGCGGCTCGGGGTCGGCCCGGGCGACCGGGTGGTGGCGTACCTGCCCAACATCCCCGAGACGCTCGTGGCGTTCCTGGCGACCGCCAGCCTGGGCGCGATCTGGTCGTCGTGCGCCCCCGAGTTCGGAACCCGCAGCGTGGTCGACCGCTTCTCCCAGGTCTCGCCGTCGGTGCTGCTCGGTGTGGACGGGTACCGCTACGGCCAGACCGATGTGGCCCGGACGGCCGAGGTGGCGGCCCTCCGCCAGGCGCTGCCCACACTGACGGCAACGGTCGTGGTGCCCTACCTGGCTGGGTCGGACGGAGCGGTGAGCGGGGCGGTGAGCGGGGCGGTGAGCGGGGCGGTGTCGTGGGACTGGTTGGTGGGGGAACCGGGTCCGCTCGAGTTCACACCGGTACCGTTCGACCACCCGCTCTACGTCCTGTACTCGTCGGGAACCACGGGGCTGCCCAAGGCGATCATCCACGGCCATGGGGGGATCCTGCTCGAGCACCTGAAGGCGCTGGCGCTGCAGTTCGACCTGGGGGCCGGGGACCGGTTCTTCTGGTTCACCACGACGGGCTGGATGATGTGGAACCTGCTCGTTTCCGGGCTGCTGGTCGACGCGGCGGTGGTGTTGTTCGACGGCAACCCCGCCTACCCCGACCTGCCGGCCCTGTGGCGGATGGCTGAGGAGTCGGGGACGACGTACTTCGGTGTGAGTGCGCCGTTCCTGATGAGCTGCCGCAAGGCGGGCATCACCCCGTCCGCGGTCGCCCAGTTGGGCGCCCTGCGGGGGGTGGGTTCGACCGGTGCGCCGTTGCCGGCCGACGGCTTCCGGTGGGTGTACTCCGCGATCGGTTCCGACCTGGTGTTGGCGTCGGTGAGCGGGGGGACCGACGTGTGCACCGCCTTTGTGGGCGGCTGTCCCCTGGTGCCCGTGTACGCGGGCGAGATCTCGTGCCGGTTCCTGGGTGCGGCGGTCGAGGCGTTTGACCCGTCCGGCCGCCCGTGCCCGATCGGGGAACAGGGCGAGCTGGTGGTCACCAGGCCCCTCCCGTCCATGCCAGTGGGATTCTGGGGTGACGACGACGGCGCCCGCTACCGGGCCGCCTACTTCGAGGACTACCCCGGAGTGTGGCGTCACGGCGACTGGATCACGTTCACGGAGCGGGGAACGTGCGTCATCTCGGGGCGTTCCGACGCCACCTTGAACCGGAGTGGGGTGCGGGTCGGGACGGCCGAGTTCTACTCCGTGGTCGAGGCCGTGCCCGAGGTCCTCGACAGCCTGGTGGTGCATCTGGAGGACAACGAGGGTGGGCCCGGTGAGTTGCTGCTGTTCGTCGTGCTGGCCCCGGGGCAGCGGCTCGAGGGGGGGCTGGACG
>JALYXV010000054.1 GCA_030947025.1 Actinomycetota bacterium | reverse complement strand
CCCCGGCGTCCGCCATCGGGTACTGGTCGCCAAGGTCGGACTCGACGGCCACGACCGGGGCGTCAAGGTGGTGGGCCGGATCCTGCGCGACGCCGGCTTCGAGGTCATCTACACCGGCCTGCAGCAGACACCCGAAATGGTTGTGGCGGCGGCACGGGACGAGGATGTCGACCTGATCGGCCTCTCCCTCCTGTCCGGTGCCCACATGACACTGGTGCCGAGGATCCTTGACCGGCTACGGGGCGAAGGGCTGGACACCCCCCTCGTGATCGGAGGCATCATCCCCGCCGCCGACGGGGAAGTCCTGAAGACCCTCGGCGTGGCCGCGGTCCTCACGCCCGGCGCATCGTCTCCCGAGATCATCGAAGCCGTCACCCGGGCGATAGCGGCCCGGCGATAGCGGCCCGGCGATAGCGGCCCGGCGCTAGCGCGCTAGTCCGCCGACTTGGTGCGGGCCCGGACCTCACTCAGGCGTACGTCGGCCCCGGCCACCTTGGCCAGCAAATCCCGAAGTTGGCGCTGTTCGGCCGGGGTCAGCACATCGAACGCCTTGGGCGGCTCCCACATCCGGTCCAGCACCTCGGCCTTGGCCTTGGCTCCCGCCTCGGTCAAGGCCACCTCCTTGACCCGGCGATCCACCGGGCTCGGTCGCCGTTCCGCCATGCCCCGCTGCTCCAGCCCATCGACGAGGGCGGTGATATACGAGGCGTCACAACCCCAGTGCTCGGCCAGTTCCCGCATGGCGATCCCGTTGTCGGCGGACAGGTGGACCAACGCCTTGGCCAACCCCGGCGTCAGCCCGAAACTCGAGCAGATCCCGTGAATGCGGTCATGGGTATCGCCCTCCATCAACAACTCTTGGAGGATCTTCCACGCGTCCCGACCGGCCCGGCCCACACTCTCACGATACGCCGACCACTTCACTCGCTGCAATAATTGACGCTGCTAAAAAATTCACTTGACTTCAGTGAATCACCAACGGCAGGCTGACCCCATGAATGGCAACGGCAGCCAGGCCGAGGGCGCACCGGCCATCGTGGTGGAGGGCCTCGTCAAGCGATTCGGCGATGTTGTCGCCGTCGACGGCGTCGACTTCAACGTCCCGGCGGGAACGGTGCTCGGTCTGCTCGGGCCCAATGGCGCGGGCAAGACCACCATCGTCCGCATGCTCACGACCATCCTCCGGCCCGACCAAGGCCGAGCGACCGTCCTGGGCCTGGATGTGGTGCAACGACCGCACGCCGTGCGATCGGTCATCGGCTTGGCCGGCCAGTACGCCGCGGTCGACGAGGCACTGACAGGGCGGGAAAACCTCCGGATGATGGGCCGCCTCACGCACAGCCCAAAACCGACGATCAACGCGCGGGCCGACGAGCTGCTCGAGCGCTTTGCCCTGACACCGGCGGCCGACCGTCCGGTGCGCACCTATTCCGGTGGTATGCGCCGGCGCCTCGACCTGGCGGCCGCGCTCGTCCACCGGCCCCGGGTGCTGTTCCTGGACGAACCGACCACCGGTCTCGACCCGCCCGGCCGCAGCGACCTGTGGACCCTTATCGTCGAACTGGTCGCCGAAGGCACGACCCTCCTGCTCACCACCCAGTACCTGGAGGAGGCCGACCGGTTGTCGGACAACATCATCGTCATCGACGGGGGGCGCATCGTGGCATCGGGGTCGTCGTCCCAGCTGAAGAGCCGCCTGGGCACGACGGTGGTCGAGGTGCGATTCCCCGAACCGGAGCCGGCTCAGATGGCCAGCCGTCGCCTCAGCATCATCGGAACGGCCGAGCTACTCGAGGATGGCCGCACCGTCTCAGTAGCCGTTCCCGACGCGGGAGCGGCGGTGTTGGAGGTGGTCCGGCTGCTCGACAGCAGCGGCCTCTCCCCGGAGTCGCTAAGGGTGCGCGAGCCCACCCTGGACGACGTGTTCCTGCAACTCACCGGTCACAAAGCCGAATCCCAAGAAGCGCAACCGGACGACAAGAAGCGGGCTGGTCGAGGCGTACGAGGTGCCGCATGACCGCCGTTTCCGTCCCCACCCCGGCCGCGGGCGATCTGGCCCTCCCCGATCGGCCCCCGACCAGCGCCATTATCGCCGACGCCCTCACCATCGCCCAGCGCAACCTGATCGCCCTGGTGCGCACCCCGACCACGCTGGTGTTCTCGACCATCCAGCCGATCATCTTCGTGCTGTTGTTCCGCTACGTCTTCGGCGGCGCCATCCAAGCGCCGCACGGGTTCAACTACGTGGACTACCTGATGCCTGGCGTCTTCGTGCAGACGGTCACATTCGGGTCGGTCAATACCGGCGTGGGCCTGGCCACCGATCTGCAGACGGGCATCATCGAACGCTTCCGGTCGCTCCCGATGGCCCGTTCGGCTGTCCTGGCGGGACGAACGCTGGCGGATGTGGTCCGCAACCTGTTCGTCATCCTGCTCATGGTCGCCATGGGCTTCCTCGTCGGTTTCCGGGTCCACACCAGCGTCATCCCGTTCCTCGGCGCCATCCTGCTCATGCTGTCGTTCGGCTTTGCCATGTCGTGGGTCATGGCCCTCATCGGGCTGTCGGCCGGCAACGCCGAGGCGGCCCAAGCCGGGGCCTTCCCGTTCATGGCGCTGCTGGTGTTCGCGTCCAACGCCTTCGTCCCGACCGGCCGGATGCCCCACATCCTGCGGGCCTACGCCAACAACCAGCCGGTGAGCCAGGTCAACGAGGCGGTGCGCTCCCTGGCCAACGGAGGGGCCACGGCCCGACCGGTCCTGGCGGCGTTGGCGTGGGTGGTGGGCATCACCGCAGTGTTCGCGGGCCTGGCCGTCAACCGCTACCGCCGAGCGGCATAGCCGAGCGGCCGAGCGGCGGAGCCGAGCGGCCGAGCGGCCTCGCAGCGGCCGGGTGGTGGCCTACGCACCCTTGGTCGGGTTCGACGGCTTCGACGCCTTCGCCCCCTTCGACGGCTTGGACTTCTTGGGCGGCAGGGACTGGGCGTAGGCCACCGACCGCTCGACCCATTCGCCCATGGCGTCAGTGTCGCCGACGAGTGCCTCGGGCACGACCACGTAGTCCTTCATGGGCCGGCCCGCCATGGGCTCGAACACCTCCCCACCCATCCCGAGCAGTGCGGCCCGGTCGTCGTCGCCCAGCCGCAGGATCAAGTGATCCTCGAACAGGCCCATGAACATGTGGCCGCCCAGCACCACGCTCGGGAAGCCGAACATCAATTTCCGGCTGCCCCCCGGTACCAGGCAGGCCAGTACGTCGAAGCGGGCGACGAGGTCGGGAGGCGACTTCTGAAAGGGCATCGTTTTTTCACACCTCAGTGGGGAAAGGATGACCGGGTATCGGTAGGGTCGCGCTCCTCACAGCGGGGCCACAGTGCGTTCCCAGCCATAGCGAAGCGTGCCGTGCCATGGTAAACGGGTACTGCCCGTCCGGTGCCGGAAAGGTGAAATGCCGTGAGCCGCAACCAACAGATCTTGGTCGTGGATGACGAACCCTCGATCGTCGACGCCGTGGCCACGGCACTGCGCTATGAGGGCTTCGACGTGCGGGTGGCGGGCACGGGCCGCTCGGGCCTGGCCTCGGCCCAGGAGGCGCCCCCGGATCTCATCGTGCTCGACGTGATGCTGCCCGATCTTGACGGTCTGGAGGTGACCCGCCGGCTGCGGGCGGACGGCATCAAGGTGCCCATCTTGTTCCTCACCGCCCGCGACAGCATCGAGGACAAGCTGGCCGGATTGGCCATCGGCGGGGACGACTACGTGACCAAGCCGTTCTCCCTGGCCGAGGTGGTGGCCCGGACCCGTGCCATACTCCGGCGCACCCACGGTGACTCCGACGATCGAGCGCTGCGCTTCGCCGACGTGGTGATGGACGAGGACACCCACCAGGTCTGGCGGGCCGGGGTGGACATCAATCTCACCGCCACGGAGTTCAGCCTGCTGCGTTTCTTCCTGCAAAACCCCAAGCGGGTGCTGTCCAAGTCCCAGATCCTCGATCATGTGTGGCACTACGACTTCGGCGGCGATTCCAACGTGGTCGAGACCTACGTGAGCTACCTGCGCAAGAAGCTCGATCAGCTCGGGCCGCCCCTCATTCACACCATCCGCCTGGTCGGTTACGCCCTCCGGGAACCGGGGCCCTAAATGTCCCTCCGGGGCCGCCTGCTGCTGGCCGCCGCGGCCATGGTGGCCCTCGCGCTCCTGGTCGCCGACCTCGCCACCTACGCCCAGCTGCGCTCCTACCTCTTTGGTCAGGTCGATCGCGATCTGAACAGTGCGCAGGTGACCATCGCCGATGCCATCAACCACGACCATTTCCCCGGCGTGCTGCTATCGGGGCTGATCCAGGTTCGCAACTCCGACGACGACATCATCTGCTGCACGGGGTTGAATCAGCCCAGCGTCAGCCTTCCGGCCCACATCACGCTCAAGCCCAACCGGCATTTGCCCGACGATCCCACCTTCTTCAACGCGCCGTCGGCTGATCCGGGCGTAGGGAGGTATCGTGTCCGGGCCTCGGCCCTGGCCAGTGGCGGGCAGCTGATTGTCGCCCTCCCGCTCGACCAGGTGGGCAAGACCCTGCACCATCAGGCCCGGGTCGACTTGGCGGTAACGGCCTTCGCCCTGATTGGGGTGGTGGTCCTGGGCCTATGGCTGGTACGCCTCAGCCTGCGACCGCTGCAAGAGATGGAGGACGCGGCGGGGGCGATCGCCGAAGGCGAATTTGGCCGCCGGGTACCGGGCGACACCGACGCCACCGAGGTGGGCCGGCTGGCCCGGACCCTCAATGTGATGCTGACCCGCATCCAGGAGGCCTTTGCGGCCCGGGACGCCACCGAGCGCCAGCTGCGCCAGTCGGAGGAACGGCTGCGCCGTTTCGTCGCCGACGCATCCCACGAGCTGCGCACGCCGGTGGCCGCGGTCGGCGCCTACGCCGAGCTGTTCGAACGCGGCGCGGCCAACCGGCCCGAGGACCTGGCCCGGGTGCTGGCCGGGATTCGCAGCGAGACAGTGCGCATGGGTGAGCTGGTCGAGGACCTGCTGCTGCTGGCCCGGCTGGACGAGGGCCGCCCGCTCGAGCAGCAGCCCGTCGAGCTGGTGGGCTTGGTCGCCGAGGCGGTGGGCGCGGCCGGGGCGGTGGGACCGGACTGGCCGGTGCGGCTCCAGGCCAACCACACCGTCGAGGTCACCGGTGACGCGGCCCGGCTGCGCCAGGTGGTGGACAATCTGCTGGCCAATGTGCGGTCGCACACCCCCCGCGGGACAGCCACGGTGGTCCGGGTGGGCGAGCGCGACGGCTCGGGCGTGATCGAGGTGTCGGACGACGGGCCCGGGCTTCCGTCCGTCGACAGCGGGCGGGTGTTCGAGCGCTTCTACCGGGCCGATCCCTCGCGGTCGCGGCAGTTCGGTGGGGCCGGGTTGGGGTTGGCCATCGTGGCCGCCATCGTGGCCGCCCACGGAGGCACGGTGGCGGCCACCGCTACGCCCGGGGGGGGCGCCACCCTCACGGTCTGGCTGCCCACCGTGCCCGGCCCGGCAATGCCCGGCCCGGCGATGCCCGGCCACGGCGGCGGTAGCGGCGGCAACGGGGCGGCGACGTCGGCACCCCCGGCGGTAGCATCCGAACAATGAGTGACGTGACCGACGCCTCCACCGCCCCGTCGATCGGCCGATTGACCTGGGAAGGGGCCCAGGAGATGGCGCCCCGCTCCGCCACCCCGCCCCAGGTGCTGCAGGACGAAGAGGGCGCCGTCCTCCGCCTGGCCGAAGGCCACGTGCTCGACCCGGCAGACGTCGACTTCGAGTTCCGCGAAGACGAAACCATGATCATCAACATGGGCCCGCAGCACCCCTCGACCCACGGCGTCCTCCGCCTCATGCTCGAGCTCCAAGGGGAAAACATCCTCCGCAGCAAGCCCGTGATCGGCTACCTCCACACCGGGATGGAAAAGACGGCTGAGGAGCTGATGTACATCCAGGGCTGCACCAACGTGACCCGGATGGACTATCTCTCCCCCTTCTACAATGAGCTGGCCTATTGCCTGGCGGTCGAGCAGCTGCTGGGCGTGGAGATCCCGCCGCGCGCCACGTGGATCCGGATGCTCATGTGCGAGCTCAACCGGGTCAGCTCGCACCTGGTCTCGATCGCCACCATGGGCGCCGAGCTGGGCGCCACCACGGTGATGATCGTGGGTTTCCGCGAGCGGGAACTCATCCTGGCGTTCTTCGAGAAGGTCACCGGGCTGCGAATGAACCACAACTACTTCCGGCCCGGCGGCGTGGCCGCCGACCTGCCCGACGGGTGGCGGGACGACGTGCTGGCCATCTGCGACACGCTCGACCGGCGACTGGACCAGTACAACACCTTCGTCGCCCAGCAACCGCTGTTCCACCAACGCCTGGCCGGAGTGGGCGCCATCACGGCCGCCCAGGCCATCGGGCTGGGCGCCAGCGGGCCCATCCTCCGCTCCACCGGCGTGCCCGCCGACCTGAGGCGGGACCGGCCCTACCTGGCCTATGAGTCGGTCGACTTCGACGTGATCGTGGGCCGGGCGGGCGACTGCTGGGACCGCTTCCTGATCCGGCTCAACGAGATCCGCGAGTCGGTGCACATCGCCCGCCAAATCCTCGACCAGCTCCCGTCTGGGGACTACCGGACGCAGGACCGAAAGGTGACCCCCCCGCCCCGGTCGCGCATCGACGAGTCCATGGAAGCCCTCATCCACCACTTCAAGCTGTTCACCGAAGGCTTCCGGGTACCGGCGGGCGAGACCTACGTGCCCATCGAGTCGCCCCGGGGCGAACTTGGGTGCTACCTGGTGTCGGAGGGGTCCAACAAGCCCTACCGTTTGCACATCCGGGGGCCCAGCTTCACCAATCTCCAGTCCCTTCCGCCCATGCTGCGGGGCGGGTTGATCGCCGACGCCGTTCCGGTGATCGCCAGCATCGACCCGGTCATGGGGGACGTCGACCGCTGACGCTGGGCCCGGACGGGTGAGAGTTGGAGTGCCGCCTATCATCGATCGCTGTGACCGCGTGCGAAGCCGGAGAAGCCGCTCCTGTTCCGCTTCCGGCCGACCCGTCCATCGGCCGGGTGGTGCGGAGGGTGGTCCACCAACGACTCGATGCGTGGGGCCTGCCCGACGATGTGGCCTATCGGGCCCAGATCGTGGCGACCGAACTGGCGTCCAACGCGCTGCGCCACGCCGCACCGCCCTACCGTTTGCAGCTTTCCGCCACTGACCGGGGCGTCCGGATCGCCGTCCAGGACTCGCTCGCCATCGCCCCCAGCCTGCGCCAGTACGACCTCTGGGCACTCACCGGTCGAGGGCTTCACCTGGTCGCCGAGTCCTGTACCAGCTGGGGGGTGAACGGCAAGGGCGACGGCAAGGAAGTGTGGGCCGAAGTCCCGTTGGTCGAGGGCGAGGGAACCCCGTCGGTCATGGAGACATCGGGACAACCCCATGCGGGCGTCGCGGCCCACCCCAGCGCCCGTGGACCGCTGAATGCGGGCGCCCAGGGCGACCCCTTGGACACGAGCGAAGCGAACCGAGCGCCCAGCCCCCAGGCCGACACCAGCCGGGTGGTGCGATTCCTCGGCGTCCCGGTCGACGCCTACCTGGGCTTGCAGGAATGGAACGATGCCGTCATACGCGAATGCCAGTTGATCGCGGCGGTCGATCCCCTCCCCGCCCACATCCCCGCCCGGTTGCTGGAGCTGGCCCTGCGCCTGTCGGGCCACTTCGCGTCCCAGCGCGACGGCTATCGGGACGTCATGGCCCAGGCCCGAGCGGATGGCGTCGCGACGGTCGAACTCCGCAGTGCCTGGCCGCCTCCGAGTGAGAACGCGGTCGCCACCGCGAATGCCTTCTTGGCCATGATGGAGGAACTGGACGGCTTCTGCCGGGCCGACATCCTACTGTCTGGCCCGCCGCCCCCGACCGTTGTGCGCCTCCGTCGCTGGTTCGTGACTGAGATGCGGGCCCAGATGCTCGACCACGCCGCGCCGATTCCGTTCCAGGTCACGAGCTAGCGGCACCTTCCTGGCTAGGTCGTGGTGGGTGGACATAATCCCTGGTCAGTGGGGTGTTTGGGTTCTCGCGGTGTAGTACCTAACTGGGGTCTGGCGGGTCGTTTGGGGTGATGGCGATGGCGAGGTTGTCGATGGAGTTGAACGGGTGGCCGGGGTTGTAGTTGTCGGCGGTCTGCC
>JALYXV010000229.1 GCA_030947025.1 Actinomycetota bacterium | reverse complement strand
CCGGCAACGCATGTCGAGGGTGGGGACAGGCATTGGGTACTCGCCTGAGCTACGTCACCGTCAACGAACGGCCCTCCAATCTGCGTAGCTGCTCAACTGTGTGCGCCCTCGTGGCGCAAGTAGGAGAGGCCGTAGCGCAGGTACCACCGGACGACCAGCAAGATGACCTCCGGGGGGGAGCGGTACCCATGAAACGGTGACCGGGCCGGCCGACCTGGCGGTCATCCGGGGCCGGGCCCGTGACCTTCCCGTCGCCGCAGTGGGCGACGCCGATCAACTACGGGTCGGGCAGCTCGTCGTCGCCATCGGAAATCCACTGGGGGTTGGCGGGCTCGGTGACGACCGGCGTGGTGATCGCCATCGGTCGCTCACTGCCCGCCCGTTCGGGCGCCGCCATCCGGGTTGTCGAGAACGTCGGGGACTTGCGGTGCCCATCAACGCCACCACCAGGCGCATCCTGGGCGACTTGATGAGCGAGGGACGGTTCCGGCGGGCATACCTCGCCATCGGGGGGTGGCTTCCGGGCCGTCTCTCCCGTCTCGCCGCTGGGTGGCCCGGTCGGCTGAGGTGGGGGTGACCGAGGTGAGGACCAGAAGCTCGCCGCCCAAGCCGGCGTCCAGGTCAAGACGTGATCTTGGACATCGCATTCAGCCACTGGAGGACACCGGCGACCTCCAACGTCTCATGACAAGCGGAGCGACACCTTATCGTCCAGATGGCGGAGGTGATATGTTCCGATTCGTCGGCGGTCTTCCTAGCGGTGGGGGGTCTTAGTATGGGCGAATCGGTACGTTGCTTGGTCAGTTGGCGGCGGACCGGGGCGGCGGTGTTGGTTCTCGCCGCCCTGCTCATTGCCCCAGAGGTAGGAACCACCGTCGCTGGTGCGGAGATGGGGCCGGCCCAGCAGGCGGCGCGGGACCAGTTGCCGGTCACCTATATCCGGACTCCTGCCGGGGACCGGGCGGTGGCGTCGGTGTCGGGTGGCGTTGTGACGTCCGCCCGAGACTCGTTCCTGGCCACCCATCCCGCTGACGCGGCGGCAGCGGCGACGGCACCGACACCGGGGGCTGTTGCTCCCTCCCAACTCGGCATCTCGCCGTTGACCCAGGGTTGCAGCCAGCGCAATAGCAGTTCCGGGGGGGGCCGTCGGGTCAACCAGGACTGCACTTTCCGGCGCCAGGCCGAGGAACTGATCAAGTTCAACCCGATCCAGCCCAACAATTTGATCGCTGGCCAGAACGACGCCCGCACCGGTTTCAACAAGTGCGGCTTTGACTATTCCTTCGACGCCGGGACCACTTGGGGCGACGGCCAGCCACCGTTCCTGCAGAAACTGAACAACCCGAACGGGGAGCTTCCGGTTGCGGGTGACCCCAACCGGCACACGATCTTGGGAGGACCGGGCACCGGGCACACCTATGACGCCTTCAGCGATCCTGCCCTGGCCTTCGACTCTCAGGGTCGTGCCTTTTTCAGTTGTGTAGGCTTTGACATCAACGACAGTGCCAGCTCGCTCTTGGTCACGGCGTCTCCTGCCGGTGCGGGCGGATCCTTCTATAACAATGTCGGCACCAACAGCCGACGCTACGTGGTTGCCGACGACAACAACGGCAAGATCTTGCACGACAAACAGTTCATCGCCGCCGACTTCTATGCCAGCAGCCCCAATCGCGACAATGTGTATGTCACTTGGACGGTGTTCCGATTCAGTGCCAAGTGCGGCCCCCAACCCAACCCCGCAGCCGAGCTCCGGGAATGCGCGTCGCCCATCTTCGGGTCGATGTCGACCGACCATGCCCGGACCTGGTCGACCCCGCAGGAGATCAGCGGCAGGTCGAGCGCCCTATGCTTCTTTGGCAACTTCTTTGACCCGACATTGCCCGCCAACTCCTGCGATATCGACCAGGGATCTGATCTCGTCGTGCTGCCCGATGGGAGACTGTCGGTGGTGTTTTTCAACCAGAACACCGCAGCCAACAACCCCAATAACCAGCAGCTCGCTGTCAGCTGCTCTCCGACTGGAAGCTCGTTCAATGGTACGGCCCGGTTAAACTGCGGCTCGCCGAGCCTGGTCGGTCGAGACGTCAGCCTGAATGAGCCCAATTGCGACTTCGGGCGGGGACCGGAGGAGTGCATACCCGGTGCGTTCATCAGGACGAACGACTTCCCCCGATTGGCAGTCAACCGGGACAACGGGCAGCTGTATGCGGTCTGGCAGGACTACCGCAACAACGAATTCGACGTGCAACTGGCGTCGTCCGCCGATGGTGGTCTGACGTGGTCTGGCGCCGCTTCGGCTGTGAACCCCGATCCGGGCAAAGATCACTATTTTCCGGCGATCGACGTGTCCTCTAGCCCGCAGGGAGGTCGGTCCGGCGTTACCGGCACGATCCTGGGAGATCATGTCGGGGTGAGCTACTTCCGGACCGATCGTGTACCGGGCGAATTCCCGCTGCCCACGGGACCCTTCGCACCGGGTCAGCCCGGGGTACAGGCGGAGGACTCGGACTACGTGCTTGCGGGCGGGCGGAGCCTCGCAACGCCATACAGGTTCCAGGTGGTGTCGCCCTCGTTCCCGCCACCGGACGGGATTCAGGGTGGTTTCAACGGGGACTACTCCGGCCTCGTGGTCGTCGACAGCACCGCCCATCCGATTTGGTCAGACACCAGAAACGCGGTGCCAGCCGGCGCTGATCCCCAAGAGCAAGGTGTTGTCCGGGATGAGGACGTCTTCACCACCCTTCGGGGCCTGCCCTAGCCTCCATCGAACGAGGACGGGTGCTTGGCGGCGCAATCGGATTGCTCCCTTCAAGGTCGAAGGACGGCGCCGTTGCATTGTCTGATGCCGGGCCGAGGAGAGGCCCTGCGCCCGTTCTCGATATCCGCTCAGATCGCCGGCGGCTGGGGGCTTTATCGGCCCGGCCTCGGACAACGCAACGGTGCCTTCGCAGACCCCTCCTAGAATAGACGCGACTCTCAACGGCCTGTGTATCGCAGACCGTTGAGATCGACGGTGACGTCATGGAGGTGATGGACGGGGTCGTGGATCGTGTAGCGGCCAAAGGTGGCAACGCTGAACGCCGCGCCGTCGCTGCGTAACCCTCGCCGGTCCCAGCCCGCGCCGTCGACCGTGTCGAACCTCGCCGCCAGCGCGTCGGCCGCCGAGCCCAGCTCGGAGGCGACGGCCATGGGGTCTTGCTCGTCGTAGCCGTCGTCAACCGCGGTTTGATCCTGGTCCCAGTTCGGGAACGTCGGGTTGTCGGCCGAGAGCATGAGGCCGAGGCGCTCGTCGTTTAGCCGGAAGACGTCCCGGACGTGGCAGCTGTATTCGAGCGCCGACCAGCGGTCAGGGCGGGGGCGCTGGCCGAGCAGTTCCGGCCGCTCAGCCAGGATCAGTGACCACGCCCGGGCGTTGACCCGGATGAGTGGGGCGACCTGATCGGGGCCCAGCGAGGAGGCATCAAAGCCGCACTCCGGGCACGGTCGCTCGAGCACCCAGGTCCAGTCCTTGGTGTCGGGAACGATCGGCATGGGCCGACACTTTAGGACGCGACGTGGGCCTGCGACCGCAAGGTCAGCGGGCGGACACGGACTGGCTGGCCCGTGCCAATGCCGCCGCCAGCAGGGTGCGGTCGAAAGGCGTGGAGAGATAGTCGTCCATCCCGGCCAGAAGGCACTCGTCCCGGTCGCCCACCAGGGCCGACGCGGTCATGGCAATGATGGGCGTGGCCCGGGCCGGTCCCTCGAGCCGACGGATGCGGCGGGTGGCCTCGTAGCCATCCATGACCGGCATCCGGCAGTCCATGAGGACGGCGTCGTAGCGGGTCTGCTGGACCGCGTTGACCGCATCCGCGCCGGTGGTGACCAAGTCGACCTGGTACCCAAGTCTCTCCAGGTAGAGCGAAGCCACCAGCTGGTTGACCGGGTCGTCGTCGGCCAGCAGGACCCGCGGCGGGATGAGTGTGGCTTCGGCGTCCAGGACGACCGGTGGCGGGACGGTCGACTCGTCGGCGTCTCGTGCCATCGTCTCGGGGTCCGCCGAGGTCGAGCTTGCCTCGGCAAAGGGCACTTCGAACCAGAAGGTGCTGCCCTCGCCCGGCCGGCTGGCAAAGTCGAGGATCCCCCCCATCATCCCCACCAACTGCCGGCAGATCGCCAACCCCAATCCGGTACCGCCATACCGGCGACTGGTCGAACTGTCCGCCTGACCAAAGGCGTCGAGCACGGTGGCCCGTACCGCTGGGTCGATGCCGATGCCCGTGTCGCGGACCGAGATGCGCACGCGCGTGTCGCCGAGCGAGCCGGCACTGATGGTGACCGAGCCGCCATGGGTGAACTTGATGGCGTTGCCGACGAGATTGGTCAGGACCTGGCGCAGCCGGACCGGATCACCTTGCACCGTTCGGGGCAGGTCGGGGTCAACATCGAGATACAGGCTCAGCCCCTTGTCACGGGCGGGAACAGTCATGGCGTTGGTCACGCTGGCCAGCGAGGCGCCCAGGTTGAAGTCGACCTCTTCCAGCTCCAGCTTGCCGGCTTCGATCTTGGAGAAGTCGAGGATGTCGTTGATGATGGCCATCAGGTTCTCGCCCGAATCTCGGATGGCCATGAGGTATTTACGCTGGGCCTGGTCGGCCTCGGACTCGAGCAGCATCCTGGAAATGGACAGCACTCCGTTCATCGGTGTGCGGATCTCGTGACTCATGTTGGCCAGGAATTGGGACTTGAGCCGAGAGGCCTCGATGGCCTGGTCGCGCGCCACCCGAATGGCGGTCTCGACCTCGCGACGCTCAGAGATGTCTCTGAAGACGATCACCGCTCCCACGACTTGGTCGTCGTCGAGGATCGCCGAGGCGGTGAAGGCCACTGGCAAAGCGGTGCCGTCCTCGCGCCGGAATTCTGTGTCGTCGCACCGCACGGTCTCCCGGCTCTGCATCACCCGGAGGGCCGGTGCCGACAGGAAGGCGGGAGCGGCCGGCCTCTCGAGGTGATCGTGGCCCGATGACAGCGTCACCGTTCCCGAAGGAGCGGTCCAGCCGAGCATTCGAGCCGCGGCCGGGTTGGTGAACGTCAACCGGGCGGACTGATCCAGCGCGCACACTCCCTCGCCCAGGCTGGAGGTGATCGCGGCCAGGCGCTCCCGCTGGAAGCGGCCTTCCCGATAGTTGTGCCCATTGGTGAGCGCGCCTCCGCCCACGGCGGCCAACGCCTCGAGGAGGGCCCGGTCGGCCCCATCGAAGGGTTCGGTGTGACTGCGTCCCGATACCACCAGCCAGGAAGGTTCACCGTTGACGAGCATCATGGCGCCCAGCTGCCCGGGACCGGGCCCGACCACGCTGACGGCGGCATCGGGGCAACGGAGAAGATGCCGAGCGGACTGCAGGATGGTGCCCAGCACGTCGCCTTCCCCGAGAGAATGATTGGCCTCCAGGGCGGCGTTGAACAGGCCGAGCAGCCGAGCGCGGTCATGGCGGGCCTGGAAATGACCGACCAAGACTTGTCGGAGGACGAGCAATGGCAACACGGCCAGCGGCAACGACCACTGGTAGGCGGAAATCGCCAGCGATGTCATCGTCGCCACGGCGATGCACGAACCGACGAGGCGCAGCCGGATCGCCATGCCATCGAGCACGTTCCGCCAGGGTGTACCGAGGCTGGTGACAATGGCGGCTACTGCTCCGGTGTTGACAATCGAGAAGACGACTGCGCCGATCGCCACCGCCCCGAGTTCCACGACCGTGAGCCGGCCGGTTGGGGGCGCCAGTACGCGGGTGACGACCATGGCCAAGCCCGCGGCGGTGACGACCTGACCCCAGTTGAAGATGGACTTGGCCAGTTGCAGGCGCCGGACTACCTGGGCCACGGCGGCCACGAGGGCGAACACCAAGATGGAACCGTATGCCGGCAGGAGCAGCGCCAGGATGATGAAGAAGCCCTCGTCGACGTTGAGGGCCTCGGACTGGGCGTCGCGGTACATGACGAGCGGCCACACCCACGTGGCCACGAGGAGCACGCTCAGGGTGGCGAACACCGCGATCTGGTAGGCGTTGGGAAAGGGGCTCCGGAGCAGCGCGTTGGTCGCGAGCCCGAGCGTGACGAGCCCGCTGGCAGCAACGGTCGCGATGACAGCCTTGGTCCGCCTTGGAAGTGTCACATCTCTCCTAATCAAGTCACCAGGCTTTCCATGCGATCAATTCCATTGTGACCCGTTCCAGGTGGTCCCGTTCCAAGTTGTGCCGTTCCAGGTCGTGCCGTTCCAGGTGGTCCCGTTCCAAGAAGTCCCGTTCCAGGTGGTCCCGTTCCAGGTGGTCCCGTTCCAGGTGGTGCCGTTCCAAGTGGTGCCGTTCCAGGTGGTCCCGTTCCAAGTGGTGCCGTTCCAGGTCGTGCCGTTCCAAGTGGTGCCGTTCCAAGTGGTGCCGTTCCAGGCCGAACCGTTCCACGTGGTGCCGTCCCAAGCCGAACCGTCCCACGTGTTCGCGAGAGAGACGGTGAGACCAGGCAGGGCCGGGATGAGCGGAGTGGTCTGGTTCAAGCTGACGTCATTGGCCATGGTGGCCCAATAGGCGTTCACGGCCCCGTGGCCGTCCACGAAGGGATTTCCGATCGGTCCCGCGGTCGCAGTTCCCAGCAGCTTGGCCTTCAGGGTGTCGGGTTTGCCGGCTGCGATCCCGTCCTGCAACGCAAGCGCCGCGGCGCCGCTGGTGATGGCGGCGCTGAAGGAGGTCCCCGATCCCACGAAGTTGGCCGCACCGACCCGGGCGGAAGGATGGGCCACGTCCAGCGTGGATCCGGGGACTCTCAGGCTCACGACCGAGCGGCCCGAGGCCACCAGGTCGGGTTTGAACCAGCCATCGGGATTGGTGGGCCCGACGCTGCTGTACGCCGCCGCAGTGTCGTCGGTGGCGCTTACGGTGCCTTGGTCGTCGAGCGCTCCGACCGTGATGATCAGCGGGTCATCACCGGGCGAGAGGATCGATCCGTTGAACGGCCCCGCGTTGCCGGCCGAGGCGACCACGGCCACGCCGCTCCGCCAGGCCACTTCGACCGCCATGTCGAGGGGGTTCAGCACCGTAGAGGTGAACGGCATGGCGCCCAGGGACATGTTGAGCACGCCGATGCGATCGCTGGCGTGGTGGTCCACTACCCAGCCGACCCCAAGAATCACCGACGCCATGTCCGTCGAACCTGACGAGCCGGCCACCTTGACCGAGACGACGTCGGCGCCCGGTGCCTCTCCCATGTACTGGCCGCCGGAGGACGCACCGTTGCCCGCGATCAACCCAGCCACGAACGTTCCGTGGCCAAAGCTGTCCTGGAACGGGTTGCCTTCGCCGCTCAGATCGACGCCGTCGACCAGCCGGCCCGCGAAGTCGGGCAGCCGGGCGACCCCGGTATCGAGCACTGCCACCCTCACGCCGCTCCCGGTTGTTCCCCTGGCGACCAGCTGGCTGGCGCCGGTGGAGGCGGGGAACACTGCGGCCGGGGCCCGAGGTCCTGTTGACGCCGGAAGGGCGGTTACGTCCGCGACCGACACTGGGACATCGGGAGTCACCTGGATGCCCGGTGTCGCGCCCAGCACATTCAGCGCCAACGACGGTACGTCCGCCACCAGGCCATTGATCACGGGTAGGCCGAAGACGACTTGGCCCCCCAAGCTGTTCACCAGGCCGGTTACGCCCGGGACACCGGGGCCGGTCAGGATGACCCTCGAAGTCGGCAAGCCCAGGAGATCGGCAGCCGCAGGAGTGGGCGGCAACGCCGGGAGGGCCAGCGCCACCGCCGCGATCGCGGCCAGCGCGGCCGCACGACGTCGGCGTAACACATGACGCAGCCAGGCCAGACGTGGCCGGCCCTGAGACGCGCCCCTCGTCGTCCCGTCAGCGCTCACGATTCGTACCACCCGTCTCTGAGGAAATCTCGACTGGAGCACATTCGGCCTGTCGCCCGATGTCCTGTAGGGCGGAGGTGACAATTTCTCCGTCGTCCCCATTCGGGGACCGGCTACCGCGCCACGTCGGTGGCGGAAGTGACCTTACCGGGCCGGAGACGCACCAACCCCGCTCATTGTCCACGCACAGGGCGGCTCGGGGATCGCGGAGGTTACGGCCCTTCAACGACTCACCAGCGGATCTGCCCGCCGGGAGATGCAACCGGTAGGGTGCGCCGGCGTGCGTGTGGACGGGTCGGCTGCCATCATCACGGGAGGGGCTTCGGGCCTCGGTGAGGCGACGGCGCGCCGCCTGGCGTCAGGCGGTGCGGCGGTGACCGTCTGCGATCTGGACCGGGTGCGGGGTGAGGCTCTGGTGCGCGAGCTTGGGCCCTTGGCCCGCTTCGTTGCCTGCGATGTCACCGATCCGGAACAGGTGGC
>JALYXV010000051.1 GCA_030947025.1 Actinomycetota bacterium | reverse complement strand
CGCCGGGCCGGACGCCGGGCCGGACGCCGGGCCGGACGCCGGGCCGGGAACGGTCCCCAGCCTTCGGAGCTTGGTCACACTCAAGGGGCGGCTGATGGACCAGTCCCGCCTGGCCGGGGTGGGCAATCTGGCCGTCGACGAGATCCTGTGGCGGGCCGGGCTCGACCCCACCCGGCCCGCCCCATCGCTCACCGACACCGAGCTGCGCCGCCTCCACCGCCACGTGCGGTCCACCCTCCAGGACCTCCTCGACCGGGGCGGCTCCCACACCGGGGAACTGATGCCTGAGCGCCGCCCCGGCGGCTTGTGCCCCAAGGACGGGACGCCCTTGGTGCGGGCGACGGTTGCCACTCGTACCACCTGGTGGTGCCCAAAGCACCAGCGCTAGGGTCGCCGGGCTCACCCGGGGCTAGCGAGGGGCGGCGGTGAAGCTCACATCATCCCAGTGCGCCCAGCTGCCATTGATCCAGCTGTAGACGCGGGCCCACAGGGTCTGGCCGGCCGGGAGGGCCGGGGCGGTGTAGCTGCTCTGGCTGCCCGGCAGGAGCCCACTGTTGGCCAGGTCGTAGCCGCCGAAGGTGGTGCCCACGGTGACTGCGTAGTAACCGGCGCTGGCGAGCGGCGTCCAGGTGAACGGCTGGGTGGTATTCACATTGGTGGCCCCCGCCGTCGGCTGGGTGAATTGCGCGGCGTTGGGGCCGGTGACGGAGAACTTGACGTCGCTCCAGATCCAGGTCCCTTGGGCGTAGGTGTAGATCCGGGCCCACAGCGGCTGGCCGCCGGGGAGTGCAGGTACGGGATAGCTGAGCTGGTTGGCCTGCAGCAGGCCGCTGTTGAGCAGGTCGACGTTGCCCTGGGTCGTACCGACCGTGATGCAGTAGTACTGCGCGCCGGTGGCCTGGCCCCAAGTGAAGGTTTCGGGGGATGGGAAGATCACGTCGCCGTTGCCCGGGAACACCATCGTCGCGGGGGTCGGCGGAGGCCAGTTCCCGAGATCCTCGGTCACCCAGAACAGGCCTTTGGCGTCGGTGGCCACGCCTACCCCGGTGCGGTTGAAGGCCGGGTCGACCATGTTGGTGTAGTGGTCGGGGCTGGCGACGAGTGCGTTGTAGACGGCTAAAAGGCTGTAACCCGTGCCGATGTTCTCGCCCATCTTGCTCCAGCCAGTCGGCATTTGGGTCGCCAGATTGGGGTTGTGGGCCAGGACGGTCGTGGTCGCCATGTGGTTGGCCCACTGCTGGGCCACCGAAGTGAGGGTCGCGTCGGTGGCGAGCGGGGCGGCGCCGACGCTGCCCCGGAGATTGTTGACCCAGGTGACCACATCGCTCGGTCCCGCCGAGTTGGCCGCTTGGGCAGGAGACGCCCAGGCCAGAATCGGCATTGTCACAGTGGCCATGGCCACAACGAGCTTGAGCACCTTCGGACCCATGAAGTTTCCCGTCAGATAGTGGGGCTGGATCCGTTGTGTCGGTCGCGGCGACGGATGCTTTAGGACTATCTGATTGGTCCGACACGAGAAATCCGCGTCGGCGAGAGCTTCGAAGGTCAGCGGACGGGCAGGAAAATAGCGCAATCGTTTCGTCGATGAACCGATACGCGGTGGTCCGTCCCTTCGCGCGGCAAATTTCTCGCGGTCGAGCCCGGGTGCGAGGGCGACCCGCGAGGGTGGCCGGGGCCCGAAGGGGGTGGCGGCCGAGAAGGCGGAGGCGGCCGGGGAGGCCGGGAGGCGGCCGGGGAGCCCGGGAGGTGGCCGGGGAGGCCGGAGGGTTAAGCCTCCTGGGGCTCTTGCAGGACCGCTTCGATGTCGAACTCGATACGGATGTCCTTGCCCAACATGAATGCAGTTCCACAGTGCGGGATCCGCCTTGGCCGCAGCCCGTACCCGATTCCTCTTGCCGCCACGTCGCAGATGACGATCTAACTCATCACGGCGCTTCGTCTTCTAGCTCGGCTGGAGATATATCTGGAGCGGCGGGCGTGGCGTGCGTGCCTGGTGCGTGCCCCCGGCAGGATTCGAACCTGCGCACCCGCCTCCGGAGGGCGGTGCTCTATCCCCTGAGCTACGAGGGCGGGCGGGCTGAGCATAGCCACCGGGGCCGGTTTGGACGTCCGGTACCCTGACCTTGTCCCGATACCATCCACGAGTGGACCCTCGGACCGTCTTGGTGATCGACGACGACCCGGTGATCGTGAAACTCCTCCAGGTCAACTTCGAGATCGAGGGCTACGCCGTTATCGTGGCGGAAAACGGCCTAGCGGGCCTGGCCCGGGCCCATGACGACCAGCCCGACCTGATCATCCTCGACGTCATGATGCCGGGGATGAACGGCCTCGATGTGGCCCGGTCGCTGAAAGGGTCTGACGAGACCAGCTCGATACCGATCATCCTGCTGTCAGCCAAGGCCCAGGCCAATGACGTCGCCCGAGGCCGCGAGGTGGCCGACGACTACATCACCAAGCCGTTCGACCCCTTGGAGCTACTCGACCGAGTGGCGGGCTTCCTCGACCAGCGCCCGGTCCGGCGGGACCGGCAATAGCCCGAGCGCGGCAAGGCGGGAGCCTTTCTGGTGCTTTGGCGCCTTTGTGGGGATCTGACGTCGCTATTTCAATCCAGCCCCCACAAAGGCGTGAATCCCCACAAACCCGGCCGGACGGGCAACCGGTCCGGGCTCAGGCGGCTCGTCTCGGCTGCGGTAGCCCCGCCCCGCCCCGCCTCGCCCCGCCCCGCCTCGCCCCGGTTCGCCCCGCCCCGGTTCGGCCGTACCCCCCTCCACGGTCGGCTGAGGGCCCCGCCCGGCCCGGCTGACGCACAGCGGCAATAAGGGTTTTCGCTCCGGCCGCCAGACCTGCGACCATTTGAACAACCGTGACCGCCATCCGCACCATCCTCGCCGACGCCATCGCCGCCTCCTTGGACGTCCTCGGCATCGTGGCCGCGGCCGACTCCGTGCACCTCGAGCGCCCGGCTCGGCGGGAACACGGCGACTGGTCTACCAACGTCGCCCTCACCCTGGCCAAGGCCTCGGGCCGCCCGCCCCGGCAGCTGGCCATGGACCTGCATGCCCGGCTGAGCGCCGATCCGCCCCTCCATGTGCAAAAGGTCGAGGTGGCCGGGGCGGGATTCCTCAACTTCTACCTGGACGACGGCTGGCTCCACGACGTCCTGGCCGTGGTCGTCCGAGCAGGCGAGAAGGACTACGCCCGGCTCGACCTGGGCCACGGCCAGAAGGTGCAGATCGAGTTCGTCTCGGCCAATCCGACCGGTCCGCTGCACGTTGGCAACGGGTGGTGGGCCTCCTATGGCGACGCCGTGGGCCGGCTGCTCGACCGGTGCGGTTGGCAGGTCACCCGGGAGTACTACGTCAACGACACCGGTAGCCAGATCCGCCGCCTGGGGGCTAGCCTGCTGGCCCGGCGCAACGGCACACCCCTGCCCGAGGGGGGCTACCCGGCCGGGTTCATCAAGGGCCTGGCGGCGGCCTACGACGGGCCCGACGACATCGCCGTGGCCGGGCGGTGGGCGGCTGAGCGCACCCTCGGCTACATCCGCCTGCAACTGGCCGAGATCAACATCCACTACGACGAGTGGTTCAGCCAGGCCTCCATCGAGGAGAGCCCGGCCATGGCAGAGACCATCGCGGTGGTCCAAGCCCAGGGCCTGGTCTACGAGGAGGAAGGGGCCTTGTGGCTCCGTACCGGCGACTTCGGTGATCCCCGTGAGAGGCGGGTGCTGCGCAAGACCGACGGGGACTGGACCTACCTGGCCGGCGACCTCACCTATCACCGCAACAAGTTCGCCCGGGGATTCGACCAGGTCATCGACGTCTGGGGCGCCGACCACGAGGGACAGGGCCCGAGCCTCAAGGCGGGCGTGGCCGCCCTCGGTATCGACCCCCGCCGCCTGGAGATTCGCCTTGGCCAGATGATCTCCCTGGCCAGCGGGCGCATGTCCAAGCGGGCGGGCAACGCCTTGGACCTCGACGACCTGGTCGACGAAATCGGGCCCGACGCCATGCGGCTGCTGAGCCTGGTGAACTCCCCCGACCAGGCCACCCTCGTCGACTTGGACAAGGTCCGGGCCGAATCCAAGGAAAGCCCGGTCTTCTACGTGCAGATGGCGTACGCCCGCATCTCGGGCATCAGCCGGGAAGCCGAGAAGCGTCAAGTGAACCGGCGGCCGATCGCCGAGGCCGACCTCACCGTGCTGACCCATCCCCGTGAGCTCGACGTGCTGCGCAGTCTGTCGGAGCTTCCCGAGGTGGTCGCCCTGGCCTGCGCCGAGCGGGCGCCCCACAAGGTGACGACGTGGGTGCGGGAGCTGGCGGACCGGTTCCACGGCTTCTACCACGACTGCTACGTTCTCCATCCCGACGTGCCCGACGAGTTGACCCAGGCCCGCCTGTGGCTGGTCGAGGCGGCCCGCATCGGTCTGAGCATCGGTCTCGGACTCCTCGGCGTCACCGCCCCGGAGAAGATGTGACCGGCCCCGCCGACGACCGGCCCGGCCGGCCCGACAGCCGGCCCGACGACGGCCGTCCCGGCCGACCCGGCCGTCCCGGCCGACCCGGCCGTCCCGATGGTTGGCAAGAGACCCATTCGAGCCCCGTCTTGGCCAGACCCCCGTTGCCGAGGGAACTTCTGCCCGACACCGCCGACATCGCCGCCGACGGCCGGCTCTCGGTCGGCGGCGTGGACCTGCTCGATCTGTGCCAGCAGGTCGGAACGCCGGTGTTCGTCTACGACGAGCTCCACCTGCGCCGACGCTGCCGACAGGCGGTCGAAGCGTTCGGTGACGGTGTCG
>JALYXV010000227.1 GCA_030947025.1 Actinomycetota bacterium | reverse complement strand
GGTCCGGGTGGAGGAGACGGATCTGGCGGGTGGCCAGGAGGTGTGCGAAGGGGCGGTCGCGGCGGTGGTGACGGTCGCCGGGTTGCGGCAGCTGCGGGCACTGCTGGCTGGGCGGACGTGGCCGAATGCGTGACGCTTCGGATCGCCCGGTCCGTGAGGTGTGCCGTTGCGAGTGTTGCGGGGCGGACACGGTGGTCGCGGTCGAGGGCTTGTTCCGCAATCCCCAGCGGGGCTCGAGGCGCCGGTTTTGTTCTCCGGCGTGCCGCCAGGCCGCGTATCGGCGCCGACGGGTCGGTGTTGCCGAGTCGACACCGGCGCAGCGTTCAGGCGGGCGTGGCCGTGGTCTGCGAGCCGTCGAGGAGGTGAGCTTGGGCTGCGAGCTGACTGCGGGGAACGGGTTCGGCGACGAATGTATTTCATCCGGCGCGTAGCAGGTCGATTGGGCTTGTCAGCGTGGGGTGCTATCCGTTTCCGGTTTTGGGCGTGCACATAGGCTCACCGCCGAGGACGTGCCACCGAACTCGGGAGGTGAGCCTTGCGCAGGCTCAGGATAGCAACGCCTGTCCAGCTGGAGCTGGTTGTTCAACCGCGTGCCCAAGGCCGCCCGGAGGTGTGGGGCGGCCTGTCGGAGGCTGCTCAGGTCCGGGTCATCGCCTTGCTGGCCCGGATGATCGCCCGTGGCGTCGTCGGCGACGCCGGAGAGGAGGAAGTGTCATGAACGAGATGGCGAAGATCGACGTGTCGCACAGGCGCCGCCAGGCGGTGGTGTATGTGCGCCAGTCCAGCGTTGCTCAGGTCAGGAACAACACCGAGAGCCTGGAACGCCAGTACGAGTTGGTCTGCCGGGCGGTCGAGTTGGGTTGGGATGCCGCCCAGGTGGTGGTGGTCGACGAGGACTTGGGCCGTTCGGGCGCCGACGCCACCGCTCGTAGCGGGTTCCAGTCGCTGGTGGCGTCGGTCGGGTTGGGCAAGGTGGGGTTGATCCTGGGTATCGAGGTGTCCCGCCTGGCGAGGAATTCGGCGGACTGGTATCAGCTGCTGGATTTGTGCGCCTTATGCGACACGCTCATCGCGGATAACGACGGTGTTTATCATCCGGCCGATTTCTCGGACCGCCTCGTTCTCGGTCTTAAAGGCACAATGAGCGAAGCTGAACTTCACCTTTTGCGGGGTCGACTGCAGGCCGGGTTGCGCCATAAGGCGGCGAAGGGGCTGCTGCGCAGGGAGTGGCTCAAAGTTGCAATGCTGTAGTTAGGAACGATTCTTTGGATCCGTGGTATCGGCGCGTTGGTTTACGTCGCTGGGTTGATTGGGTCTTTGGAGCGAATGTTTTACTCGGCCGATAGCGCGCCAAAAGAGCCGATGTTTCATATCGGTCAGCGTGTTGAGGAGATTTGAGGGAGAGGGCTCGGCGTATAGCCGTCGCGTTTACGCGCGGTGAGAACAGGAGACGCTGTTCACGTCGATTTCGAGCTCGTCGATGTTGTTGCAGGTTGGCGTGTAGTTGTCGGCGGTCTGCCACGGGTCGTCGGTGATAGCGGGATTTTCGATCTCGTCGACGAACATCGACCGCCATTGTTGGCGGGGCTCGCCAGGCGGGCGGGCTTGGCTGGTGGCGGTGCCCGCCTGGTAGGCGAGGACCTTGGCGCGGCCGTTTTTCCATCCGAGGGCATGGGGGCACAGGAGGCGTTGCTCGTTGTGGTAGCCGGCTGCGACGCTGCGACGCTGCGCGATTGCTTGCTCTAAGACCGCCCAGGCGGGCGGCCGGGCGGCCGGGGCGGTGGTGGCGTGGTCGGGGCGGCCGACGAGACGGTCGGTCATGTTGATGTCGGCGGGGCCGGGGTTACAGGCCGAGGAGGTTGAAGGCGAGAACGGGCCGCCGTGAGGTTTTGCGTAACGCCTGGGCGATGTTGGTGGCGCCCGCGAGGCGCAGCACGCTGATCGCGAGGTTGCGCATGATGGCCAGCGCTCGGGGCGCCGAGGCGGAGCGGACCTTGGAGGCGTCCTCGCCCATGGTGGCGTCGCGTACCCAGTGCAGGCCGTTCTCGATACCCCAATGCTCGCGGCTGGCGGCCAGCAGGCGGGGCGGGCCGGCCCGTTCGGGGCTTGCGCTGGTCACCGCCCACGCGGTCTCGGTCCAGCGCACCTCGCCGGTCTTGGCGTCGCGGACCTCCCGGTCGATCCTGGCAACAGCAGCGACGTGGGGGAACTCGACGAGGCCGTCGGGGGTGGCGGCGACACCGATGGTGCGGGTCTCGATACGCCCGTGGCCTTTGCACACCTCGGTGTAGGGCTCGGCGAAGCGTTCGGGAGCCAAACAGAACATCTCGTTGCACAGGCTCGGCTGGTTCTCCTTGACGAACAGCAGGAAGTCGGCGTGCTTCTCGTCGACCAGAAAGTTCGCGTGGTCGCGCTGTGCGTGCATCGCGTCGGCGGTGACCAGGCAGTCGGTGAGGTCCAGGTCTTTGAGCAGGGGGCGGAACGCCTTTATTTCGTTGGTCTTGTGTTCGACCTCTT
The DNA here is from genome assembly GCA_030947025.1 of Actinomycetota bacterium. GTDB lineage: Bacteria > Actinomycetota > Acidimicrobiia > Acidimicrobiales > Palsa-688 > JALYXV01. The sequence goes on along the minus strand of JALYXV010000227.1, from coordinate 633 downwards.
GCTGGGCGATCACGACCCGCTCGGCATGGGTCATCGCGGACAGCAGGTGCACCGCACGGCCGTCGGGTTGGAGGGCTCCCCGCAGCGTCTTGCCGTCCACCGAGACCCCGAATAGAACCGCCGGCACCTCGCCGGCGTCGCCGTCGTCGACGCAGGCGTCGTCAACGCAGTCGCCCGCGGGACCCGTCGCCTCGCTGTTCGCAGTAGCGCTGGGCTCGCCAGGCCCGCTGTGCGTTGCGCTGTCGCCGCGGCCCTTGGCCGTTCGTCGAGCTCGTACCTGCTCTGCGAGCGTCTCGCAGACGATCCGGTCGAGCGCTTCGCGGTCGATAGCACCCAGCGCCCGTTTCAGCGTTGACAGCGACGGTGCGACAACCCGGCCGCTGCTCGGGCTGCGCCGCAGCCCCAACCGCAAGAGCAGTTCTTCGGGCAGCTCCGCAGCCCACTCGGCGATCTCGGTCACGTGGTCAGTCCCGGCCAGCATCGCCACCGCGCACACCAACAGGATCGACGCCAGCTGGTGGCGGATGCCTTTGGGTTTGCGGTGGTCGCTGATCGCGGCCAACCGGGCGTACAGGCCGTCGCCGCCTTCGATCACGACCTGGTTCAAGTCGACCATGTTCGCCTTCCTTTTGT
>JALYXV010000038.1 GCA_030947025.1 Actinomycetota bacterium | reverse complement strand
GCCTGGGCGGCCCCGGCCGAGATCGGCCCACCGAGGCCCACGATCAGAGCTGCGGTCGCCAGAGCTGTTAACCGCCTCCCTGGCCTTCCCTTTCTAGCCATCACTCGCCCCTCTGCCAGTCGATGACCAGTTTGCATGCCCGCCCGGGCTGATCACCCTTTGCCACCTATTTCTCGATACTTCGGCACTACGGACCGAAAGGAGAAGTCCCCTGCGGTGACATCATCCGAAAGTATCCAGTACTCCGCAGCCGGAGGGCGCATTAGGACGGTGCCGCGGCTAACACCCGGATAGTCGCTCCGGCCGCAAAGCACCTGGCCACAGTGAGATTCGCCTGTTGGATGATCGTCTCCAGCTCAGCCTGATCGAGCGAGCGGACGACCACGTCGTCTTCAAGCGCCCACCCATCGCCGGCAAAGCGGCGTCGGTAGCGGGAGGTGCGGGCGGCCAGGTCGTGCACCAGGCTGCCCGCCAGCCGTATGCCCTCAGCATCAGCGAGGGGTACGAGGGTCCCGTCCTCTTCCTGATCGTCGGGGCCGTCGGCGCCCCCGCGCTGAAAGTCGGTTACCTCGACGCCAACCAGCCCGCCCGGCGCTAGGTGATCGCGGGCCAGGCTCAGACAGGCAACCATGTCCCCGGGTTCTGTCAGTAGCTGCAAGCTGTTGTAGCCCACGAACACCAGGGGGAAGCGCCGGGAAAGGGCAAAGCGGCGCATGTCAGCCGCTACGAGCGTGATGGGCTCAGGCGCTTGGGACCGTCGTTTGGCGGCCGCCAGCATGACGGGGTCGTTGTCGAGGCCCACGACTTCAAGCCCGGCCCGGGCGAGCTCGATGGTGAGTCGCCCCGTCCCGCACGCCAGTTCGAGGATGGGACTGCCGACCGAACGAGCCAGCTCCAGCCAGAACCCGACGTCCTGATCAGCCCGATGCAGCACATGACGGCATTCCCAGTCATACCGGGCCGCGACATCGGGCACGGCGTGGGCGGCGGCCGCCGAGGAGATCAGCCCGCGACCTCACGGAAGACAAAGCCGGTCCGGGGCTTGGGCCAGAAGAAGGTGGACTTTGGCGGCATCCGCTCACCGCCCCGGCCCGTGGAGGCGATCTGCTCGACCGTGACCGGGCGCAGCAAGACCGCCGCTTGCGCCTCACCGCGGTCGACGGCCCCGCTGGCCAGATCCCAGTGGTGTTGGTACACCAACTCATGCTCGGGCAGCGCCGCCAACGCCACTTCGAGCCGGCTGGAATCAAGGTCCTGGCGGGCGGCGGCGGTTGTCTCGGGCCTGGGATGAAGCAGCCAGGTCCCGCCCGGCGTGACCAGCGCGAGCGAGTCGTTCCCGGCCATTCGCTCCAGGATGGTCGCGTCAGGCGCCTCGGTCGGGGTCAGTTCGAAATACCCTCCGAGGGCGCCGACGAGGTCAAAATCGGCCGGGAGGCCACCGATCAGGCGGTGTATGGCCTGGACGGATAGCTGATCCTCGGCCAGTTCGACCACGAGCGCCATCACCGAATCCTGGGATCCGGGGGAATCGGCTCCGGCCGCCCGGCGCTGGCCCTGGTAGTTCAGCGCCGTCTCGAAGCGGTGGTGGCCGTCGGCGATCACGACCGGCGCGTCTGAAACCGCCTGGGAAATCCAGGCGATGGCTGCGGGGTCAATGATCGGCCACAGTTCGTGTTCGATCCCCTCTGCGTCGGTGACCCGGTCGAACCGGACGGGGGATTCCAGCGCCTCGGAAAGCCCCCTCGCCAAGGACAGGCCCCAGATCGGGGACGTGTTGACCCGGGTCGCCTGCAGGAGCTGGAGACGGTCGCTCTTGGCCTTGGGGGTGGTCCGTTCGTGGGGGAAGATACCGGCTGTCCCGGGCGGCTCGAGCCCCAGAGCTCCTATCACCCCGATGGTCCGCCGTCGATGACCGGCTTCGTCGAGGTAGGTCATGCGGTAGCCGTACAAGCGCTCGGTGATGTCCTGCCGCAGAATCCCCTCCGCCCGCCAGTCGGCGATTCGTCGGGCTGCCGCTTCGTAGCGATCGAGGCCCGGATCCTCATCGGGAAGCTCGATCCGCACCGAGTTGTAGGGAGACTGGGCCTGGAGAGCCATCCGTTCGTCCGGCGAGATCACGTCGTAGGGCGGCGCGACCACCCGGGCGAGGGGGACACGGTCAGGGTCGTAACGCAGACCACGGAACGGCTCAAAGCGAGGCACATCCCCTGCGTACCAAGACCAGCTGGTTTGGGCAACCTGGTGGTTGCTCTGTCATGGCGGGGCAACCTGGCCGCCCCGGTCCCGCCACAGGCGGTACACCGCCCGAGCGATTCGTTCCGGGCGAGAATTCCAGGTGAAGCTGAGGATTACCCAACCTTCGGCTGTCAGGTCGGCCCGCCGGTCGCTGTCGTTGTCCATCCCGGACCGTGTGCCGTGATGAGCCAGGCTCTCCCACTCGATTCCCATCTTCGTGTCGGGCAGGGCGACGTCGAGCCGGTAGGACTTGTTGCCGCAGCGCACCCGGTATTGGCGCTCGCAGGTTGGGAGCCCAAGCCGGTCCCATTCGGCATTCATCTTCTTCTCGAAGTCGCTGTCGTCAGGACGGTACCCGGAGATCCTTTCGGCCAGGACTTGGTGCAGCGGCGCCAGCAACCGCCGACCGTGCTTGGAGGCGGCGGCTCGCTCTACCAGGCGCCGCAGTTGTTTGAGCTTGATGAAGTCCCGCCGCAGGGCGTCGTCGACGCATTCACCCAGCTGCCGAACCGTCAACGTCCCCGCCAGGTCCATGATCGTCCGCTCGGGCGTGGTGATCGGTATGCCGCGGCAGAGGGTGCGCTCGTCAGGCGTGATCCGGCCCTGGTGGCTCCTCACTCCCTTGAGCTGTACCAATCGATCGGCCGTGACGTGGATGCCGGCGGAGTGCCGATCACTGTGCCGGAACTGCCAAAGGGCGGCCGCAGTCGTGTGGGAGACCACCACGGGCGCCCGGGCCCCCAGGGTCGCGGCCATGACCGCCTGCTCCCACACGATCGGCGCACCAGCCAGCCGATAGACGAGGTATCGGACCCGAATGAGGGATCGCTTGGCCGCGAGCCACTCGATCTGGCGTTGGCTCAGGCCGAGCTGCCGGAGCTGGGGGGTGCTGATGAGGCCGAACTGTCGGACGGCCTTTCGGTCGAGTTGATCGAGGACCAATGTCACGTGATGGAGCGTAATGATGCCCTGTGACCATTCAGCTGTTTTCCTTCAGCGGATCCCACAGGGAGTGTGGGTCTGCCAAAACAAAAGGCCCACGCCGTCCCTGGCAGACTGCGCGGCCATGACCTGGCTGCTCGATCTGGACGGTGTGGTGTGGCTCTCGGGCCGGCCCATCCCTGGGTCAGCGGATGCCATCGAGCGGCTGCGCCAAAGCGGGCAGCACGTCGTGTTCTTCACCAACAATTCGGCTCCGACCGTGGCCGAGCACTTGGCGGTTCTGGCCGAGCAGGGAGTGGAAGCGTCGGCCGACCAGATCCTGACGTCGTCGCAGGCCGCCGCTTCGTTGCTTGAGCCCGGTGCACGAGCGGCGGTGATCGGCGGCCCAGGCGTGGCCGAAGCGTTGGCCGAGCAGGGGGTGGAGGTGGTCGCGGCCGACGCCGAGCCCACCGCCGTGGTGGTGGGCCGGACGACGGACTTCTCGTACGAAAGTTTGGCGGCCGCGGCGGCCGCCATCCGGGGCGGGGCTCGGTTCATAGCTACGAACACCGACGCAACCATGCCCACGCCCCACGGTCCGGCACCGGGAGCCGGCGCCATCGTGGCGTTCCTACGGGTGGCGACCGATACCGAGCCGGAAGTGGCGGGCAAACCCGAGAAGGCCGCAGCCGCGCTGGTGGCCGATCGCGTCGGGCTGGTCGACGTCTCGGTGGGCGACCGGGCGGAAACCGACGGGTTGTTCAGCCAGGCCACGAAGTCACGGTTCGGCCTGGTTCTCTCCGGGGTGACCTCCGAGGCCGACCTACCGGTCGAGCCCACGCCCGACCTGACCGGCCCGACCTTGGCCGCCATCGTCGATCAGGTTCTGGGGCCAGACCAGCGAGAGTGATAGCTCGCCATGCACAACGCCCCAGGTAGGGGTTGGTACCCTGGCGTCAATGGCACAGCGCGACTTGTTGAAGCGGTATCTGGACGCGGGCATGGCGTTTACCGCAATGACAAAGTCTCGGGCTGAGGCGATTGTCCGTGAACTGGTCCGAGCGGGCGAAATCCAGCGAGATCAGGTCCAGAGCCAGGTGGACGAGCTCATCGAACGGAGCCGCCGCAACAGCGACCACCTCATCGCGCTGGTACGCAAGGAGGTCACGTCCCAGCTGACGGAGTTCGGAAGCGCCCTCAAGGACATTGAACGGCGCCTCACCGGAACCGACTCGGATGAACCGGCCCCGCCGACCATGAAGGCGCCGGCCGCCAAGAAGGCACCGGCCGCCAAGAAGGCACCGGCCGCCAAGAAGGCACCAGCCGCCAAGAAGGCACCGGCCGCCAAGAAGGCACCAGCCGCCAAGAAGGACCCGGCCGCCAAGAAGGACCCGGCCGCCAAGAAGGTCCCGGCCGAGAAGGCACCGGCCGCCAAGAAGGCACCGGCCGCCAAGAAGGTCCCGGCCGCCAAGAAGGTCCCGGCCGAGAAGGCGCCGGCCGCCAAGAGAGCGCCGGCAGCCAAGAAAGCGGCCGCCGAGAAGTCATCGTCCGTGAACACGCCTGCGGCCGAGAGAGCGCCCGCGGCCAAGAAAGCGCCTGCGGCTGAGCCGGAGGCTGGACCGATCAAGGCAGCCACGAAGGAACCGGCCAAACGAGCACCGGCCAAACGAGCGCCAGCCAAGAAAGGTCCTTCGCCCACGCCGGCCCCTGGCCCGGCTGGCGGAGCATCGACGCCCGGTTCCGATTCTGATCGTTCCTGACGCGCCCGCGTACACATGAGCGGCCGCCGACGGCTCGACATCGAGCTTGTCCGGCGGGGCCTGGTCAACAGCCGTGAACAAGCGCAGGCGGCGGTAGCCGCGGGCGAGGTTCTGGTACGGGGCGCAGTCGCGGACAAGGCGGCACGGCTGGTCGACTCCGCCGATGCCGTGATCCTGGCCGGGCGGCCGCCACGCTTTGTCAGCCGCGGTGGCCTGAAACTCGACGCCGCCCTCGATGGTTTCGATATCGACGTGACCGGCCGGCGGGCTCTCGACGCGGGCGCCTCGACGGGCGGATTCACCGACTGCCTCCTCCAACGAGGGGCCGCGACCGTGGTCGCAGTCGATGTCGGTCGGGGGCAGCTGCACCAACGGCTGGCGGCAGATCCGCGGGTCCACTCCCGGGAACGCACCAACATCCGTTTCCTCACGCTCGACCAGGTCGGGGGGTCGCCGTTCGACGTGGTCGTTGCTGACCTCTCCTTCATTTCTCTGCGCACCGTGGCCCCTGTCCTCCTTGACCGCCTGAGCGGGCCCGATGCTGATGTCGTCGTTCTCGTCAAACCGCAATTTGAGGCCGGGCGGCAGGCGGCGTCGGCCGGTCGCGGCGTAATCCGTGACCCGGCGGTCTGGTCGCAGACCCTGCTTCACGTCCTTCGCGCCCTAACCGACCACGGAGCCGCGATGATAGGCATCATGGTTTCCCCGCTGACCGGCGCCGACGGCAACGTCGAGTTCCTGGTTTATTGCCGCGCCCGAGTCCAAATGGCGATCGAACCCGATCTCGACCGGGCCGTGGCAGCTGTGGTCGCCGAGGCGGCGGGACGTCACGGCATGGAAGAGGGATAGATGGCGACGATCGGCTTCATTCCCCACCCGTGCCGCCCGGAAGCGGTCAATCTGGCAATGACGACCGCGGCCTGGCTCACCGCCGCCGGTCACCGGGCCCCGATTCTGACCGGCCCAGGGGGCGAAGCGAGCGAGGGCTCCGAGAGCGCAGTCGACCTTCCCATGTGCGACGGAGGGCTTGTTGTCGAAGGCGCCGAGGGTCCCCAAGCGGCCGTCCGGCAGCGCCAGCGTGAGATTGCGAGTCAGCTCGACCTGGCCATCAGCCTCGGCGGTGACGGCACCATGCTCCGAGTCGTTGACCTGGTAGCGCCATTCGGCGTCCCGGTCCTTGGTGTGAACGTCGGCCACCTCGGCTTCCTCACCGAGGTTGCCCCCGACGAGCTCCCTCAGGCGCTCAAACGGTTCCTGGCCGGTGAGTACCGGGTCGAGGAACGGATGACCTTGGCGGTCGAAGTCCGTACCTCGTTGAGCGAAAGGCCGCCCCGCATCACCACCGCGCTCAATGATGTCGTCCTCCAGCGCAGCTCATTGGGTCACACGGTCCAGCTGGGGGTGTGTATCAACGGCAGTCCGTTCCTCACCTACGCGGCCGACTCGCTGATCGTGGCGACGCCGACCGGCTCGACCGCCTACAACCTCTCGGCTCGCGGACCTATCGCTTCTCCCCGGACCCGCGTTCTCGTCATGACCCCCGTCGCGGCCCACATGCTCTTCGACCGTTCCCTGGTGCTGGCCGAGGAGGAGAACGTCACCTTCGAGATCCTGGGTGATTTGCCGGCCGAGCTGGTCGTCGACGGCCAGATGCTCGGGTCCTTATCGACCGGCGACGTCGTCCGGTGCCGAGCCGGTGACCACAACGCCCGGCTGGTCGATTTCGGCGGCCGGGACTTCCATCGCGTTCTCAAGCAGAAGTTTGGCTCCGCCGACCGCTGATGCTGGCAGAGTTGCGGGTCACGGAGCTCGGGGTAATCGCCGACCTCGGCTTGCTGCTCGGTCCCGGCATGATCGCTCTCACGGGTGAAACAGGGACGGGGAAAACCCTCGTCGTGGAGGCCATCGAACTCTTGTTGGGGGGTCGGGCCGATCCGGTGCTGGTCCGGCCCGGGGCCGAGGAAGCCACAATTGAAGGTCGCTTCACGTGGGCCGACGATGTCGAGGACCTGGTCCTGACTCGGACCGTCCCCGTCTCGGGCCGGTCGAGGGCCTATGTCAACGGACGGATGTCGCCGCTTTCGGCCCTCGACCACGCCGCGGGCGCACTCATCGACTTGCATGGTCAGCACAGCCACCAGTCCCTGCTGGCCCCTGCCGCCCAGCGTTCCGGGCTGGACGCCTTCGCCCATATCGACCTCGAACCCATCGTGTCGGCCCGTAGGCGTCACCGTGACGCGGTGGAATCCTTGGCCCGCCTCGGGGGCGACGCGGCCAGCCGGGCGCGGGAGCAGGACATGCTGGCCTTCCAGGTGGGCGAGATCGACGCCGCCAACTTGGCATCTCCCGATGAGGATGACGAGCTGGCGGCCGAAGAGGAACGCCTGGCCAATGCCCGCGCGCACCGTGATGCCGCCCACGAAGCGGTGGCGGCCCTAAGCGCCGACGGTGGCGTAACCGACGCCCTCGGCGGCGCGGTCGCCCTTATGGCTGGTCACCAACCGTTGTCCCGCATCCATGAGCGCGTGCAGGCGGTGGCCATCGACCTCGCTGATGCCGCCACCGATTTGCGCACCTTGGCCGAGAGTCTCGAGGACGATCCGGACCGCCTGACGTGGGTCCGAGACCGCCGCTTGCTGTTGCGCCAGCTGCGCCGCAAATACGGCGAGACATTGGCGGACGTCATAGCCTACAGCCAGTCGGCCGCGCACCGTCTGGCCGAACTCGATTCCTTCGAGCAACGGGCCATGCAACTCGAACAGGAGCGGGATCAGGCGGCTCGAGACCTGGCCGAGGCCGAAGCCGCGGTCGGTGGTCGTCGGCGAGCCGCGGCGCCTGGGCTGGCCGAGGCCATCGAGCGGCAGCTGCGCAGCCTCGCGATGCCCAAAGCCCGGATCGAGGTCCGGGTGGGCGAGGACCAGGCGGGTGACGACGTCACGTGGCTGCTCGGGGCCAACCCCGGCGAGCCGGTGCTGCCCCTAGCCAAGGTGGCCTCAGGCGGCGAACTGGCCCGGGCCATGCTGGCGGTGCGCTTGGTCCTCAGCGGAGCCGGCACGGGACCACCGACCGGGCGAGAAGCGGGACCAGCAACCGGGCGAGAAGGGGGACCAGCAACCGGGCGAGAAGCGGGACCAGCAGCCGGGCGAGAAGCCGACGGTGGGGCGACCACCTTGGTGTTCGATGAAGTCGATGCGGGCATCGGTGGAGAGGCCGCGTTGGCGGTCGGCCGGGCGCTGGCCGACCTGTCGCGCCACCACCAAGTGCTGGTCGTCACCCACCTGCCCCAGGTAGCCGCCTTCGCGGCGAAGCAGATCGCGGTGCGCAAGGAAGAGGTCGACGGTCGCACCGTGGCGACGGCCCGCCCGCTCGACCAAACCGAACGTATTGTCGAACTGTCTCGAATGCTGTCCGGCCAACCCGACAGCGCCACCGCCCGCCGCCACGCCGAAGAGTTGCTCGCCCTGGCCCATCGGTCCCAGAGAGACACCTCCGACCGGGCCCGTCATCCAGGCAGCCCCTTGAAGTCGTAACCTCGCGCAATGGCGGCGACGGTGATGTGGTTTCGGCGCGACCTGCGTGTGTCAGGCAACGCCGCGATCGAGGCGGGTGCGGCGGATGGCGACCAGATGGTCGCGCTGTTCGTGCTCGACGACCGACTCCGCCGCCCCTCGGGCGCCAACCGGCTGGCCTTCATGTACCGGGCCCTGCGCAGCCTGAACCAACGGCTTAATGGCCGGCTCGTCGTCCGGGCCGGGGACCCAGCCGACGTGGTCCCACGAGTCGCCCGTGAAGCGGGGGCCGACCGTGTGCTGTGCGCCGCCGACTTCGGCCCCTACGGCCGCGACCGGGATAATGCGGTCGCGATTCGCCTGGCGCAGCAGGGCCAGTGGCTCGACCGGGTGGCATCGCCGTACGCCGTCGACCCGGGAACGGTCGTCAAAGCGGACGGGACGCCATACCAGGTATTCGGGCCGTACTACCGGGCTTGGACCACCCATCTGGACCCAGAAACCGCGCCGCACCCTGAGGCGGACTGGATCGACCTGCCAAAAAAGGCGATTCCGCGGGACCCGGTCATCACCGCCACCCTGCCCGAGGCGACCGAAGCGGCGGCCCATGAACGGCTCGACCAGTTCCTGACCGACGGGCTGGCCAACTATCACCGGAGCCGTGACTTCCCTGACCGAGACGGAACGTCGCGTCTTTCGCCCTACCTCAAGTTCGGTCTGCTCCATCCCAATCAGATCCTGGCCCGCCTCCATGACCACCAACTCGGTGGAGACGAATGTGCGCAACGCCTCCGGGCCGAGCTGGCGTGGCGGGACTTCTATGCCGACGTGCTCTGGCACGCGCCCGACTCGGCCCGGCGGGCGTGGCAGCCGGCCATGCGTACCTTCCGGGCCGATCACGGCCCCGGGGCGAACGAGCTGTTCGACGCCTGGGCGAAGGGACGAACCGGCTTCCCGCTGATCGACGCAGGCATGCGCCAGTTGTCGGCCGAGGGGTGGATGCACAACCGCGTGCGAATGGTTACGGCCAGCTTCCTCGTGAAGGACCTGCATCTCCCGTGGGAGCGTGGTGCGCGTCATTTCCTGACTCATCTCGTCGACGGCGATCTGGCCTCCAACAACCACGGCTGGCAATGGGTCGCGGGGTCTGGCACCGACCCGGCCCCCTTTTTCCGAATCTTCAACCCCGTCGCCCAGTCCCGGCAATGGGACCCCGATGGGGTGTACGTCCGCCGTTTCGTGCCTGAGCTACGCGGGGTCACCGGGGCCGAGGTGCATCAGCCGTGGCGGCTGCCGGGAGGGCCGCCGCCGGGGTACCCGCCGCCAGTGGTGGAGCACTCGGCCGAGCGAGAAGAGGCGCTGGCCCGATACCGGGAGACATCCGCCAGGGTGGTCCCTGGGCCGCGGTAAGCTGGTTTGGCCGCCCCCGTTGGCGTCCATCGGTCCGAAAGCGGGAGGAGCAAACAGATGGCGAAGCACATCTTCGTCACCGGCGGTGTCGCCAGTTCGTTGGGCAAGGGTCTCACTGCGTCTTCACTGGGTCGGCTGCTCAAGAGCAGGGGACTCCGGGTCACTATGCAGAAGCTCGACCCGTACATCAATGTGGACCCGGGCACCATGAACCCCTTCGAGCACGGCGAGGTCTTCGTGACCGACGACGGCGGGGAGACCGACCTCGATCTGGGCCACTACGAGCGGTTCATCGATGAGAACCTGCACCGGGACTCCAACGCCACCACCGGGTCGATCTACCAATCGGTGATCGCCAAAGAGCGTCGGGGCGACTTCCTGGGCAAGACCGTCCAGGTCATCCCCCACATCACCGACGAGATCAAGGGCCGCATCAAGCGACTGGCGACCGACTCGGTGGATGTGGTGATCACCGAGGTAGGGGGGACGGTCGGCGACATCGAGATCCTGCCCTTCCTCGAGGCCATCCGGCAGTTCCGCAAGGATGTCGGGCGGGACAACGTGTGCTACGTCCACGTGACCCTCGTTCCCTACCTCGGGCCGTCGGGGGAGCAGAAGACCAAGCCCACTCAGCACTCTGTTACCGAGCTGCGCAGCCGAGGCATCCAGCCCGACGTGATCATCTGCCGCAGCGACCGGGACATCTCATCGGGGCTGAAGCGCAAGATCTCGCTGTTGTGCGACGTGCCCATCGAGGCGGTCGTCTCCTGCGTCGACGCCCCCAACCTGTACGAGATCCCGTTGGCGCTGCACGAAGAGGGCCTCGACGAGTACGTGTGCCGGTTGCTGCATTTCGACGACGCCCGCCATCCGCTGGACCTGGCCGACTGGGAACGGCTGGTGGAGCGGGTCGATGCCGCCGTCCGGCCCGTGCGGATCGGGCTGATCGGCAAATACGTCAACCTGCCCGACGCCTACCTCTCGGTTGGTGAGGCGCTGCGCCACGGTGGCTACTTCCACGGCGCCCAGATCGAACTGGAGTGGATCCAGGCCGAGGATGTGGAGGGGCTGCTGGCCGACGGACGGCTGCGCAACCTCGACGGGATCGTCATACCGGGCGGCTTCGGCGAGCGAGGGATCGAGGGCAAGATCGCGGCCGCTGGTTACGCCCGCGAACACGGCATACCGTGCCTCGGACTGTGCCTGGGACTGCAGGTCATGGTCATCGAGTACGCCCGCCACGTATGCGGCCTGGCCGGGGCCAACTCGAGCGAGTTCGACTCGACCTCGCCTCACCCGGTGATCGACCTGATGGACGAGCAGCGCGACATCGTGGACATGGGCGGCAGCATGCGGCTCGGGGCGTATGTGGCCCGGCTGCGGCCTGACAGCCAGGTGGCCCGGGCGTACGGAGACACGGTGGTGTACGAGCGCCACCGCCACCGTTACGAGGTCAACAACACTTACCGGCGTCGGCTCGAGGACGCGGGGTTGCTGTGCTCCGGGACGTCGCCCGATGACCGCCTGGTCGAGTTCATCGAGTTGCCCGGCCATCCCATGTGGGTCGGGACCCAGGCCCACCCGGAGTTCAAGAGCCGGCCTGATCGGCCCCATCCCTTGTTCCGGGAGCTGGTCGGCGCCGCCCTCGCTCGAGCCGAGGGGCGCATTCCGAGGTTGCTGGACGTAGGCCCGCTGGCTGCGCCGGCTCCGACCGCAGTCCCGACCTCATGAGCGCGCCATGAGGCGCTTTCGCGGGGTCCGGCCCACCGCCCGGACGCCCCGAGCAGCGTGGGCACCGGGCGCGTGAGCGCCGGTTTCCGCCGCCTGAGCGAGGAGCTCCAGTACCAGGGCTCGACCATCAGTGTGGCCGTCGCCACGTTCGAGGCACCCGACGGCCAAAGCTTCGAGCGCGACGTCGTCCACCATCCGGGAGCGGTATCGATCGTCCCCGTGATTCCCGGCCGTGGCGATGGCAACGGCGGCGGCGGCAACGGCGGCAGCAGCAGCGGCAGCAGCGGCGGCGGCGGCGGCGGCGGCGGCA
>JALYXV010000221.1 GCA_030947025.1 Actinomycetota bacterium | reverse complement strand
CACCACACATATGCACCCCTATTCCAGGGATGCTTCCGCGGCGAGTCCTGCGGCAGGATTCGGGTCTTGTGGCGGCCTCGGGGGGCGGCCCCGCCCCCCGAACCCCCTGGGCTGCCGCCCCTCCGCTACTTCGTCGCTCGGGTTGGCGTCGGAACAACCGTGCTCACGTCCGGTGGCGATGAGAGGGTTGTCCGGGCTGGTCCCGGTCGCTCACGCCCCGGCGTGCGCAGGAGGGCTGGAGCGCCGCCTTTGTGAGGAAAAGCCATCGCCTCGCGGCAATGCTCAGGGTTGCAACTGACGGAGAGGAAGCACGGTCGCGGGCTAGGAGCGGTAGGTGCGGTCAGGCGGGCTGGGGGCGCAGCGGGCCGCTCGGCGCGGCCGGCGGCGCGGGGGAGGGTTGGGGGTTGTGGGCGGTGGTGGCGTGGGGGACGTGGCTGATGTCGAGGTGGTGGCGGGCTCGGGTGACGGCGACGTAGAGGAGCCGTAGCTCTTCCGCGCTGTTGTCGTCGTGACCGGTCTTGGGGGGTGGGTAGTCGCCGGCCAGGGCGACGCTGTCCCATTCCCGTCCTTTGCTCTTATGGGCGGTGGAGATGACGACCTCGGCGGTGTCCTCGCTGGTGGTGTGGTTGAGGGCGTCGAGGAGCGGGGGGGCGCCGAAACGGTCGATGAGTTCCACCAGCAGTTTGAGCTCGCTGCCCTGCTGATCGTGTTTGGCGTAGTCGACGACCTGCCCCCAGGAGGTGAAGCAGGCGAGTTCGGGATGGCTGGTGGCCCCGGTGTCGGCGAGCTGCACGGCGGCCCGGCAGAACGCGGCGAGCTTGGCGTTGCCGCCGACGAGGGCGACGGTGCGGCCCGCGTCGAGGTGATCGAAGACCTGCCGCAACGCTTCGGCGTTTGTGCGGGTCAGGACGGCTTTGGGGGCGACGATCGAGCCGACGGTGGAGTGGATGGCGGGGTGGCCTTGGAGTCGCATGTCGGCGCCGAGCCGAGCAAGGAGCTGGTTGGCGACCTCCGCGATGGCGGGCCCGAACCGGAAACTTTGGGTCAGGAAGCAGCGGACGTCGGTGGTGATGGTGTTCATGGCGTCGACGGCGCCAAGCCAGCCGTAGATGGACTGGTATGGGTCGCCGACCAGGATCAACTGGGCGTGGGTTTGCCGGGCGACAATGTCGGCAAGGACAGGGGAGAGGTCCTGGGCCTCGTCGACGAGCACCGCGTCGGCGTCGATGCGGGGTGGTAGGCCTTGAGGTAGTAGTCCTGGCTGTAGGGAGCCGCCCGTCGGGCCGGGTCAGGTCGACCCAGGCGCGGCGCATCGCCGGGGCGACCCGGGAACGCACGGCACGGTTGTTGGCCCAGCCTCGCCGGGAACCGTCGGGCAGGTCGATCCCGTCGATATACGCCACGTGATGTTCGCCCGGTTCGGGGTCGGCGGAGTGCGCGAAGGTTTTGACGGCCTGCATGGTCACCCCGGCCAGATAGCCGGCCGACAGGACCAGCCGTGCACTTGCCGACGGCGATGGCGAGCGGGTCGATGCCGAGCAGGGCGGCGATCTGATCGGAGGGGAGGCGTGGGGTGTCGAGGCGGCGGCGGAACGCCCGGCCGGTGGCCTGGAAGGCGAGGCTGTGGGCGGTGCTGCACACGACGTTGTCGGGGAAGCGGGCGGCGGAATCGGTGACGATCGCCTTGTTAAAGGCCAGGTAGCGACACGTCCGGCCTTGGAGGTTTTGGGCCAGGAGGGCGAGGGTGGTGGTCTTGCCGGTCCCCGCCCCGGCGACGACCGCTATGGACCGCTCGGCGCGGGCGGGGCCGACGGCATGGTCTTGTTCGGCGGTGGGGGTCAACACGCCACATGCCGCTGGGTCCACTGGTACAACACGACCAGGATCCATCACTCCATCTCCAAGATGTCCCCCATCGAGTTCGAGGAGATGTACCGTCTCACCAACGTCCCGAACACCGGGGAGGTTGGCGATTCACAGGTCGGCCCAGCCCCAAACACGCAACGACGCCCGCCAGACTGCCCGGAGCGACCATCCAGATATCGATGACCGCATAGCACTCGAACCACACGCCGCGATCCGGGTCCCGCAGTTTTGCCATGTCCCACGACCAGCACCTGTCCGGGGCGGACAAAAACCACGAAGCTCTCCTCGACCGCTTTGGCCGCAGGTGCCCTAGGGTGTGTGCCAACAGTCCCCTGGCGCTCGGTCATTGGACTCGAAGGGACAGGAGAACCGAAGAATGGCCAGGCCCGGCCGCGACGACGCCGTGCGCCCCGCGGTCGAAGATTCTAGGTCAGTCCGGAGTCGGATGTCACGCCCGATCGGCGCGCCAACTGACGGTGGACGCGGGCGATGCTCTGCGCTGTCGGCGAGACGGGCAGGCCGCGTTCTCGTCGCGGCCGCGACCCTCGGTGTCATGATGGCCTCCACCCCCACGGCGCACGCCGCAGGCCCGACCGGAACCGTCACCGAGTTTTCGACTGGCATATCGACGGGTAGCGGGCCCGTATTTATCACGGCCGGTCCCGACGGCAGCTTGTGGTTCACCGAAACTGCGGGGGACAAGTTGGGCAAGATCACCACGGCCGGCACCGTCACCGAGACCGGCGGCGGTAGCGCTCAGGGCGGTCCGCTGGCCATCACATCCGGCCCCGACGGCAACTTGTGGTTCACCAGCGA
This sequence comes from Actinomycetota bacterium, assembly GCA_030947025.1. Taxonomy (GTDB): domain Bacteria; phylum Actinomycetota; class Acidimicrobiia; order Acidimicrobiales; family Palsa-688; genus JALYXV01. The sequence goes on along the minus strand of JALYXV010000221.1, from coordinate 11,337 downwards.
TGTCACGAACCAGGTGTTCCGGGCCACCCGTGCGGGCAATATCACGGGGGTGTTCACCGTCGGAAACACGGTGAGCAATCTGTGGGGCATCTCGTCCGGCCCCGACGGCAACTTGTGGGTCACGGAAATCGCGGCGAACAAAGTGGCCAGGATAACCCCGGCTGGCGTCGTCACCGAGTTCTCCGCCGGCATAAGCGCCAACGCCCATCCGGATGGCATCACGGCCGGGCCTGACGGCAACTTGTGGTTCACGGAGAACGGTGGGAACAGGGTGGCCAAGATCACCCCGGCTGGCGTCGTCACCGAGTACTCCACCGGCATCACAGCAACGAGCGATCTGCGTGACATCACGGCGGGCGCGGACGGCAACTTGTGGTTCACTGAGTTCAGAGGTAACAGGGTGGGCCGGATCACCCCGGCTGGCGTCGTGACCGAGTTCTCGACCGGCATAACCGCCAACAGTGGTCCGCAGGGCATCACGGCCGGCCCCGACGGCAACCTGTGGTTCGTGGAGACGCAGGTGAGCAAGGTGGGTACCGTGGCGTTGGGCATGGCGCCGGGTACCACCGCTGCGCAGGCGACATCGGCGACGGTGGTCGGGCGGACGCTGTCGATCTCCCTAGCCCAAACGTCGGTTGGCTTCGGCGCCCATATGGCAGGGACATCGAGCGGGGCTATCCCGGCCGGTTCGATCACCTACACCAACACCTTGAACGATGGGCGGGGCTGGTCGGCCAGCGTGGCCGCCACAGACATGGTGGCCGGTCCCAACTGGATCGGAGTCGCCAACCTGACCTACAGCCCGGGGCTGGTCTCCGCCGGTGGCGGGGCGACAGGGCCGGCCCCGGCCGCGGCCGCCCGCGGGCCGTTCAGCTTCTCGGGATGCAACAGCCCCGGTGACGTGGTCCACGGGACGTCGTACTCATGCCCGAAGACCCTGATGACAGCCGGTGCGACCACCCAAGGCTCCTGGGTGGCGGCGGCCAACACCGTCACCTTGAATGTCCCTCCCGGCCAGGTCCTTGGAGCTTACGCAGGAGCGCTGAATACAGCGTCACCGGCTGATCCCGACCTCTAAGCGGCGAAGCAGCGGCAGAAGGTATCTGGCTGGCCTGGTCGCGTTGGGGATGTGGGCTGTATGGTTGGCGATAGGCGTCGCAGCCAACGCCGACCAGCTGCAGCCGCTGTATGGGATGCGACCCATCTTGGAGGGACATACCACGTTATCCGGCGGTCATTTCAGCTATGCCTTGCCTGCGGGCACCCAATTCTCCGACGCCGTCGAGGTGGTCAACTTCTCACCCGGGCCGCTGATCGTCGATCTCTACCCGGCGAACCTGGTGACGACTCTTGGCGCTCCGAGCCCCGGCCAACCCGGACAGCCGCCAACTGGAGCAACGCCGTGGATCTCGATCTCCCGGGCAACCCTCAACCTGGCACCAAACAGCACAACTGATGATCGGTTCACGATCGCCATCCCTGCCGGCGTCGCACCCGGGGACTACTTCGCTGCCGTCGTCGGCGTCCTCGCGGGCGGCCCTCGCGAAGCGGGCGGGCTGGTGCTCGAGACCCGAGTCGCGCTCATCGTCCAGGTGACCATCCCAGGCCGCGTCGAGCCGGGAATCCGCCTTGGACCCTTGAAGGCCGACCGCCACGGCAACAGCGAGGTCCTCTCGGTACAGGTCACCAACGTGGGCAACACCCTCACCAACCTCTCCGGTGAGGTCGACATCCACACCACTTTCGGCCACCGCAACGTGGCACTCGGTCCCATCGACACCTACGTCATCCCGGGCGGCCACACAGTCCTGACCGGCAGGTGGCGAGGTCTTCCCTTCGTTGGCCAGGCACATCTGGCCGCCGCCGTCACGGCCGCACCCCCAGGCCGGCCGGTGACGCTGCTTCACACCGCCACGGTCCACGCTTGGTTGATACCGTGGCGGCTTGTCGCCGTCGTAGCCGGGCTTGGCGTCATTCTCCTCGCCAGCCGAAGGAGACTCAGGGCGTGGCGAACCCGACGCTCCGACGAACGTCAGGTGGTCAGCGCCTACCGGGCCAGCCAGCGCACGCCCCAGACGTAAGTAGGCAATCGTCTGCTCGTCAACCGATCCGAACCGTCACCGTCGAACAACTGCCGTGACCAGCCTACTACGGGCACTTGGCCCGCGCTCGTTGACACCGAGCGTTCACGCCCTCAACTGGAACACAGGACCCAAGACGGACTCGATTCCGTCGGGGCGATCAGGCCACCCCCTGGCTCGCACGCGCCCCAAATTCTCCGAAGAAAGTCTCGCGACCACTTGACAAGCCGTTCCACATCAGAGCCCTTAGATGGTGGTGAGCCGAACAATCGCTCCATCGCCTGCCTACCGGCAGTGATCGCTGGCGCAACTTGGTGGCGGTAGACCTGGTGCGTCATGCGAGTCGTCACATGTCCAACGAGGTCGGCGACGTCCTCCTCCCGCACCCCCGCCGCTGACAGCAGGGAGGCGGCTGAGTGCCGGAGCTCGTTCGGGTGCCACCCGCCCAGACCGGCCCGCTCCGTCATTCGGGTGAACGACCGCCGAAAGTTCCGTGGATCGATCTACGTCCCGACACTGGTGGTGATCACCAATCCGCTCTCGCCCACTCGGCACCGGATGCCGAACGCTCATCGTCCTGGCGCACCCGGTGACGACGCAGCGCCTCAGCGACCAGCATCGGCAACGCCAACGTCCGCCGCGCCCCGGCCGTCTTCAGCGGGCCGAGCACCACCATCGTGCTTCGCTCCACCTTTGAGCGCCTGCCGTACCAGGAGCACGCCCGTCTCCAGATCGACTCCGTCCCATGCCAGCCCAGCAACTCGCCCGGCCGCAGGCCGAGCATGAGCAAAGTCACGTAGGCGGCCTCGAGCCGGTCGCTGACCGCCGCTTCCAACAGTGACTTCGCCTGGTCGACGGTGTGAACGTCCCTCCCTTATCGGCCCGTCCGGTGTGTCGGTCAGCGCCGCCACGTTTGCGGAACACGAGATCCTGCCGCACGGCCTGGTCGAGCGCCAAGACGAGCGCCGAGCGCAACCGGATGACGGTGTTGCGGGCCGCCCCTGCCGCGGCCCGGGCCGCGCGGAGGTCATCGATGTCGTCCGCCGTCAGCTGGGTCAGCTTCTTGCGACGTTCCCTTCTTGGGCAATGGGCGCCAAGCCGACGGTCTGGAGACCGGCGACGAGCGTGTCGTCGTGCCGAGGACCACAAACGACCTGGCCGGTTCGAGCAACCGAGCTGGAACGCGTCCCGCCGCCCGAGTTGAGGCCCCCGTTTTTGGTGCTCATTTCGCCCCCCAAGGCCACGGCGAGTCGGCGGAGCCTTGGGCCATCGGGAGTCGGCCCGCGGCCGCCGTTCGGCCCAGTGCTGCAAGAGCTTGCGGCTGATAACGCCGGCCGCGACTCAAAGCTGCCCGATTTCGACGGCGGCTGTCGAGCACCTGCTGTCGTTGCGACCCGAGCTCACCGTGGACGGGGTCCGTCCCAGCGTCGATGAACTGGCAGGGCGCATAGCGTCGTGCTGGCTAACCGACGAGACCGTGCTGTACATCGGGCTGGCGGGAACATCGGTGGCCGGCCGGCTCCGGGACTACTACGACACTCCTCTGGGCGGTCGTCGACCGCACTCCGGCGGCCGGTTCCTCAACACCGTTCTGCCATCGCCGCCCCGGTGGGTTCATTGGGCCGCGCCCGACGACCCGGTGAGGAATGGCGCGTCGGCGTGCAACATCCGTGGATTCGCGACCGGGTGGCGACCGTAGTCGGCGGAGTCGACATGGCCGCCGCCACGTCAGGGCGCTACGAACGCGGGGCACATCATAGAACCTGTCATCGGGCGGCCACCGTCTGGTCTCATCGCCGTCACGGTCATCGGAGCCGACCTGGGGCTGGTGGACGGTTACGCCACCGCGGCCGTCGTCCTGGGAGAAGGAGGGATGCCATGGCTGGCGGGGTTGACGGGAGTCGAGGCGATGGGGATCACCGATTCGGGAATTGCCGTCTTCACCGACGGGTTCGAACGGTACCGACGGAGCTAGGCCGCGGACCTTCTGGACATTCTCCGCCAACTCAGCGTAAGTGCCAATGGGCGGCACGCAGGTTCGCCGGGTGCGGCTCCGGCAAGTTCGGCTACCCGGATGCTGTTGGCATTCGCGACAGGCTTTGGCGTTCGCGACAGCACGGGCGATAGGAGCCGCGCTCCGTGACCCGTTGAACATGTGGGCCCGAGCTGTCAAGCCGGGCATGAACTGACCATCGGCATCGAGACGGCACTGGCGTCCTCAGCGGCGGAGGCACGGGCAGAAGGGAGTGCCTGATCCGAGAAAGCCTGCTCAGGAGGCCGGTGTCATCATTTGAGTAGCCCGCGGGCATGGTGCCGATGGCGACGACGGAGGGAGATTGCTGGGCCGACTCCCGCTAGTTGTCTCGGGACCCTGCGAGCCGTCGTTGATACCTGCCCTGCGCAGCACGTTGGTGTCACACGGACATACATTGAGCCCGGTGCCCGGCTATCCAACGCTGTATGAGTGGGCCGGGGGACGCGATGCGTTCGATCGGATGATCAGCGCGTTCTACGACCGGGTCGAGCGGGACGACCTGCTGGCGCCGTTCTTCCCAAGCGGCGTACGTGAGGAGCATCGGCGCAATGTGGCGAGTTGGTGGAGCGAGGTCTTCGGCGGTCCGGCCGAGTACTCCGAGCAACTGGGCGGCTATGAGCGGATGCTCAACAGGCACCGACAACTTGGAATCACCCACCAGCAGCGGTTTCGATTCGCGTCGCTCATGAGCCTGGCGGCGGACGATGCTGGGATGCCGAATGATCCTGAGTTCCGATCCGCGCTCGTGGCCTATCTCGAGTGGGGGACGCGGTTAGCACTCGGAAACTCCCAGCCGGACGCCAAGATCGTCGAGCATGCACCAGTACCCCGATGGGGTTGGGGCGAAGCTCCGCCGTATCAACCGTAGCGCCAGCCCTTCCACCGCTGTTCCCACGTCCGTCGCAACCTCGACCGAATCCCTGCTTCCACGCCTGTCAATGGCAGCCGTGCAGGCACGCGGGCGGAACCCTCGAGGAGGGCATCGTGGACGAAGCCGCCTGCACCGTGCGATGTCCGTGGCACCAAAGCTCGCCGGGACTGACATCCGGGCCGACGCCCGCCCGTGCCGTGAAGCTCCCCGGAACCGGTACAATCGAGTCCGGATCCTGATTGCGCCCTTCGGCCCTGGGCCAGCAGCATCGTTCCAGCACCGTCGTTGGACTGCAGCGCCGGGCCGGCGTGGTCACCGTTTCCCGGGCCCCATCCCCCTTCGTAGATTGATGACCATCATGCACGCCGTCCGCCAAGACGTTCGCAACATCGCCATCGTGGCTCACGTCGACCACGGCAAGACCACACTGGTCGACACCATGCTGCGCCAGTCGGGCGCGTTCGGGGACCACCAAGCGGTGATCGATCGAGTCTTGGACTCCAATGACCTGGAGCGCGAAAAGGGCATCACCATCCTGGCCAAGAACACCGCGGTCCGTCACAGCGGCATCAAGATCAACATCATCGACACGCCCGGCCACGCCGACTTCGGGGGCGAGGTCGAGCGAGGTCTCACCATGGTCGACGGCATCCTGCTGCTGGTCGACGCCAGCGAGGGCCCGCTGCCTCAGACCCGCTTCGTGCTCCGCAAGGCCCTGGCCCTGAATCTGCCCGTGATCCTGGTGATCAACAAGGTCGACCGGCCCGACGCCCGCATCGCCGAGGTGGTCGACGAGGTCTACGAGCTGTTCATCGATGTCGGGGCCAGCGAGCACCAGATCGAGTTCCCCATCGTCTACTGCAATGCCCGGGCCGGCCGCTCCTGGCTGAACGTGGGCGAGATCGGCGACACAGGCGACCTCGAGCCGCTCTTCGCCACCATCCTCGAAGCCATCCCGGCTCCCACCTACGACGTGGACCATCCGCTGCAGGCCCTGGTGACCAACCTCGACGCCTCGCCCTACGTCGGCCGGCTGGCCTTGTGCCGCATCCGCCACGGTTCGGTCAAGCGGGGCCAACAGGTCGCCTGGTGCCGCAAGGACGGCACCATCGAGCAGGTCAAGGTCACCGAGATGTACGTGGCCGAGAACCTCGAGCGGGTGCCCGCGGACGACGCCGGCCCCGGTGACATCATCGCCATCGCGGGCATCCCGGAGATCACAATCGGTGAAACCATCGCCGACGTGGTCGACCCCCGACCGCTGCCCGTGACCCATGTGGATGAGCCCAGCCTGTCCATGACCATCGGGGTCAACACCTCGCCGGTCGCGGGTCAAGAAGGCAAGAAGCTCACCGCCCGCATGATCAAGGACCGCCTGGACACCGAGCTGGTTGGCAACGTGTCGATCGCGGTGCTGCCCACCGAACGGCCCGACACCTGGGAGGTCCAGGGGCGAGGGGAATTGCAGCTGGCGGTACTGGTGGAGATGATGCGCCGCGAGGGTTTCGAGCTCACGGTGGGCAAGCCCCAGGTGCTGACCCGGACGATCGATGGCAAGGTTCACGAACCAGTCGAGCGCATGTCGATCGACGTCCCCGAGGAGTTCGTCGGGGTCGTGACCCAGCTGGTGGCCATGCGCAAAGGCCGTCTGGAGCAGATGGTCAACCACTCGACCGGATGGGTGCGCATGGACTACCTGATCCCGGCGCGCGGGCTCATCGGCTTCCGGACCGAATTCCTGACCGAGACGAGGGGCACGGGGATCCTGCACCACATCTTCGATCGCTACGAGCCCTGGTTCGGGGGTATTCGGACCCGGCCGTCAGGGAGCTTGGTGGCCGACCGCAAGGGTCAGTCCACCGGCTACGCCATCATCAACATCCAGGAACGGGGAGTGCTGTTCATCGGCCCCACCACGGAGGTCTATGAGGGCATGATCGTCGGTGAGAACGCCCGCTCGGAAGACATGGACGTCAATATCACCAAGCCCAAGCAGCTGACCAACCACCGGGCGTCGTCGGCTGACAGCTACGAAAGGCTCTTCCCCCACCAGCAGCTCTCGCTTGAACAGGCGCTCGAATTCATTCGCGACGACGAATGCGTGGAAGTGACGCCCGTATCCGTCCGGCTGCGCAAGGTGATACTCGACCAAAATCTCCGGGGCCGGTCACGCAAGATCGGCGCACGGGCCAAAGCCTCGACCGAGGCGTAGGTCTCACGTCACCCCGGAGGGGCCAGGAGAAAGTTCAGCGTCGGGTGTTGTCTTTGGCGCGGCCGCGCCGGTCGAGAATGCGACCGATGGCCGCCACCGCGGCGGCGAGAGACGCGTCCGCCATTCGTCTTACGGGTGTGGACCGCGCGCCCGCACGCCCGGGCCCCATTCCCAGACCGAAGAGGACTGAGCCGATGCTGACCATGAGGTTCATGCTGTCTGAGCCCAGCCCGTTGCTGTAGGTCCGCACCCGACGGGGCATCCCATGATCCCCAGGATGTGCATGGGAAAGAAGGTGAGGTTGAACCGATGAACATGACCCAGAAGCTGATGCCCCACCGCTCGTCCGGATCAGACGCCCTGGTGTCCCACCTTCCCCGGATCGCACGCGCCGCTTGAGCACGGCTTCGCCGGATCGCCCTTGTTGCGGTCAGGCGGTGCCCGGGCGTAGGCGCTAATTGCAGGGGGCCAACCGCGTGACCGGTGCGCTCCTACCCGGCGGGACAGCGGCCCATACCTGGCAACGAAGCAAGCCAGGCAGCGCCGCGCGCTACGGGGGCTCTGCCTGGCGCTGGGAGGGCAGGTGGCGGCCGGCCCTCCCCGTCTTGTTCAATCCCGTCGGGGCGATTGAAGCCTTCTCGTCGCCCGGGGTGGCCGCCTGGGCCGCCGCGGGTCGGCGGGCGCCGGGGGTGATGTCGCCTCCGGGCTTGGGGTGGGTGAGCTGACGGCTGTCCGCCGCGGTCGATGGGGCCGCGGCTGGGGGCCGGGCGTGGCCGAATCGGCCGGTTGGTTCCGTATGGCCTGGGCCGCGGCCGCGATGGGTACGATGGTTGTCTCCGCTTGGTCGAGGCGGCTGAAGAGGTCCAGCGTGGCATCCAAGGCTTGGCGCTGGCGGACCAGCGTGGGTATCGACTCGCGGAGGTACTGCTCGCCCGGCGCCGTGAGCGCGTACACCCGGCGGGGCGGTCCCCCGCTCCCGCTCAGGTCCCAGGACGACGCGATGAGCCCCTCGTCTTCCATATCCCGAAGCACGCCGTAGAGGCTGGCCGTGAGTCGATGATCGAATCCCAGATCAGACATTCGGCTCGCCAGCTGGTAACCGTGGCTCTCGTATTGCTTCAGCAGGACCAGGATCGTCGGCCGGTAGTAGGTGTAGTGCCGGAGGGCGGACCCACTTCCGTCGTCTTTCAGGGCCACGCTGCTATCGGTCATCGTTACGCCGCCTTCCGCGTAGATGTGGGGCTCAGGCGTTCTCGAGCTCGGCCAGCTGCTGATCGATCGAATCTCTGAGGGAACGCAGCTCCGCCAACCGCTCCTCCTTGGACGCCGGCTGCGGGCCGCAGCAACCGCAGCTGCACGGCGCCGAGGCTGAGCCCACGATGCTCGCGTCCGCGCTGCCACAGCCGCAGCTGTTCTGGGTCATGGTCATATCGCACCTTTTCCTTGTTGGTAGGTCCCGCTGGGGTCGCCGGCTCGCCGACATAGGCGCCGAGCGGTCTCGAGCGATCCACAACCTCACGGTAAACCTTGAAGTCGAGTCCAAGGTCAACTGATTCTTTTGGGAATCTGCCTTCGACCCGGACCAAGCGGCCGAACCGGCTGCTAGGTCGCGTCGCCGACCGGCTGTCTGGTGACGAGGAATTCCGCGGCCGAGGCCGCAGTCGCGGATGGCGGCGAGCTTCGTTCCCCGGAGCTGGGTGCATACCAGTGCGTGCCAGGTGACAGTGTGCGCAGCTGCTGGCGGGCGAGCCAAGCGCGCCGTAGCTTGCGGCGCTCGTCCTCCGAGGTGCCGCCCCAGATGCCGGAATCCTGATTTGTCTCCAACGCATACAACAGGCAGGTTTCCCGTACCTCGCACGACCGGCAGACGGACTTGGCGGTACGGATCTGATCGATCGCGCCCGGGGTGCGCCCAATGGGAAAAAACAGATCGGCGGCGGTGGACCGGCACGCCGCCCGGTCACGCCAGCGTTCCCCTTCCCAATCGAGGTTCGCGGCCAACAGCGCATCGGCCACGTCGTGCCGCCCGGTCGACCCGCCCCCGCCGTTGTTCCCGACCGACGCCCCCCAGGTGTCGCCAATCACGAGGCTCGTGCCGATAGCAGCGGCGGACGAGAGGCGGCGCCCAAACGGTTGGCGCGGCCCACGGTCAAGGAGGGCGTCATGTAGATGTAAATTTACACATAGCGGCACCGGGATCAAGGGGCATCAGTCAATACCCGCTAATTCGCCCCAACCACGGTTGGCACCAAGAGCCGGCTCATTGCTCCTTCTTCGGGTTCTTTGGGACAGGGTCCACCGGCCACCGGTGTTTCGGGTAGCGCCCCGCCAGCTCCTTGCGCACCGCGGCATAGCTGCCCGCCCAGAAGCCGGGCAGGTCGGCGGTCACCTGGACGGGCCGCCCCGCGGGCGACAACAGGTGGAGCACGAGTGGGACCCGGCCGGCCGCGATGTTCGGATGGTTGGTCGTCCCGAACAGCTGCTGGAGCGGGACCGCGGCGCTGGGCTGATCGGTGCGGTAATCCACCCGCAGCCTGCCCCGGGGGTTGATGACCACCGACGTGGGCGCCAGGGTGTCCAACTCGTCCAGGCAGGCGGGGCCGAGCCGGGACCGCAGAGCCCGGGTCAGGTCGATGGTTTCCAGCCCGGCCCGGTCGTGGGCGGAGGCGAGCAACGGCGCCAGCCAGTCGTCGATCGTCGCCAGGAGGACCGGGTCCGACAGGTCGGGCCAGCTGTCTCCGAATGTCCGGCGCAGGAACATCACCCGTCGTTGCAGCGCCCGAGCGGTGTCAGTCCAGGGTAGGGCTCCGAGGCGGGTGGTTCGCACCTGTTGGAGCAGGGCGGCGGTGGCAGCCGGTCCGGGTGCGGCCTTTCGCTCCACGGTGCCCAGGACGAGCCCGTCGAGGGTATGGGTGACGGTCGCCCGCAGGTCGTCACGCCCCGGGTCCCAGGTCAGTGCCTCCGCGGTTGTGACGGTGGCACCCGCGGCCGCCTCGAGGTCGGCGGGGTCGAGGGCGGCGGCCAGGCGGATCCTGCTGTCGGGCTGGTCGGCGTCGAGTTGGGCGACTACGAGGAAGGCTTCCCGGGCCAGCGGATCGGACTCCGCCATCCACGCCCCGGCACCGCGGCGCAGCCGGAACCGGCCTCGACCTCGGGCTTGGGCGATGCGGTCGGGGTAGGCGAGGGCCACCACCCGCCCGCAGTGATGAAGGTCGACCGGTCCCGGTTTGACACCGGCCCGCCGGGCCAACCGTGCAGTTCTCCGCCGGGCCGACGAGAGGGCGGGCTGGTCGGCCCGTGGGTCGCGGCCGCGGGGGTCGATGATCAGGCGGACCCGGTCAGCCAGGTCGACACCCACCTCGTCGGGCCGGCCCCGCAGTACATCCCCGTCTTCGAGCAGGGCAGCAAGGGCGCACGCCACGGGGCCGAGCCCGAACGGGATGGAGCCGGTGACCATCCGGGCCAACCGTGGATGCAACGGCAGGTCGGCCATTCGCCTGCCCTCGGCGGTGGGCCGGCCGGTCTGCTCGTCCAGGGCGCCCAGCGCGACCAGCAGGGCCCGTCCGTCGGCCAGGGCCGCGAGCGGTGGAGCTTCGAGAAACCGCAGGTGGCCCGCTTCCGCGCCCCACATCGCCAGCTCCAGCACGAAACCAGCCAGATCCACGGTGGCCATCTCGGCCAGTGGGAAGCGTCGCCGACCTGCGTGCTGGTGCTGCGACCACAGCCGGTATGCCACCCCAGGCCCCTCGCGGCCCGCTCGGCCGGCTCGCTGATCGGCCGATGCACGCGACACTGGTCCGGTGCGGAGAAGGGTCAGGCCGGTGCCGGGGTCGTAGCGGGGCGAGCGGGCCTGCCCGCTGTCAACCACCACCCTGACCCCCTCCACCGTGAGGCTTGTTTCGGCGATGTCCGTCGCCAGCACCACTCGTCCACGGCCGGGCGGGGACCGGGCCAGGGCGAGGTCCTGCTGGGCGGTCGAGAGGGCCCCGAACAAGGGCCGCACATCGACGCGGTCGGGAAGGGCACCGGCCAGCTTGGCCTGGACCCGGCGGATGTCGGCCGCCCTGGCCAGGAAGACGAGGACGTCACCGTCGCCCCCGGCCGCCCCGTCGCCCCCGGCCGCCCCGTCGCCCCCGGC
>JALYXV010000369.1 GCA_030947025.1 Actinomycetota bacterium | reverse complement strand
GTTCGTGTGGCACAAGTCCGCCGAAGAAATCCTCGAACGACTCGCCGGCTACTGCGCCGCGATCAACAAGACCATAGAAGCATGAAATCCGTACTTACGTGGCCCTTCAACCGGACGGGACACTAGGTGCCCGTGCTGCAATTAGTTGAACCGTTACGGGGGTGCTGGGAGAATGGTGTAATTCCATTCCGGGTGGAAATCATGTGGTCTCAGGGGCACGGCGGCCAGTTCGGCGGGGTCTGTTGCATTGGGAGCAAACCGGACATTGGCGTGACCGTCAGGACGCGTTCTGGATGGTACAAAGCCGACAATCGTTCGTGTTTCACCCCAGCCAACAGTCGCCGGGAGCCTCACTTGCGACGGTCAGCGGTCGGGCGATGCCTCAATGCAACAGACCCAGAGGAAGTGGGCCGAGGGGTGAACCACGATGATCATCTCTCCGGCGGGAACCAGCTGGCGGGCCGAGTCGACCAGCTCGCCGGCATGGGCCCATGGGCCCTCGGCGACGTCGCCCGCCGAGGTGATCATGCGACGGCCGTCGGTGGCCACATACGAGACCGGAGCAAACCGTGGGAGGCGGATGGGCGGCTGACCGAGTGCACGATGGCGCCATGCCCGAATTGTGCCGTCCCAACACCGTGCCGCCGCAATGAACCGCGCAGCGCCGGGCGTCGTCGAAGTCCGATGACGACAGGTCCGGCGTGGCGGCCTCCCACGGTTTGCTCCGGTCTCAATGGCGATCCATCAGGGCCCGGGGGTGTGCCATGCTAGAGCAGTTATGACCGTCCTCGACCGCCCCTTCGACCTGGAGGACCTGCTTGGCACCCCGGACGACGGCAACCGCCACGAGGTGCTCGACGGTGCGCTGGTCGTGAGCCCGCCGCCCGGCACCGACCACCAGGCGGTGGTCCTCGAGTTGGCTGTCCTCCTTCGCCACGCCAGCCGGCCTCTCGGACTTCGGACCTTCGTGGCTCCAGTGGCCTGGCGCATCGGGCCGGGCCAGGTTCCAGAGCCCGACTTGATGGTGGTGGCCCCCGAGGCGGTGACGCCCCAGGCCATTCAGCATCCGCCCGTGCTCGTGGTGGAGGTTCTTTCCCCGTCCGGCCGCGACCGGGACTTGTTCGAGAAGCGCCGCATCTACGCCAAGGGCGGCGCTGCGACCTACTGGATCGTGGACCCAGCGGAGCCCAGTCTCACCGTGCTGAGGCTGGCTGGGGATCATTACGAAGAGGAAGCCCGGGTGGTGGGCGACTCGGCCTACGTCAGTGAGGACCCCTTGTCGGTCCGAGTCGTCCCAGCCGACCTGCTGAGGTAGCCGGGGCCGGGTCGAGAATGGCGCCATCGGCCAGTTGTTGGTCACGTCGGGCCGCCGCGGCCCGCTGACCGAGGGCGACTCCCCCGCCTTTGGCCTTGCTGGCTGTCGCTCTATAAGGAAACAACCCGCCCTGATGGGCATTTCGGCCCGGGATCTGCAATTGGATCGCCGCGGGCGAGAAGATGTTCGTCGACTTCTCGGGCGACCGCGTCGAGCTGGTCGACGCCGCCAGCGGCGAGGTGTCGTGGGCCGAGTGCTCGTGTCGGTGCTGGGCTACCGCGGCTTGGTGTACGCGGAGGCGCCCCGGGGCTTGCATCGGGCCGGCCGGCGTCGCCCCGCCCCGACCGGTCACGCTGCGCGTGCCTGGGAACGCGTTGACGGCTTCGCCGAAGGGCACAACGAGGGCGCCGGGCGCGCTGGGAAAGGCTGGTGCCCGGCGCCGCGTCGGCACCGTCAAGGTTGGCGTGGTTGGCGTGGGCGGCGGCGGGCGAGTCTCGCGGATCGAGGTCGGCGGCAGGAACCCGACGGTCAGGACGGCTCGGCCCTTGGCGAGCGGCCGCCGGGGGCGGGCCGTCGTCGCTTAACGGGGTTTCGGGTTCAGCCGGCGGTGGTGGGCGGGGCGACCATACCGGGCTGGATGACGATCTTGCGGGGCCCATTTCCGATCAGGTGAGCATTCCGGCGATCACCTTCTTGTTGTCGATGGAGACGATTGACACGTCGCTGGAGTTCTCGTTGGTCACATACGCGAAGCGACCGTCGGAGCTCACCGCGATCCAATGGGGCATCTGGCCGACGGGCACCGCCGTGACGGTCTTGTTGGCAGTGTCGACTACTGCCAACTGTCCCGGTCCCTGGACCACCACCAGGGCGGTCTGGCCGGCGCCGACGAAGAGCGGTTGGTGAGGTGAGGTACCCACCGGGATCTGGTCGACGATGGTGTTGGTCGTTGGATCCAGGACTTGCACGGCGCTGGCGCCCGCCTCGGTGAAGTACAGCCGCTTGCCGTCGGGGCTGAAGTTCAACGCCCGGGGCACCTTGTCGGGCACCGTTGCGTGTGTGCCGGTAATGCTGAGGCTGGAGGCGGCGTGTGAGCGTCGTGGCTGGTCGAGGCAGCGCTGTATGAGAGATGGAGGAGGCGAGCCGCTGGTTGGGTTCTCTGGCCCTCCGGGATCAG
>JALYXV010000351.1 GCA_030947025.1 Actinomycetota bacterium | reverse complement strand
GTACGGCACCGGCCAATATTCGGACGTGTCGCTGGCACGTCACCTCAATGTTGCCGGCTACCGCGGAAAGAACGGCATCGAGATAACGGACAAAGCGATCCGCACGATCCTGAACAACCATGAGCTCTACCTGGGATACATCAAGCGGCATTGGCGCCGACCCGACCGCGAGCTGATCAAGGGGAGTCATCCACCCCTCATTACCGACGCCCAAGTACAAGTCTCGCAGTCGATCCGAAGCAGGAACACGCTTACGAAATTGCGAGAGGGCCGACAGAAGAAAGCCGCGGAGCACCGCACCTATCTGCTCGCCGGCATCGTCCGCTGCGCCTACTGCGGTGGACCGATGTGGGGTGGTGCCACCTCCTCGAATCGGGGTCGGCGCTATCGCTGCCGCCATATCGGAGTCGAGCGATGTCCGCAAAGAATGGTGACCGCTGAGGTTGTCGAACGGCAAGTCCTCGAGCTTCTACGATGGTTTGACATCCCCGTCTCGGCCCATGAGGACGTGGCCAAGGCTGTGATCAGCCTCTGTCGCGCTACAGGTGGAGACGACGACTACGTTCAGGCGGAGACGGCTCGCCGGGAGCTTGCCCTCCGCAGGGAGCGCACCCTGGAGATGTACCGTGACGGACTCTGCGACAAAGCATTCCGAGATAAGTCTCTTGCGGATATTTCCGAAGAGGAGGGGCGGTGGGACTACGCGACGTCGACCCCCGGGATGTCCCCTCTCCAGGCCCTCGAACTCGTTCGTGGCTTCGCGGCCGCGGTTCAGGAATCGAGCCCGGAGGCCCAACGAGAGGTCGTCGAGCGGGTATTCACGCGGATTGCCGTCCGAGATGACCAGGTTGTCGACGTGGACATATACCCGGTATACGCCGAGGCTTTCAGGTGGTATTTACGACCCCGAGCGGACTCGGGGGCGCAAATACCACCAGTTCTACTCAAATACGTTTGATATAGCGACAGACTAAGGAACCCGTCAGCCAGCACGTCCCAGTGGTTTTCAAGACGGGTCGCGAGAGATCGAGCGCGTTAGGTCAGACGACCGCAAGAGTGCCAGCTCTCAACCTCCAAACCAGCACAACCACCGGCGCGGATTTGCCGGATTTCGAGCCCTGCCGCCGTGCCGGGCAGTCTGCCATTAACGGACCGGCGGGAAGAGCGCGGCACTTCTCAAGCTGCCGAAAGTGGTTCCTTCTGACCGGCACCCAGCGGCGATGGGACTCGACCCACGCCGGAACCTAGCCCTGGCCTTCGGGTGAGTGGCGATTTTCAATGTCGTTTACGACCTGCCCATCGGACAACTGAATCACGCGGCGACATCGCTAAGTGATAGAGACATCGTGGGGTCGCCACGGCAAAGGTGACGCCATAGTTACGACGTAAGCCAAGCAGAAGCTCAATTACGTCCGTGCCGGAGCGACTATCTAGGTTCCCGGTAGGCTCGTCGGCCAGCAGGAGGCGCGGGCTGCCGATCAAGGCTCGGGCTATGGCAACCCGTTGCTGCTCGCCGCCAGAGAGCTGCGATGGCAGGTGGTCATGGCGATCGGCGAGGCCTACCGCGTTCAGTAGCTCGCGGGCGCGGGATTGCTTGTTGAAGTCGACTTTGCGACGCGGGCCAACTGTTGTTCAGTACTGCTGCGTAAATTTGCGACCTTGACCCGGACGACACTGATTGGTGCGGCGGCGTTGGCGTCCAGAAAGCCCTGTTCCGACGTTCCGCGTTGACGCCTAAACCGGGCTCGCACCGTCTCTACGTCGGATGCCACCTGGACCGCAAGCAGGTTTCCCCCAGGCTCCTCCCGAGTACAAAAGCATCCTCGGTTTTGGCATCGTTATTGGGGCTCTCGACGCGTTCATCGACGGTTTAGTTTCCTTCGCCTTCCCGATTCTTCCCTGACGCCTCTCACGAGCGCCTTCTCCGCGACGCTTACCACCCCGGCCGTTGTGCCGGCGCGGCTCGCGGTGGTTTTGGAGCCTCCTCCTGCGAGGCGGCTCCGGGGGACCTGCCCCCATCGCCAACGCAGCATCACTTCCGGTTGTCCAATCTACATCGGATCAACCCTCCATGTTCGTGGCGCAACTTTGCCGCCCTTCACCGCCTGACCCGCGGTCAGCGTGCCTCAGCAGCAGCCGCAGGAACCGGGATCCTCGTTGCAGGCGCGCTTCCCAGATAACGCGGAGAATCTTCTTGACTTATTGATCCGCCAAGCGTAAAACCAAGCGCAATAGCTGACTGAAGACCGTCGTTCAGCGGGGGCTGTCATGGGGGGTTTCGACTCCGGTATTCTGTCGCGTGCCGCATCAGGCCGGCGCCGCCGTCTCATCTTCAGCGTTGTTCTTGGGCTCGGGATCGTCTTCCCCGCCGTGCCGCTGGCGGCACCGACGCCGGCACTCGCCGCTACCTACGCGTCGACCGTTCTCGCGGATAGTCCAAAGGCCTACTACCGGCTCAACGAGAGTGGTTGTTGCACGGCCGCGGACGCATCGGGCAACGGGTACAACGCGACCTATGCCTCGTCGGGGATCAGCTACTCGGCCACCGGCGCCCTGACCGCGGACAGCGACAGCGCCATCACCACCAGCTATAACGGCGCGGCGGTGAGCCGGGATGCCGCATTTTTGCCGACGGGGGCCGCCGCCCGCACGATTGAACTCTGGGAGAAGACCAGCACCGCCGGGAGTTTCGGCCTGGTCAGTTACGGCACCGTCGCTACCAACCAGTACGTCTCGCTGGGAATCGGTTCGGGACAGATCTTGAGCCTGGACGGCTATACGAACTATGTCAACCGCTCGGCGCCGTACTCGCTCGAAGATGGCCGCTGGCACCACCTGGCCGCCAGCTTCGATGGGACGACCGCCTTCCTGTACATCGATGGTCAGCAGATCGGCAGCGGGGCGCTGCCGCTGGCGACCGTGACCGGTCAGGCTCTCTGGCTGGGGAGTACGCAGGATGGCGCCGCGGTCTTCCCGGGATCGCTGGACGAGGTTGCCATCTATCCCTCGGCACTCACCGCGGCGCAGATCAGCGCGCATTGGCGGGCGGCAATCGGCGTCAGCTGCCCATCCGTGCCGACCACCGGGTATGCGGGCACGGTCGCGGCCGATCATCCCACGCGCTATTTCCGGCTGGGGGAGACCTCGGGCAGTGTTGCTGCCGATTCTTCGAGCAGCACCAACTGCCGGCCGGCGGCGTACAACGCGGGCGTCGGCCACCCCTCCTCGGGGGCGCTGGTGTCAGACGCGAATGGGTCGGTCAGCAGTCCGTCACCGGCGGCCCTGACGGCGTCCGGGTCGGTCGACGGCCTGCCGGGTGGGTCGAGCGCCAGAACGCTGGAAGCCTGGGAGAAGGCGAGCACGACCGGGACCTTTGGCATCATCAGTTACGGCAACCCGGTGACGAATCAGTACGCGACGCTGGGCATAACCAACACCACCATCAGCTTCGACGCGTATACGAACCGCCTCAACCTGACCACCGCGTATCCTCTCGAGGACGGCAGCTGGCACCACGTGGTGGCCACCTTCGACGGTGTCTCGACGGCGGCCGTGTACCTGGACGGCCAGCAACTCGGCACGGGGAGCCTGTCGCCCTCGACCTCGCTGAGCCAGCAGGGCCTGTGGATTGGGAATGCGCAGGACGGTGCCAGTCCCTTCCAGGGTTCCCTGGACGAGATCGCGATCTATCCCGCCGCGTTGAGTCCGAGCCAGGTCAACGCCCACTGGCGCGCCGGCCTGGCGGTGGCCTGTCCGGCGGTTCCGACCTCCGGGTATCCGGGTGCCGTCGCCAGCGACCATCCGACGCGCTACTTCCGGCTCGGCGAAACGGCGGGGGCGGCGGCGATGGAGTTTGCCGGTGGATCGAGTTGCCGGGCCGCCGCCTATGCCCCGGGCGTAACCCACACCCGAGGGGCCATCGTGGCCGACTCGAATGGATCCGTGGGGGGACCCTCGCCGGCCGATCTCTCCGTCTTCGGCTCGGTGGACGGGCTGCCCGCCGGCGGCAGCGCACGGACCTTCGAAATCTGGGAACGGGCCAGTACCAGCGGGACCTTCGGCCTGATCAGCTACGGGACGGCCACCAACAACCAGTACGCCACGCTCGGCATCACCAACACTTCGGTAAGCTTCGACGCCTACTGGAACTACGTCATGCTCTCGAGCCCCCACCCGCTCGAGGATGGTGGCTGGCATCACCTGGTCGCCACCTTCGACGGGACCTCGACAGTGACGCTCTATGTGGACGGCAGTTCCATCGGCACGGGAACGCTGTCGCCATCGACTCCGCTTACCCAGGGGTTGTGGATTGGCAAGGCGCAGGATGGGGCGACGCCCTTTCAAGGCTCGCTTGACGAGGTGGCCATCTATTCCAGCGCACTCAGTGCCGCGAGAGTCGCGGCGCATTACAACGCGGGGGCGCCGATCGGGGGGCCGCTAACGCCGACTCAGACTGCGGCGGGTGGGAGCAATTGCTCCTGCCACACCGGCCCCACGAGCCGGGGCAATGCTACACCCAGCCCGGTCGACACCAACACGGGGAACTTCTGGCACGTCTTCTCCGACCTGGGCCTTGCGGGTCGAGGCTACCCGCTGGCGTTCACCCGCACCTACAACTCACAATCCGCGGGGACGAACAGCCCGACCGGCTATGGCTGGCAGTCGAACTACGGAATGTCGCTGGCCCAAAGTGGCGGGACTGTAACCATTACTCAGGAGAACGGGAGTCAGGTGAGCTTTACCCAGTCGGGAAGCAGCTGGGCACCGGCGGCACCCCGCTTCATCGCCACGCTGACGCAAAACGGCGACGGCACCTGGACCTTTGTCCGGCAGGCGCGGGACACCTATACCTTCAGCCCCGCTGGCCAGCTGGTCGCCGAGACGGATCTGAACGGGTATACGACGACCTTCGCCTACAGCGGCGGGAACCTGGCCACGATTACCGATCCTTCGGGTCGGAGCCTCAGCCTCGGCTGGACCGGGGCGAACATCACCAGCGTGACCGATGCCAATGTCACGCCATCGCGTGTCGTGCAGTTCCAATACAACGACGGTGCGGGAAACCTGACCGATGTGATCGACGTCAATGCGGGCCATTCCCAGTTCACGTACGACACGAGCCACCGGATGACGGTGATGAAAGACCCGAAGTGCTATGCCACGACCGGGTGCCTGGGGGTCCAGAACTCCTACGACAGCAACGGCCGCGTGCAATGGCAGAAAGATCAGTTGAACCGGCAGACGAGCTTCAGCTATGGCACCAACCAGACGACGGTGACCGACCCGAAGGGCAACCAGACGGTTGACTACTACAACCAGGGGCTCCGGGTGGCCACCACCAGGGGATACGGGACGACGCAGGCGGCGACCTGGCAGTACGCCTACGATCCCAGCACGCTGGCCTTGATCGGGCTGACGGATCCGAACGGAAACCAGACGAGCTACACGGTTGATGGCAGCGGCAATCAGCTGACGGCCACCGATCCGCTCGGTCGCCAGACCAGGAACACCTACAACTCCCTAAACCAGCTGCTGACGAGCCAGGACCCGAACCTGGTCACAACCACGAACGTCTATGACAGCCGGGGAAACCTGACGAGTGTATCCCGTCCTCTCACCGGAAGTTCACAGGTCCAGACCACTACCTACAACCACACGGACAATGCCCATCCGGGGGACGTCACCTCGATGGTCGACCCGGATACCAAGACCTGGCTTTACGGCTACGATGCCTACGGCAACCGGTCGAGCACGACCGATCCCCTGACCGACAGGGCAACCTCGGTCTTCAATGCCGACGGCTGGATGACCTCGTCAGTGAGCCCCAAGGGCAATGTGAGCGGCTGCGGCTGCCAGGCGACCTATACGACGAGCTACGCTCACGATGCCTTCGGCAACGTGACGACGGTGACCGATCCGCTCGGCCACCAGACGATCCGTCACTACGACGCCGACCAGAACCTGGACTGGTCCCAGGACGGCAAGGGCAACAAGACCACCTACGTCTATGACCTGGCCAACCAGCAAACCCAGGTGCAGCGTCCGGACACCACGACGCCGACCACCGACTATTTCGCCGATGGCACCGTCCAGGACCAGAAGGATGGCAAGAACAACGCCATCCTGACCTACGGCTACGACTCGCTGGCGCGGGTGAACTCGATGACGGATGCGCTGAGCAACGTGACCAGCTACGGCTATGACAATGCCGGCAACCGGTTGACGCAGCAGGACCCGGGTGGGAACTGCTTGGCGACGCCCAAGGTCGGCTGCACCAGCTTCACCTATGACGTCGCCAACGAATTGAAGTCGATCAGCTACAGCGATGGGGTGACGCCCAATGTCTCCAACATCACTTACGACTCAGACGGCCAGCGGACCAGCATGACTGATGGCACCGGCACCTCGACCTGGGCCTGGGACAGCCTGCACCGGCTGACCAGCTACACCAACGGGGCGGGAGCGCAGGTACAGTACGGCTACAACCTGCGCAACCTGGCGACGACCATCACCTACCCGGGCAGCTTGACCGTGACCCGCGGCTACGACAATGCTGGTCGCTTCACCTCGGTGCAGGACTGGCTGAGCAACAACACCTCCTTCGGCTACGACCCGAACTCGAACCTGACGACGGAGACCCTGCCGGCGGCCAGCGGGGTGGTGGATAACTTCAGCTTCGATGCCGCCGACCGGCTGATGGCGATCGCCGACACCAACGGTGCCAACGCGCTCTTCTCCGCCACCTACACCCGAGACAACGCCAACCAGCTGACCTCGGACAGCTCGCAGCCCTCCAGCACGGGCTCCTACCGCTACACGACGATGAACCAGGTCTGCTACGCGGGCGCGGGGTCGACGTCGGCCTGCACGTCGCCGCCGAGCGGCTCGATCCCCTACGCCTACGATGCCGCCGACAACCTGACCCAGATGGGGACCACCCAGCAGGTCTTCAACAACGCCGACCAGCTGTGCTGGACCGGGAGCACGAGCGGGAGCTGCGCCAGCCCACCGACCGGCGCCACCAGCTACGGCTATGACACGCGGGGCAACCGGACGACGGTGACACCTCCTGCCGGAGGTTCCACGACCCTCACCTACGACCAGGCGAACCGGCTTACCGCCTACGGTACCGCCGGGACCTACGCGTACAACGGCGACGGGCTGCGGATGAGCAAGACGGTGAGCGGGACCAACAGCCAGTATCTTTGGGACGCTTCGGCAGGCCTACCGCTAGTGATCAAGGATGGTTCCACTGCCTACGTCTACGGGCCCGGCGGGCTGCCGCTGGAGCAAATCAACGGGTCCACAGCCCTCTGGCTGCATCACGACCAACTGGGCAGCACCCGATTGGTGACGAACCGTACCGGCTCCAGTGTGGCGACCTATACTTTCGATCCCTATGGGAAGCTGACGGCAACGACCGGAACGACTACCAATCCGATGCGGTTTGCTGGCCAGTATCTAGACACTGAATCGGCAATGTATTATCTGCGCGCCCGGTACTACGAGCCCGGCACGGGCCAACTTTCGACTAGCGACCCGATGACAGCACTCACCCGTGAACCGTATGGATACGTTGCGGGCAACCCAATGAATGCGAGCGATCCCTCCGGACTAGTTACTAAAGGCCTTTGTCTACACACGCCAAGCATTGGCCGCGGGGGCTACGTCGGAGGTGAAGTCTGCCTGCAGTTCGCTCAGGGTCCCAACGGGGTTCAGTTCGGGTTCTCCGAGTCGATAACGGGCGGTCGTGGGACGCCGAGCGCGACGCTGGTCGGAGCTGGAAAGCAGATTTCCAACGGCAACACGATCTCTGATCTGGGCGGTCCCTTTGGCACCCTCGGAGGCAGCGTCGGTGAGGCTGCGACTGTTGGGCTCGATGGCTTTATAGGCCGGAACGGTTGCGATCGGTTAATCGTCGGCGCCGAGGCATCGGTAAGCCTTGGTATAAAGGGGCCGGTGCCTGCTGAAATCCATGGTGGTGCGAGTGACACAGCGACCCAAACCCCGGTCAATATCGACTCTCATCAGCATCCACTTTTGTCTGCGCTTGCCGGGCTAATTGGCAATCTGGTTTTTGGTCAATGAGAAACGCGGGGGCCGACTCCGGTGACATTCTCGTTGAACTTGGTGGCGGTAAACTTCCTGATGCAAAATGGGGTTACATTAACGTGAACTGGCCCTTCGTGCGATTGCGTCTAAGCGCTACGAGAGTACGATTTGAGCCGGCATTCCTGAGAAATTGGATTGTTTTCAGATTGCCTACGTGGGAGGCGACTTGGGATCAACTTAGAGTGGTCACCGCCCGGGGAAGCAAGGTCCACTTCATCCCAAAGGCCGGACCCACTTGGACGTACTTTACCCTGGGAGCAACTGATAGGGTAATGGCGCACGTCCCACCCGAGTTGCGCCAGGTTGAAGGGGGGCAAAACTCCATCCAATTCGATTAGCAGGGTATCCGCGGCTTGCTAGCCTGACGCAGTGACCGTCCTGCTCCTCCTGATCGCTCGTAGCCTCGTGGCCAGCGTGGGCTCACGCCGGGAGTTGATGCTGGAGAACCTGGCTCTCCGGCACCAGCTTCAGGTCGCGTTGCGTAGGAATCCCCACCCTCGACTTCGGACTCGAGACCGCGTCCTGTGGGTGTGGCTGCGGGGTGTCTGGCCGGATGGCTGGCACCAGCAACTCCGGCTGGTACGGCCGGAGACGGTGTTGCGCTGGCACCGGAAAGGATGGCGGCTGTATTGGACGTGGAAATCGCGGAACAGGCTGGGCCGGCCGCATT
>JALYXV010000218.1 GCA_030947025.1 Actinomycetota bacterium | reverse complement strand
GCTAACGCCCTCCGCTTCGCTCCGGTTGTTCTCGGGACGACATGACCACGATCGGATTCGACGACGGGCGTCAACAAGGCCACCACCAAATTTCAACCCGCACTCCAGTGGCCCACCTCATAGCCCTGAAACTCCAAATCGACCCACGGAAGAGTCAGAAGACCCGGAAAAGGGGGCTGGCGGTGTCCAGGAGGTGGTTGGTGGTGGGCTGGATGGACTGCAGCGTGGCCGCGACCTGCGTCAAGTCCAGCAATGACTGATCGAGCGAGGCGCGGTGCTGGGTGACCACGTGCACCAAGATGGTGCTGTTGGCGATGAGCTGGTTGATGGCCTGAGTCCGGGTGACCAGGGTGCCCGACAGACGATCACCGGATTGGACCAGCGAGCGCAGCGAGTCGGCCGTGCCCTGGAGGGCCACGGACAACTGGGTCACGAGCGACTGGAGCTGGTCGGCCGGGATCGACTGCAACAGGCTGGTGGCGGACTGGAGCAGCTCGGAGAACTGCACCGGCGTGGTGGTGTAGCCGTCGTCTGGATGGGCGCTGTTCCGCTGGGCCGGGATCTTGAAGCCGGCCGGGTAGTACGGACCGTACGATCCGCGGTACCCAGCGGGCGGCTGGAAGTTGATGTACTGCTCACCGATGGTCGACTTGAGGTCGAGATGGGCCACCGATCCCTTGGGGATGAGATGGTCCTTCGCCATGGCCATGTGCACGATGGCCCCGCCGTCTGCCGGGTCCCGGGACACGCTCGAGACCTCGCCGTAGGGAACGCCCAGGTAGTCGACCTCGTCGTGTTTCACCACGCCGTTGGCGTCGGTGAACACCGCGCGGAGCTGGTAGGGGTGGGTGATCTGGCCCACCGTGATGATGGCCCGGGTGGCCTCGAACAGCAGCACCGCGAACAAAAGGGCGAAGAAGATGAGGTTGAGCCGAACCCGGGCCCTCCTCACTTCGGGGACCTCGGGTCGAGGATGAAGGGGACGATCCGCAGGTACACCCCGCCGTAGTTGCCGAAAATGCCCTTCGGGAAGTCGACCGAGAACCGCTGGAGCCAGTCGAGCAGGACCTGGAGGTCGCCCAGCGAATTGACCACGGTGGCGGTGACGGCGTCGACCTGCTTGATCTCCCGGTCGATCTCGGACTGGTACTTGTTCAGGCTGTAGTCGGCCGCCTCGGCCAGGTGGGTCAGGGAGGCCAGGGCGGTCACCGCCTGGTTGCGGTCCTGGGCCAGGAGGGTGGTCGCGGAAGTCAGGTTGGACAGCAGGGTGGACAGGTCCGGGGCACCGGCCGACAGCGTCTGGGTGGCGCGGTCCAGGCTGTCGATGACGGTGCCAATTTCCGTGGTGCGGGTAGCCAGGGTGCCGGATATGTGGTTGAGGTCACCGATCAGGGCGCCCAGCTGTGGTCCCCGGCCGCCGAAGCCCTGGGCGCCGGTGGCCACGATGGTCTGGACATCGCTGGCCGTGACCGCCCCGAGCAGCTTGACCGCGGTGTCGGCCACCAGCTCGAGCTCCGGTTGCTGGACCGAGTTGGGGACCTTGTCGCCGCTGCCGCCCCGCCGACGAAAAGCACGATCACGAGGACCGAGGCGATCCCGACGAGGAAGGGATTCCGATCGCGGAAGGATTTGATGGCCACGGCTATGGAACGCTTCCCGGCGTGGGGCGGACGGCGCCTGCCGCGGCTTTGGCCAGGGCGTCGAGGAGGTGGCTGATGCCGCTTCCGGAGTGACCGGCCGGGGGGCGGGCGGTAGCGGTCGGGACGGCGCTCGTGCTCTGGGCCCGGGCTGGGGCGGCCGGCGAGGCGGCGTGGGTCGGGCCGGTGGTGGTTGGGGCGGGGGCGGCCGGGCCGGGGTTGTTCAGCGGCGTGTTGCAGGGAATGGCGGCATCGACGTGGGGCAGCAGCTGAACCGACAGGCAGGGGGCGGTGAGGGCGAGGAACTGTCCCACATTGCCCAGGGCCAAAAGCTTCTGCGAGGCGTTGGGTAAGCCCGCCAGCACCGCGTTGATCGTGGGCAACCGGCCCACGACCACGTCGAGCACGGCCTTCAGGTTGGTGAGGATGCGGTCGATCTGGGCCCGGTTTTCGGAGAGCAACCGGTCGAGGTTGGTGGAGACGGTACCGAGATTGGTGACCGCGTCATCGACAATCTTGGTATTGCTGCTGAACGTGGACGAGATGGCGACCAGGTTGTCGAGCACGGTCTTGATCTCCTGGTCACGGCTGGACACGGTCGCGGCCACGGTGTTGACGTTGC
The DNA here is from genome assembly GCA_030947025.1 of Actinomycetota bacterium. Taxonomy (GTDB): domain Bacteria; phylum Actinomycetota; class Acidimicrobiia; order Acidimicrobiales; family Palsa-688; genus JALYXV01. The sequence continues at coordinate 956 of JALYXV010000218.1, read as the reverse complement.
CGACCAGGCGGCCGATGGCATCGTCATGGGTGGCCAGGCTGGCGGTGACGGTGGCCAGGTTGTCGAGGGCCTGGGAGAGGTTCTGCTCGTTACCCGACAGTGCCCCCGACACGGCCTCGATGAACTGGTTGACCTGGCTGGGGTCGAGGACAGTGATGATTGGACCGAGCCGGTTGAACAGCTCACCGATGTCCACGACCGAGACGGTCTGGGCGATGTGGTCCCCGGACCGGAGCACGACCAGGGCGGCATGGGTGGCGTCGGGCGGGCTCAGATAGAGGTAGCGCTGGCCCAGCAGGTTGCGCCAGCGGATGGATGCTTCGGTGTTGTTGGGTAGCCGGATGGTCTGGTGGACCGAGAAGCGCACCTGAGCCCGGCCGGTGCCATTGTTGGGACCGTCGACCACCTTGATCGAGGCGACCTTGCCCACGATCACCCCCGCCACCTTGACGGAGTCGCCCAGGTTGAGCCCCGTGACATCGTCGAAGTTGGCGACGAGGGTGTAGTCGCGGTGAAAGAACCAGAGGTGGCTGGGCCGCACGTTGCCGATGGTGAACGCCAGGTAGACGGTGAAGACGAGGCACACGGCGACGAAGACGAGGAACTTGAACCCGGTGAACCGGCTCATGACGCCACCGCCTGGCGGGGCGCCTGGGGCCGGATCACTTGTGAGGGCCCCCGATCAGCTTGAGCAGATCGTTGACACCCTTGACGACCTCGGGGACGAGCGATCCTGCCCCTCCGGCCCCGCTGCTGGTCCCGGCTCCGGCTCCCCCCGTCCCGCCTCCCCCCGTCCCGGCTCCCCCCGTCCCGCCTCCCCCCGTCCCGCCTCCCCCCGTCCCGGCTCCTCCCGTCCCGGCTCCTCCCGTCCCGGCTCCTCCCGTCCCGGCTCCTCCCGTCCCGGCTCCGGCCCCTCCGGCTCCGGTACCGGGCGGCGCAGCCGGGGCGGCCACGGC
>JALYXV010000217.1 GCA_030947025.1 Actinomycetota bacterium | reverse complement strand
GCTAACGCCCTCCGCTTCGCTCCGGTTGTTCTCGGGACGACATGACCACGATCGGATTCGACGCGAGCGTCAACAAGGCCATCACCAAATTTCAACCCGCACTCCAGTGGCCCACCAGATAGCCCTGAAACTCCAAACCGACCCACGGAAGAGTCAGAAGACCCCCAAATCATCAAGTGAAGGGGCCTGGGCGGCTCACCCGGCACCATGGCGGCGCGGCGTGAGCCTGGCTCGGCGCAGTCCTTCTCGCTCGTCTTCGGTCGTACCGCCCCAAATGCCGCTTTCCTGTCTGGACTCGAGTGCGAACTGCAGACAGGCGTCGCGGACTTGACAGGCTCGGCATACCGCTTTGGCGGCCCGGATCTCTTCGATCGAGCCGCCGGTGCTGCCTGCCGGGAAAAACAGGTCCGGGCCCGTGAACTGGCACCTGGCGTGTTGGCGCCATGCGGTGTCGACACCGGTGGTTCGTCGGGTCCCGGATCGCTTCTCGGATGCCACAAGCCCCTCCACACGTCGTAACCATTGACTCTGCCGGGTCGAGGGACCGGGCAGATTCGGCACGAAATCGCCATTCGAAATAGGCGTCTATCTCACCGCCGCGAACGTACTCTCAATCATCCGTGCCGTCAACGTGTCAATGCCAGGTCTGGGAAAATGGCTCGAAGTTGCCCCCACGCCCCACGCCCATGTCACGGTTCCGCAGCCGGGCCCATCGGTGTGCTCTGTCGGGCGTTCGTCAATCTGCTTGTTCCATCTGCCGCAATCGGTGGAGGTCGCTGGCGACTTGACGGGCCGCCCGGTGCGTGGTGGCGATGGTCTCTGCCGAGCTGAAGCGCTTGACGGCCCGGTCGAGTTGATCCCGGACCTCGCTCAAGGAGGCGACGTCGCTCCACTCGAGCGGTTGATGACGGTATTTGCCAGTTGCGGCCTGCAGACCACGGACGAGGTCATCGATCACCGCGAGATGCTCGTCGGCGCTATCACTTACCGCTTGGCAGGTGGTGCGCGCTGCGGCCACAAGCGCGCCAGTGGCCGGTTCCCGCTTGACGTGCTCGGACATTTTGCCGGCTCCTATCCAAATGGGAGCCGGCAAGCGCCCTGCTGATCAAGGTGGGGGGGCCGACTTCCGCTGCTCCGACCATAGCCGCTGATTTGGTTGCACGCGTCCCAAAACTCCCGGAGTGGCCAAAACAAGGAAAGTGACCCGCTCTATCCGATAGAGGAGTACAATGAAATGTGAACCCGCCAGGGATCAGGCGAACGTCTCGCTCACGCATACGGCCCTTTGGTCGCTGAGATCCTGCCCCCCTTCCGGAGTTGGACAAGCCGCCGCTCGGCAATTCCCTGGCCGTCTGAAGCCAAGGAACTGTCGAGTGGGCGGCCCCCGATCTCCTCTTCCTCAACTCCTGATCTGGATCCCATGGAGCTTCCCATCCCGTGTCAATGGGCCACAGCCAACCCCGCCGGGTCCCGACCTTCCCGGAGCGCGGGCTGAGACACCAGGACGACTCTCACCCGGGCGTCGATGGGCAAAAGGGCTAAACCTGGCAAAAACAGGTATCAGGCGCTAATCGCACCGGATCTCATTTCCTGGACCGGGCGAAGACGCCCCTTACCTTAGGAGTGAGACTGTGTCAGCGTGCCATCTTCGTACCTATAACGGCAACAACTATCTCTGCGCCGAGGGCGGTGGTGGCCGAGAAGTCAACGCCACCAGGACCGCCGCCGGGGCGTGGGAGACGTTCGACTTGGAAATTGCCAGTACCGGTCAGGCAACGCTCAAGGCCAACAACGGCCAGTACGTCTGCGCCGAAGGCGGCGGCGGGGGCGCCGTGAATGCCAACCGAGCCGTGGCCGGCTCGTGGGAGTCCTTCACGCTGGAACTCGTCTCCGGCGGCAGTATCACGGCTGGGAGCCAAGTCCACCTCCGGACCAGCAACAACAATTATGTGTGCGCCGAGCAGGGCGGCGGTGGCCAGGTCGACGCCACCCGCACCGTTGCCGCGCAATGGGAGACCTTCACCCTGGAGATGCC
>JALYXV010000331.1 GCA_030947025.1 Actinomycetota bacterium | reverse complement strand
GCCCCCGCCGCCCGAGCCGCCCCCGCCGCCCGAGCCGCCGGTCGTGGTTGCGGTGGAACGGCGTACCCAGGAATCAAGCCGCCCGCCAAAGTCGCCGGTGGCGGTGATGATTCGAGGCCCGACCGGGGCAGCCAGCATCCGGAGGAAGGCATCCTGGCCCTCGGCCGGTTGGATGGCGTCGGGGACGGCGGTCATCTGCGCCTCGGCCGCGTTGTCCCACGCGTCCCAGGCGATGCTCAACCATCCCGAGCCCCCCTTGGTGGCCAGGGTGTCAAGCACGGCATTGGCCCCGGCGTAGGCGGACAGACCGAGGCCGCCGAGCACCGACGAGATGGACGAGTGCAGGACCCAGCGAGCCGGTTCTCGTCCCTGCAACGCGTCCATCAGATAGAGCAGGCCGCGGATCTTGGGCGACAGTTGGGCCGCGACCACCGAAGGGCCGGTCTCGGCCGCCGCGCCGAACGCCGCCGCGCTGACGTTGGCGGCCCCGTGGACCACGACATCGATGCGGCCGAAGTGGGCCACGGCCGAGTCGACCGCGGCCTTCACCTGGGAACCGTCCTCCAGGTCCGCGGCCAGCACCAGCACGTCTTCGCCCTCCGTCTGCATGGCCAGCAACCGGCGCAGGACATCGCGAAGGCGCTCGTCGGTGGAGGTCTCCGACAGGTCACGCCAGCGGTTGGCATCGGGGAGTTTCGACCGTCCCACCAGCACCAGCCGGGCCCCCATGCGGGCGAAGATCGCTTCGGCGAGGATCAGACCCATGTGGCCCAGGCCGCCCGTCACCATCACGACGGGGCTGGCCGGGAGCCCGGGCACGGTCGAAGCGTCGGGTAGGGGCGTGGGCTCATACACCCGCACGTAGCGGGTCCCCCGGCGAAGCGCGACCTCCGGCTCCGGGGCGGAGGCCTGGAGTTCGGAGAGCAGTAGATCCGGTACCGCCCCGTCGTCGTCGACGTCGATGTGCACGAGGCGGAAGCCCGGGTGCTCCTGAGGCAGGACCTTGGCGGCCCCGATGCCGAAAGACCTCGGGGGATCGAGTGCGTCGTCGGGGAGAACCCGGTCCGTGCCCCGGGCTACCAGCAGCATGGGGAGGGGTCGGACGGTGGCGTGCCCCCCCAGGGCGTGGACCAGCCGGAGGGGGCTGAGGAAGGTGTTGAGCGCTCCGTCGTCGAGATCGGTCGACCCGGGCGGCTCGGCGGCCCAGCAGTCGACGACGCCGGCCAGGCGGACGCCAGGGGCGCACACGTGCGCAGCCATCTGCCGGTAGGAGCCCGGGTCGTGTGGGTCCACCACGAACTCGTCCTCGGCCCCGCGAACGAAGGCCCCGCCGGGCCGAACCACGAAGGGCCGCGCCCCGGCGGTCCGGAGGCGATCGACTACACCGGCCCCCAGGCCCCGGCCTTCGTCCATGACGATGATGGGGGCACCGGCGAGGGCGCGGACCGCCTCGGGGGGCGCCTCGGGGGCCGCCTCTGGGGCCGGGCGCCACCCCGGGACGTGGAACCAGTTCGTCACGTCGCGGGCCTCGAGCGGCGCGACATCCGTGGGCCGCACGGGCGTGCCGACCCAGTAGCTCTCCCGCTCGAACGGGTAGGTGGGGAGGCTGACCCGGCGACGTCGTTCGGGGGCGTGGAAGGCGGCCCAGTCCACGGGCGCTCCGAGCTCCCACAGCCGGCCCAGTGAGGCCAATGTCACGTCCCGCCCGGACCGTTGCTCGTCGGCCCCGGGAAGCGAGGCAAAGGTCATCCATGCTCGCCCGAGGTCCTTGGCGGTCTGGGCGCCGAAGGTCGTCAGTGTCCGCCCCGGCCCGACCTCGAGAAGCACGGGGTCCGGCCCGGCCGGCGTCTGCTCGTCGGCCAGGGCCCGGAGGCCGTCGCCGAATCGCACCGTGGCGCGGAGCTGAGCGCTCCAATACTGAGCTTTGGTCGGGCCGCCGTCCGCCCACTCGCCCGTGAGGGTGGCGACGTATGGAATCGACGGCTCGGACAGGGTCACCTGGGACACGATGTCCTCGAACTGGTCGAGGATGGGCTCCATCATCGACGAGTGGAACGCATGGGACGTATGGAGCCGACGGGCGGGCACGGACCGGCCGCTCAAGGCTTGGTGGACTCGGTCGATGGCCGGCGCGGGACCGGAGAGCACGCAGAACCCGGGCGCGTTGACCGCGGCCAGGCTGACCTCGTCGTCCAGGAACGTGTCCAGCGACTCGCCCGGAGCCATCACCGCCAGCATGGCTCCGGTGGGCAGGGCCGAAATGAGCCGGCCCCGGAGGACCAGCAGCCGGAGGGCATCGGCGAGGCCCATGACGCCCGCCAGCGTGGCCGCCACGTATTCGCCGATGCTGTGGCCGATCATCGCCGCGGGCTGCACGTTCCAGGACCGCCACAGCTCGGCCAGGGCATATTCGACCACGAACAGGGCCGGCTGCGCCATGGCGGTGTCCCGCAGTTGGGCCGCGGCCGCCTCCCTGTCCTCGCCTTTCGGGAACAGGACCCGGCGCAGGTCGAGCCCGAGTTCGGGCTCCAAGATGGCGCAGCAGTCGTCGATGGTGCGCCGAAGGACGGGTTCGGTTTGGTACAGATCGGCGGCCATCCCCGGGTATTGCGATCCTTGGCCCGGGAACATGAAGACCACCGGTTGGGCGTCGCGGGCTTCCCCCCACGGCAGCTGCTCGGGCTCGAGGAGGGCGGAGGCGGCGGCTTCTCGTTCGCTGGTCGTGGCCACCAGCGTGCGCCGGTACCGGAAGGCTCGGCGCCCGACGTGCAGTGTGTAGGCAACGTCGGCCGGGTCCTGTTCGGGATGGCGGTGCAGGTGGGCGCCCAGCCGGCTGGTCGCCTGATTGAGCGCGCTCTCGCTCCGGGCCGACACCACGAGGAGCTGCGAGGCCCGGCGGGTCGGAGGGAGCGGTTGGGGTGGCGCCTCCTCGAGGACGGCGTGGGCATTGGTGCCACCCACGCCGAATGAGCTGACACCGGCCCGACGCGGGGTGCCGTTGCGCGCCCATGGCTCGAGCTTCGTCGTGACGTAGAAAGGACTGCCCGCGAAGTCGATGGCCGGGTTGGGCGACTGGTAGTGCACGGTGGGCGGGATGGCGCCGTGCTCGAGCGCCAGCACGGTCTTGATCAGCCCCGCTACGCCCGAGGCGCACGAAAGATGGCCGAAGTTCGACTTCACCGACCCGACGCCGCAGAAGCCCCGACGATCGGTGTAGGACCGGAAGACCTCGGTCAGGGCCGATAGCTCGATCGGGTCGCCGAGGATCGTCCCGGTCCCATGGGCCTCGATGTAGCCCACCGACTCCGGCGAGATGCCCGCGGTCTCGTATGCGGCCGTTAGGGCGGCCGCCTGACCCCGGAATCCGGGCGCGGTGTACCCGACCTTGTCGCTCCCGTCGTTGTTGATGCCCACCCCGAGGATTACCGCCCGGACGCCGTCGGCGTCGGCCAGTGCGTCCTCGAGGCGCTTCAGGACGACGATGCCCACGCCGCTGCCGACGATGGTGCCCTGGGCGCTGGCGTCGAACGGCCGGCAGTGACCGTCGGGGGAAAGGATCGATCCGGCCACATAGAAGTAGCCCCCCCGTTGCGGCACGCGCACCGTGACGCCCCCCGCCAGGGCCATGTCGCAGCGGCGGCTGTGCAGGCTCTCGCACGCCAAGGCGACAGCGACCAGCGAGGTCGAGCAGGTGGTCTGGACCACGACACTCGGGCCCCGGAGGTTCAGCCGGTAGGAGACCTGGGTGCACAGGTGGTCCTTGTCGTTAGTGACCATGAGCTGCATGCCGTCCAGATACCCGAGGGTGTCGGCGTTCTGGTAGAGCTGGTAGAGGTAGCTGCTCAGCTCGCACCCGCCGAATACGCCGATCGGGGACGGGTAGGCGGCCGGGTCGTAGCCTGCGTCCTCCAACGCCTCCCAGGCCGTTTCGAGGAACAGGCGGTGCTGGGGGTCGGTGAGGGAGGCGTCGCGGGCCGAGAAGCCGAAGAAACCGGCGTCGAACAGGTCGACGTCGCCGAGCAGCGGGGCGGCATTGACGTACCCGGGGAGCCGGGCGATGTGGTCGGGCACCCCGGCTGCCCGTATGTCCTCGGGGCTGAGCGGGGTAATCGACTCGATCCCGTCGGCCAGGTTCCGCCAGAAACTGTCGAGGTCCTCGGATCCGGGGAAGCGGCCCCGCATTCCGATGATGGCAATGGGCTCGTCTCGGGCCGTGGTCATGGCGCGGGCAGCGGCGCGGTCGCCCGGATTCGCAGCGGCACTTCGAGCAGTGTCTCGCCCGGGGTGAGCACATGCAGGGTGCCGACGTAGAGCGGGCCGGGCTCGTAAGCCCCGTCGCCCAGACGCAAGGAGAGGACCACGCCCGTCTCCTCGCCCGCAGCAAGTTCGAATCGTTCCGGCGTGATGGTGAGATCCGGTTCGAACGCCGGCCCAATGCCGTCGGCCCGGCGGACATCGGTGACCACGCAGCGCACCGAGGTGGCCCCGGCCTCGGTGTTGGCCACGCCCAGCCGGACGACGGCTGTCTCACCGAGGCGGCCCCGGAGCTTGAGGGAGAATTGTTCCGGCTGGTCGCCGGCCAACACCGAACCGAGGTACTCCTCTCCGAATCCCGAGTTCAGGTCGTCGAGGCCCGACAGGAGGTCGAAGTACAAGGCCACCATGCGGGCGACGCTGCCGGGAAGCTGTTCCCGGCGGTGGCTGGCCGCGGCCTCCTGGACCCGCTGCGGTACCAGTTCCCCGCGGGCCACCCGGTCCAGGACGTCACGGACGGCCTCGGTGACGGCCGCACTTTCTCGGGTGGCGTAGTCGTTGAGCCGTGCGAACCAGTCCGCCCAGTCGGCCGGGTCGAACGTGGGCGGTCCCCCTTCCGGGGCGGTCACGGCCCCGGGAATGATTCGGTCCACCAGCTCGTAGGAGTAGGTGGTGCCGGCTTGGACCACGCCGGTCAGGAACCGCATGCTCATCTCCGCCAACTTGTTGGCGTACTCGGTGCCGTGGAGCTGGAGAAAGCTGTTCAGCCGGCCATCGAGGGTCGTGGGCGCAAGCTCGCCCGCGGCCACGCGGGCCGTGACCTGCCGGTAGAGATCGTGGTTGTGCTTCGACCGGCCCGCGGTCCGGGCCAGATACTCGTGGTACCGCGTCGTCCATTCGGGTGGGGCCGCGGGCTGGGTAGAGGCCCCACCGGCAGCTGTGTCGCTAGCACTGGTGCTAGCACCGCTGCTAGCACTGGGCGGCGCCACGGCGCAGCCCTTCGTCGGACGTCGCTCCGTGGGGCGTGCGGGCCGGCTTTGGTCGGTTGCCGGGTTGCGGACGGCCCAAATCGCGGTGCAGTGCCCCAGGTTGCATCACGGCACGCCAACTTAATCCCTCCGGGCGGGAGGCCGGAATGCGGGTTTTTACGGAATTGCTAGGCGCGCAGCAACTCCGCCACTTGGAAGGCCAGGTCGAGCGACTGGCGGGCATTGAGCCGAGGGTCGCAGGCGGTGGTGTACCGGGTGTCGAGTTGGCCCTCCAGGATCTCCTCGGCCCCGCCCAGGCACTCGGTGACGTCGTCTCCCGTGAGCTCGACATGCACCCCGCCCGGCCATGCCCCCTCGGCCCGGCACGCGGCGAAGAACTCGCCGATCTCGGTGAGCACATCGTCGAACCGCCGAGTCTTGCGCCCGCCCGGGCTGGCGAAGGTGTTGCCGTGCATCGGGTCGCACGTCCACACCACCGGGTGGCCGGCGGCCCGCACCGCCCGCAGCAGGGGGGGCAAGCGCTCGGGGGTGCGCCCCGCGCCCATGCGGGCGATCAGCATCAACCGCCCGGGCGTGCGGTGCGGGTCCAGCACGGCGCAGATGCCGAGTACCTGGTCGACCGTCGCGGCCGGCCCCAGTTTGCAGCCGACCGGGTTACCCACGCCGGAGAGGAACGCCAAATGGGCCCCGCCCAGCTGCCGGGTGCGCTCGCCCACCCAGAGCAGGTGGGCCGAGCAGTCGTACCAGTCTCCGGAGAGCGAGTCCTGTCTGGTCAGCGCCTCCTCGTAGCCGAGGATCAAGGCCTCGTGGCTGGTCCAGAACTCCACCTGGTGCAGCGTCGCCTCCCCTTCCAGGTCGATCCCGCACGCCTCCATGAACCGCAGCGCCCGGCCGATCTCGCCCGCAATGGCGTCATACCGCTTGCCTTGGCTGCTCGACGCCACGAACTGCTGGTTCCACCTGTGCACGTGCGACAGGTCGGCAAAACCTCCCATGGTGAACGCTCGAAGCAGATTGAGGGTGGAGGCCGACTGGTGGTAGGCCGACAGCATCCGGGCCGGGTCGGGCACGCGGGCCTCCCAGGTAGGAGCGTCGTCATTTACCAGGTGACCTCGGAAACTGGGCAGCTCCACCCCACCGACCACTTCCGTCGGCGACGAGCGGGGCTTGGCGAACTGGCCCGCGATGCGGCCCAGCTTCACGACCGGCACGCCCGACCCGTAGGTCAGCACCACGGCCATCTGGAGGATGACCTTGAGCTTGTCGCGGATGGCGTCGGCGGTGAAGTCGGCGAACGATTCGGCGCAGTCACCAGCTTGGAGGAGAAAAGCGCGGCCGGCCGCCACTTGGGCCAGGGCGGAGCGGAGGCGCCGCGCCTCACCGGCGAAGACCAGTGGCGGCAGCGTCGACAATTGCTTTCCGACCTGTTCCAGGGCGGCCAGGTCGGGCCAATCGGGTTGCTGGGCGGCCGGAAGGTCACGCCACGAGCTCGGAGTCCAGGTCGGGTCCACCCCAACAGCGTGGCGCAGCGGCGGGCCAAGGGCAACGCAGTATCCGAACTACGCTCCCGCCGTGCAACCGTTCCGATTCGCGGTGCAGCTCTCCGGGGCTGGTGAAGGGGCCGATTGGCGCGCCAAGGCGCGCCAGATCGAGGACCTGGGGTACTCGGCGCTGTTCCTGCCCGACCACTTCGGCCACCAGTGGGCGCCCCTGGTCGCCCTGACGTCAGCGGCGGAGGCCACGACGACCCTGCGGGTGGGATCGCTCGTGTTCGACAACGACTACCGCCACCCGGTCGTCCTGGCTCGCGAGGTGGCGACGCTGGTGATCGTGAGCGAGGAACGGGTGGAGTGCGGCCTCGGCGCCGGGTGGTTGCGCGCCGACTACGAACAAACCGGCATTCCTCTGGACCCCCCCAGCGTGCGGATCGACCGGCTGGTCGAGGGGCTGCAGATCATGAAGGACATGTGGTCGACGGGCGAGTCGACCCGGTCGGGGCGTTACTACACGGTCCACCGGGCCCAGGGGGTGCCACTGCCGGCGGGAACGGACCATCCGCCCATCCTCATCGGAGGCGGGGGCAAGCGGATCCTGCAGGTCGCGGCGCGAGAGGCCGACATCGTCGGTTTCAGTCCCAGCCTGGCCGAAGGTGTGGTCGGGCTGGCCACGGCCAAGTCGGCCACCGCCGCTCGGTTCCGGGAACGGGTGGCGTGGGTCCGGGAGGCGGCCGGGGACCGCGTCGATGAGCTGGAGTTCCAGGTCCTCACCTTCGCGGTGCAGGTGACCGAACACCGCGAACGGTTCATCGAGGATGCCGCGCCGCTGTTCGAGCTGACGCCCGACGAGGTGGCCGAGACGCCGATCGCCCTAGTCGGCACGGTCCCGGAGATCTGCGAGATCCTGATGGCCCGCCGGGAGGAGTACGGCTTCAGCTACTGGGTGGTCCACGACGAGAACATCGAGGACTTCGCACCGGTGGTCGCGGCCATGGCCGGGAAGTAGCCGGGAATCCTGGGGTGGCGGGGGAACGGATCGGCGTGTTGGGGGGTACCTTCGACCCCATCCACGTCGGACATCTGGTCGCCGCCGTCAACGCCCGCCACGACCTCGGCCTCGACCGGGTCATCCTGATGGTGGCCAACTCGCCCTGGCAGAAGATCGGCCAGCGCAGCGTCACCTCGGCCGAGGACCGCTTCGCCCTGGTCGCGGCGGCCGTGGGCGACGTGGAAGGGCTCGAGGCCGGGCGGCTCGAAATCGACCGGGGGGGCGATTCGTACACCGCCGACACCCTGGCCCAGCTGGCCGAGACCAATCCCCGGGCCGAGCTGTTCCTGATCGTGGGCTGGGACGTGGCGGCCGAGCTGACCACGTGGGACCGGTGGGAGGAGATGCGGGGGCTGGCCACCTTGGTGGTGGTCAACCGGCCGGGAGCGGGCCGGCCCGCGGGACTGGACGGGTTCGGGTGGCGGGTCGAGGAGGTGACCGTTCCCAACCTCGAGATCTCCAGTACCGACTTGCGGGAGCGGGCCGCCACGGGCCGCCCGCTGGACTATTTGGTGCCCGAGGCGGCGGTGCACTGTTTGCGAGCCAGGGGTCTGTACGCTACTGGCAGATGACCACGGCTCCCCCGGCCCGGCCCGAGGCGATCGCTCTACCCCCCGTGGGAACAGGCGAGCGCCAGCGGCGGCGCCAGGAGCGACTCCGGCTGGGCCGCCAGCAGATGCTGGTGGTGGTCCTGATGGTGCTGGCCCTGGTCGTCACCGTCGCCGTGCTGGCCCAGCAGTGGCTGGCCACCGGGGGCGGAGTGGGAAATCAGGGGCTGTACCGCGCCGGGACGGCCATCCTTTCAGTACTGACCAAAGGAGATGTGACATGACCCAAGGGAGTCGCCCGTGACCTTCCGGCCTTCGATCGACGACGTGCGCCAGCTGAGCGTTGTCGCGGCGCGCGCCGCCGCGGCCAAGAAAGGCGAGGACACTGTGATCCTCGCGGTCGAGCCGCTGCTCAAGATCACCGATGCGTTCGTGATCACGAGTGGCACCAATACCCGGCAGGTACGCACGATCGCCGAAGAGGTCGAGGAGAAGGTCAAGACCGAGGGAGGCCCCCCGCCGCTGCGCATTGAGGGCTTTGACGACGCCCGCTGGATCCTGATGGACTACGGCGATTTCGTCGTTCATGTGTTCCTGGACGAGGTGCGCAGGTTCTATGACCTCGAGCGCCTGTGGGCCGACGCGGAACGGTGGCCGTTCGAACACTTGGAGCCGGCCGGCGTGGTCGAGGGTCGCTAAGGACCTGCGCACCGATAGCGCACAGATAGATGGCGCGTTCAGGTCGGCGCGACATGCCCGAAATTCCCGATCGGGGCGGCGGTTCGGTTCGGTACCGTGCGCCCCATGGCCACCGGCGACCGGTACCTAGCGACGGAGCGAACCAAGGATTCGGGCGAGAAGCGCTTGGCCCTCGACGAGATCGTCGAGCGGGCCGCGCCCGGACGGGCCGCGGTCGCCCGCCCCCCCACCGAGGCCGAGCTGCGCGCCACGTTGGTGCTGGCGATCCCACTGATCGAGGTGTCGGCCAAGATCCGAATGGGCGGGCCGCTGGATGATGAGGCCGACCTTTCGTGGCCGGTGTGGGCCGGCGTCGTTCCCCTGCGCCTGGTGGCCGGGGAGCCGCTCCCGCAGTAACGCCCGAATCGCCCGGCGACGCTGATCATCAACCCGGGGAGGTTTCCCCCCGCCTGCTCTCAGGTCGGTGATCTCCCTACCAGCCGCTCCAACACGGCGTCCTGGGCCAGTAGGTGCTCTTGGATCTGCAGGGCGGTGTGCAATACCGCGTCGGCATCCTCGAACGTGGCCTCGGCCCGTTTGTCGCTGGCCGCGGCCAGAACGTTCTGGCCCACGATGATGATGCTGAGCAGCACCAACTGCAGGAACGTCTGGGCGACCCAGGCGACAATCGCGATCAGGTCTCCCGACTTGAGCACCGACGGAAGGGAGATGAGGGCGATGCCGGCAAAGGCGTAAGCGCACCACATGGTGCCCACGCCGGAGGTGATCTTGACGGCCAACCAGGCGTTGAAACGGTCGAGCGGCCTGGTGGTCGGGAGCCCATCGGCCACCTTGACCGGGTTCTCGTCCTTGCGCTGCCTGATCCTCGGGTGGAGGACGGGGGTGAAGATGTTGGACATGCCGAGAGGATGGCAGACGGCACCCTCCCGGCACCCCTCCCGGACGGCCGGCGGTCAGGCCAGCGCGGGGTTCAGGACCTGGCCCGTCTCCAGCAGCGTCTTCATGCCGCTCAGGACCATTATCCAGCCCTGGCCCGACACGTGCTGCGCCGTCACCGGCGACTCGTCCAGGCGGTCATGAACGACGGTGAGCAGGCAGAAGCCCTCGCGTTCTTCGATTTCCCAGGTGACCCGGCTCGGAGGCTCGAGGGCCGTCTCCTCATCCCACAGGGCGTGCCAGCTCACGACCAGGCGGCGAGGCGGATCGGACTCGAAGACCACGTCGTCGCCCCAGAGGGTCGTACCGTCGGGGGCGTAGTAGCGGATCGGTGTGCCCACTTCGGCCGTCGTCTGAACCTGGGCGCCGTGGAAGTAGCGGGCCGTGAACTCGGGCTTGGTGATGGCGTCCCATATCTGCTCGGGCCGCGCTTTGATGAAGACGCGGTACACCTGGGTGGTCGTGATGGCCGGGGTATCGGTGGACGTCATGGTGATTCCTCCAGTTGGGATTTGAGGTCGGTGAGGGCCGAAACGTGGCGCTCGGTGTACTTGTCGATCCACCTGTCGTGGATCAGTCGGATCGGGACCGGGTTGAGAAAATGGAGCTTCTCCCGTCCCGAGCGTCGTGTGATGACGAGCCCCGCTTCCTCCAGGATCCGGAGATGCTTCATCACACCGAAGCGGGTCATCTCCACCTGCCCTTCAAGGTCGCCAAGGGTCCGGCCGTCTCGTTGGAAGAGCCGGTCGAGCAGGAGCCGTCTGGTCGGGTCCGCCAGTGCCCGGAAGACCCGGTCGTCGTCGTCATCGCCCTGCACAGGATGATAATAGGTGACCAAATGGTTACGTGTCAACACCACCCGCGGGAGGCATCTACAGGCCGGCTTGGGTCCAGTCGACGAGGGGTTGGGGCGGCACGACCGTGCCGACATCGAGCTGTACCTCGCCATGGGACTTCAGCTCGATGTCTCGGGGGTTGCCGGCGAAGGGTTGGCGGTCGACGAAGATCGTCAGCTTCCCGGTGGCCGGCCCGACTTGGTCGACCGCCAGTGGCTGACCCCACACGTCGAAGAACTGGCCCAGCGTGTACAGCTTTTGGGTGGGCGACTCGATGTGGGCAATGCCGTCGTCCGCGTGGGTGTGCAGCCAGTAGAAGCAGCTCCCGCCCGAGACGAAGCCGCCGCTCGGGGTCTCGGTCACCTCGGTCGGAGGTCCGATCCCGATCCCTTTGGGGACCTGGCGGGGCTGGCCGTCGACGAAGATCGAGAGGTGGGCGTGGATGTGGTAGACGACCTGCTCCGAGGCCTGGCATTGGATACCGTCGATTGTCTGGGGGTACCGGTTGGTCCCGACCGGTCCAAGAGCCGGGCCGCCGGGAATCGGCACCCGCTCGGGCCCTAGCGGCCTCGTCGGCGCCACGGTTGGGGCCGACGCCGCCGTGATCGAGGTCGTCGTGATCGAGGTCGCCGTGATCGAGGTCGTCGTGATCGAGGTCGTCGTGATCGAGGTGGCGGATGGCGTCGTGGCAGGCGTGCCGCTACCGCCGGAGCCGCCGCACGCAGCCAGGGTGATGGCCAACGTGAGGACGCAGGCAGCGGCACCAGGGCGGACTCGGGAGGCACCGCCGTTTGTCATGTCTCACCCAGTCTGCCCCACGGGCACGGGCCGTGGGTGGTGGCCCCTCTCTCGGGTCCCTGTCAGAGAAGCTGCACCCGGCGTCCGGACGGCTACACGATCCGCCGGCGGCCGGCGGGAGCGGAAAACTGGCACTCATGGCGCTCGTAGGCTGACGTGGCATGTCGAACCCCTGGACAACGGCGGAGACGCCACTGCTGCAGCCGGCGCTGCTGCGCCAGCCGAGCGGAATGGTAACGCTGCTGGAGGGCTGGACCTTCTGCATCTCCGAACGGTCGGGAGATGTGTTGAGCGGGCTCCCGGAAGGGTTGTTCTTTCGGGACCTCCGCTTCCTTTCGTCGTTGCGGCTGCACATCAACGGTGCCATGCCCCAACCGCTCGGCGCCCAGTTGCTCAACCCATTCAGTGCCGTCTTCGTGTCACACCTGCGCCCGGCACCGGGCCGAGCCGACAGCACCCTTGTCATCTTCCGCTCCCGCTTCATTGGGCGGGGGATGCGGGAGGACATCGTGTTGACTAATTTCGGTGACGAGGCTCAGAGCTGCGAGGTGGCTATGACGGCGGCCGCCGATTTCGCCACGATTTTTGATGTAAAAGAAGGAAGGGTGCGCTCAACTCCGGAAGACGGGGTCTTCCATGCCGGCGCTGATTTCGCCACCATTACTGCGGATGACGGGGCCAATCGGTACGGAGTGCGCATCTCGTCCAGCCAAGTTGCGGAGGTGGACGAATCTGGGCGCATGTTCCGGTTCCATCCCACGATCGGACCGAGGGAGGAGTGGCGGGTCTGCTTCGAGTTCAGCGCGCTGGCGGACGAAACGACCATTGAGCCTCGTTACCGATGTGGCCAGCCGGTCGAGGAGGCGGTGCCCGCCCAGCGCCACCGTGCGTGGCGAAGCCAAGTGCCGGTCATCGAGAGTGACCACGAGGAATTCCGCCAGTCCCTTGTCCGGGGCGCCGAGCAACTGGGCGCACTGCGAATGAGCGACCCGGATTACCCCGACCGGACGATCGTCGCCGCGGGCGCTCCCTGGTTCATGACACTCTTCGGCCGCGATTCCCTTCTCACCGCGTGGATGGCCCTCATCGTGGACCCCAGCCTCGCCTTGGGCGTCCTCCAGACGCTTGCCCGCTTCCAGGGTCGGGCGGTAAACCCCGCGACCGACGAGGAGCCCGGGCGCATCCTGCATGAGATCCGCTTTGCCGAGTCAGCCGATCTGTCGCTGGAGGGAGGCACCGTCTACTACGGGAGCATCGACGCCACCCCACTGTTCGTCATGCTGCTGGGCGAACTCCGACGCTGGGGCCTCGAGCGCCAGGCGGTCGAGGAACTGGCACCGAATGTCGATCGTGCCATGGGCTGGATCGAGGAGTACGGCGACCGTGACGGCGACGGCTACGTCGAATACATGCGAGCCGGAGAGAGGGGCCTGGCCAACCAGGGGTGGAAGGACTCTTGGGACGCCATCCGCTTCGCCGACGGTCGCCTTCCCAGGGGGCCGGTCGCTCTCTGCGAGGTCCAGGGGTACGTGTACTCGGCTTATCTGGCCCGATCGTATTTCGCCGAGGAGGTCGGAGACATGGAGGTGGCAGGGCGTTATCGCGCCAAAGCGCAGAGTTTGAAGGCCGCCTTCAACCGTGACTACTGGCTGGAAGATCGGGGCTGGTTCGCGCTCGGACTCGACGGCGACAAGCGCCCCATCGACGCCCTCGCTTCCAACATGGGACATTGTTTGTGGACCGGAATTGTCGACGAGAGCAAAGCCCCTCAGGTGGCTGCCCACCTCCTCTCGGACGACATGTTCACGGGGTGGGGCATCCGCACGTTGGCCGCGTCCATGACGTCGTACAACCCCTTCAGCTACCACGCGGGCTCGGTGTGGCCCCACGACAATGCCATCATCGCGTCCGGCCTGATGCGGTATGGCTTCGTGGACGAAGCCCACCGAGTCATCATGGCGATGGTCGATGCGGCCAGCGCGGGTGGAGGCGTGCTGCCCGAGTTGTTCGCCGGGCTGGACCGAGGACCCCTACCCGCACCGATCGACTATCCGACCTCGTGCTCACCCCAGGCATGGGCGGCCGCCTCACCCTTCCTCTTCCTGCGCACCCTGTTGCGGCTCGATCCCTGGGTTCCCCACGGACAGATCTGGTTGGCGCCCACCCTCCCCGAGCAGATCACCTCCCTACACGTCGAAGGCATACCATTGGCCAACGAGAGGATGCGCGTGACCATCAACGGGCAAGTGGCCATTGACGGCCTTCCGTCCAGCGTTCAGATCGTGAAAGAGCCCCGTCGCCCGGGTACGGCGGGATAGGGCACCGTCCAGGACGACAACCGCGGAAGGCTACTATGAGAATCGCACAGATTTCGACGTGCTGGGCGCCGACGCCACCCCGCCACTACGGGGGCACCGAGCTGGTCGTGAGCAGCCTGACCGAAGAGCTCGTCCGTCGGGGCCATGACGTCACGCTGTTCGCGCCCGGAGACTCGTGCACCACGGCCCGCCTCGAGAGCTATTACGAAACTTCACTGGGTACCGCCCGCATCGTCAGCGAACCGTACGCCGGACTCCCGCACGTACTTCATGCCTACGACTCGGCCCGAACCTCCGGCTTCGACGTTGTCCATGACCATACGTATCCGATGGGCCCGGCGCTCGGCTCACTCTTGCCCTGCGACAATGTCGTACACACACTGCACGTGCCGTTCGATTCTGATGTGCGGGCGCTGTACCAGCTGATATCCGACCGGCTCCACTTCGTGGCCATCAGCGAGTATCAGCGTCAGACAATGCCGGAGCTGCGCTACGCCGCCACGATCCATCACGGCATCGACGTGACCAGCTACCCGTACCGGTCCGACAAGGAGGGGTATCTGCTGTTCTTCGCCCGAATGTCGCCGGACAAAGGCCCCGACCGGGCGGTTGAGATTGCCCGCCGGCTCGGGCGACGGCTCGTCATGGTGTCCAAGATGGCCGAGCCGGCCGAGCAGCACTATTTCGAGACCCAGGTCAAGCCGCTGCTCACACCCGATGTCGACGTGGAACTGGTCCGTGAGGTGTCCGTCTCGGACAAGGCGGCGATCTTCGGCGCCGCCACGTGCACGCTCATGCCGATCCGCTGGCATGAGCCATTTGGCCTCGTCATGATCGAGTCATTGGCCTGCGGCACGCCCGTGGCGGGCTTCCGCAGGGGCTCGGTGCCCGAGATCGTGGACGACGGGTTAACGGGTTTCGTGCGCGACGATCTCGATGGCTTGGTGGCGGCGCTGGCTGACGTTGACGCGATCGAACCGGCCGCATGCCGAGCCGCGGCCGAGGCCCGCTTCACCATTGCCACCATGGTCGAACGGTACGAGGCGGTGTACTCAGCCGTCGCCAGCCGGGCTGACTCGGCGCCTGAGGCGGCCCGAACCACGCGCTCGCGTGATCCACAGCAGCAAGGGAAGTTGTAAGCCCAAGAGGTGGCACGGTTGAGCCGCTCGAGCCCGCCGCCCGCCGGGAGGGATAGACCATGGCCGTGAGGCGGAACGAGGGGGCCTCCGAGTACGCCAGGACGTTGAGCTGATGGGCCAGCCGATCGGTCAGCCGAGCAGGAGGCGACGCCAGGTGTCGGCCAGCCGATCGGTCAGCCGAGCAGGAGACGACGCCAGGTGTCGGCCAGCCACCGCTCGAACCGGCCGGGCGACCAGCCCCGTTCCACGGTGAGCAGGACGAAGAGCTCGGAGCTGTTCGTGGCCCAGATCACGTCGGCCGCTTCGTCGATCGACAGATCCGAGCGCAGGCCGCCCGCGTCCCGCAGGTCGCGGGCAAGCTTGCGCATGTTGTCGGCCCGGCGCCCGCTGATCTCCTGCCACACCGCCTGGGCTTCCGGCTCGGTCGAAGAAGCGTCCCGCAGCGCCAGGAAGAGCGGCGCCATGCGAGTCTGGGTCTGGCACACCGCACGGGCGTAGATAGCGAGCTTCTGGGCGGGATCGGGCTCGGATCGTATCGCCTTCACGTAGTCGCGTTCCTCGGCCACAACAGCCCGGTCGGTGCCGGAGATGGCCCGCTCGATGAGCTCCCGTAACAGCTCGGGCTTGCGACCGACCAGCTGGTAGATGGTGTCGACGTTCACTTCGGCTCTGGCCGCGATGGCGGCGATGGTCGTGGCCCGATAGCCGTTGACCACCATGAGGTCGCGTGCCGCCTCGACGATCCGCTGCCGTGTCTCGCCCGACCGCGCCAGGCGAGCGGCCGAGTTGTAGGTGCGCGGCTTGACCTCCGGTCCCAAGTGTTAGATTATTGCTCCGAATACCATTCGGATCAACTACAGGAGGACGGCCGGCATGACCTACGCATTCACCCAGGACGTTCCGATCGACGCAGCCTTCTATCAGCGGGTCACCGACGGCCTCGGCGACGAGCCTCCGAAGGGACTCATCACCCACATTGCCGTCGCCCGCCCCGAGGGCGGCCTGCACTACATCGACGTGTGGGAGTCAGAGGAAGTCTGCGATCGCTTCGTCGAAGAGCGCCTTCACCCAGTCGTGCACGGTCTTCTGCGTGAGATCTTCGGCGGCCAACTGCCTCCCGAGCCAGAGCGCGTACCGCTGTCCGTCGTCCACGTGTGGCACCAATAGCCCGGCCATCGGCCCGCGGGCGGGTGACCAGATCGGCATCCAGTCGCGCCGCGATGTGTCCCACCGGCCGATGAGTTGGGTCGGACCGGAGCGTCTGTCTCGCCATGGCTACCTACGTTCTCATTCACGGTGCCGGGTCCGACTCCTGGTACTGGCACCTGGTCGCACCGAAGCTTCGGGCGCTCGGCCACGACGTCGTGGCGGTCGACCTCCCATGCGAGGACAACGCGGCCGGGCTGGAGGAGTACGCCGCCGTCGTGGTGGATTCCGCCCGGGACCGGGGCGCCCTGATCCTGGTCGCCCAGTCGCTGGGCGGTTTCACCGCACCGCTGGTCTGCGATCGGCTTCCGGTGGCGCTGCTGGTCCTCCTTGCGGCCATGACGCCGCGTCCGGGCGAGTCACCGGGGGAGTGGTGGGCCAACACCGGCCATGAGCTCCCCGATCCCTTTGACCCGGCCGTCGTGTTCGCCCACGACCTACCGCCCGAGTTGGCTCGTCAGTCGCTCGAGCATGTCCGTGAGCAGTCCGGTACGCCGTTCGAGAAGCCGTGGCCGCTCGGTGCTTGGCCGAACGTGCCAACCCGGTTCCTGCTGTGCCGCGACGACCGGTTCTTTCCGGCCAAGTTTCAACGGCGGGTCGTGCGGGACCGGCTGGGGATTGTCCCCGACGAGATGGCCGGCGGCCACCTGCCCGCCCTGGCTCGTCCCGGCGAACTCGTCCAGCGCCTGGAGGCGTACCGGGCCGAACTGTGGTTGGCCCGCAAGTAGATTCCGTGTCTGTCCCGCGCGGGCGCAGCGGCGGTCAATGGTGAGTCGTCACGTCAAGTCGCTTCTTCAAGAAGTAGAGGACGGCGCCGTACACCGGGAAACCGAAATGGCTCGCCTCGGTGAACCGAACGTGTACGTCGTGGCAGCCGGATTCCTGCAGCAAGCGGAGCAGGTTGTTGAGATTGTAGAGATTCATCTCCATCGGCGGCCGACCAAAGGCTGCGCCTTTTGCCAGGTTTCGGAGGCCATAAAGCAACGGCAGCTTGGCGTAGCCTCCCGTCAGGGCACGGCGAAAGGTTGGCGGCGGCGTCGTCGTGGAATTCGCATAGGTAAAGTGGAGAACCCCCACGCCACCGTCGCGCAATTTCTCGACCATGTTTCCCACGATTGCTTGTCCGCGGTCCGGGGATAGGTGCTGAAATACGATGAAGGAATGTATAAAATCGAATGTGCCCCTTACCTGGCTCAAGGCGTCGTCACTCGTGACGAAATCGATATTCGAGATCCCCGCCTGATCTGCGTTTCTTTGGGCTTCGGCGAGCATGGAGGTCGAGATGTCGATACCGACAACCGTCGCGCACCTCCGAGCCACCGGAAGCGTTAGCCGCCCGACGCCACAACCGAAGTCGAGCGCCCGGGATGGTACGAAATGCTCATCAAGGTGGTCCCGAACAGCAGTGAGGACGTTTTCGATGTACTTCTCGCCCGATTCGAAGAAGGCGGCTTTGGCCTCGTCGCCGAGGTTTTCTTTCCTGAACTCATCGTGGGTGAGTACGCCAAAGTACGGGTCGATCTCGCCGTAGTACTGCCACGTCTTGTCGGTCTTGTTCACACCAACCCGTCCTTGATGCGGATGGGGCACGATACCATCCAACCAGCGTGCATCTTCCGAGGGTCTCAAGGGGTATCTGCGCGGGCGCTCGATGCCGGGGCCGGGCATCCGGGGGGTCCCGCACGAAGCCTCGAACCAAGCGCCCACCGCCTGGTTAGCGACACAGAAGAGCGTGGAAAGCCATGACGAACCTCGTCTGTGAGGGTACGAACGGACCAATTTTGCCGAAAATTTGGTCTAATGCGACCGAAACGTCCAAACCCGACAGGATTCCTAAGCTACCCTTTTTCCACCAGTTCCAGCGTAGGGGCCGGGATGGTGGTCGGTAGCCGGAAGTCGGGCAGGTTGGGCAAGGGTCGCCAGGATCGGGCGTCGCAAACGCCCTCGCTGATTGATCGAACAGGTGAAGGGGTGTCGTCGTGAGAATTCTGGTGGTCGAAGGTGACCGTATGGTTGCAG
>JALYXV010000214.1 GCA_030947025.1 Actinomycetota bacterium | reverse complement strand
GGCGCCGGTCGCGGTGGCGGTGGCGGTGGATGACGCCGATGCTGCCGAGGCGGGCGGCTGGGACGATGACCTGCCCTTCCCGATCGAGGACTACGACGACCTCCGGGTGGTGGAGATCATTCCCCTGTTGCCCGAGCTCGACGACGACGAACTGGCGAAGGTCCGGGCCTACGAGCAATCCAACCGGAAGCGCGTCGCCATCGTCGGGCGCATCGACGCCCTGCTCAGCGACGCAGGCGGGCTCAGCGACGCAGGCGGGACCAGCGGCGCAGGCGGGCCCAGTGACGAGGGTGCCGACGCCGCGGAGGCGGCGGCCACACCTGCCTCGCGTGGCGCCCACCTCCCGATTTCCGACTACGACTTCCTCGGCGTCTCGGAGATCCTGCCACTGCTGGGCGAGCTGGACGGGACCGAGTTGCGGGAGGTCCGGGAGTACGAGGAGGCCGGTCGGGACCGGGCCACCATCCTGTACCGGATCGACGCCCTGTTGGAGGGCGCGCCCGAGCCGGTCGGGGGGGGTCTGGAGGAACTGGCGAACCTGTCAGTGGCCGACTACGACGAACTGCGGGTGTACCAGATACTCGTCTTGCTCCCCGAGCTCGACGACGAGGAGCTCCGGCTGGTGCGGGAGTACGAGCAGGTCGGGAGAGCCCGGAGCGCCGTCCTCAACCAGATCGACGCGCAACTGGCAGGCGGGGCGGCCGGGCCCTCATCGCCCGCGCCCGCACCGACGTCGGCCGCCCCCGAGGCACCGGCGCCGGCCATCCCCACGACAGCCGCGCTCGAAATGGAACCCGAGCCCCCGGCGCCCGCACCCGGCCCGGACGCGCCTGGAACGCCCACGATGTGGTTGCCCATCCCCGACTACGACACCTTGGCCGTGAGTGAGATCTTGCCCCTGCTGGACCAGTTGGACGACGACGAGCTGGAGCAGTTGCGTGACTACGAGGACGCCAACCGAGCCCGCGTGGCGGTCCGCTTCCGTATCGACGCCCTGCTTGCTCCTGAAGAGCCCGAGCCACCGGTCGCAGGAGGCGGTACCGAGCCCGCAGCCCCCGGGCCCGAAACCCCCGGGCCCGAAACCCTCGAGCCCGAAACCCTCGAGCCCGAGCCCCCTGAGCCCGAGGCCCCCGTGCCCACCGGGGCGCAAGGACCGGCCGGGTGGGACGACCTTCCCATCGCCGACTACGACGACTTGACCCAGGGCGAAATCCTGCCCCTGCTGGACCAGCTCGATGACGACGAGTTGGAGGACCTCCGCGGCTACGAGGATGCCCACCGGGGCCGAGCTGCCATCCTGTACCGCATCGACGCCCTGCTGGCCCCCGCGGCCGCCCCCCCGGGATGGGAGGTACCGGTGGCGGACGAGACCGCCCCCGTCGGGACGGAGCCGGCCGAGGAAGCCCAAGAGCCCGCCTACGTCGACGCGGCCGGGTTGCCCATCGCCGACTACGAGCTGCTCACGGTCAACGAGATCCTGCCCCTCCTGGGCGAGTTGGATTACGACGAGCTCGACGAGGTCGGGGACTTCGAGGATGCCCATCTCGGCCGGGTCGCCATTCTCGCCCGGATCGACGCAATTCTGGATGCCTACGACGAGGCCGAAGCCGCGGCCGCCGCCGGAGGCGCGGTACCGGCACCGGAAGAGGAGGAGGTACCGGCGCCGGAGGGGGAGGCTCCCCTCGAGGCGGACGACGACAGCTTCCCGATCGCCGACTATGACGATCTTCGGGTGGCCGAGATACTCCCACTGCTGTCCCAACTCCAGCCCGACGAGCTGGAACTGGTCGCCCAGCACGAAGAGCAGGGGGCCAACCGGTCCACCGTGCTCAACCGCATCCAGCGCCTACTCCGGATGACCGAGAAGTAGATCGACCAGGGAGGCAGCTGGTCAGTCACCCGGGGCGGTGCCGACCGCGTGGATGGTGAAGCGCACGGCCCGCCCATTGGACAGCACGCCCCCGACCGCGGTGGTCACGGGCGCAGGCTCGTCGGCCTCGATCGTCTCGACCCCTTCGATCTGCACGGAGACCGCCAGCACCTGCTCGGCGATCCGGCCCTGGTGGGCCACCAACGCCGGGGCCACATCGAGCGGGGCCCTCACGGCCAGGACGATGCGGTCGGTCACCCTGAGGCCCAGCTCCCGCCGGGCCTGCTGGACCAGGCGGACCACATCGCGAGCTTGACCCTCGGCCTCCAGCTCGCTGGTGAGATCGACGTCGAGCACGATCACGCCGTCCTCGCCCGGCAGCACCCGGCTGACGTCGGGAGCCCGGGGGGTCAAGCGAAGCTCCCATTCGCCCGGCTCCAGCTGGGCCGGCCCCACCCGCGCCCGGCCTGCGCCCAGCACCTCCCAGTCCCCGGTGCGGGCCGCGGCGGCGGCCTTTTGGGTGAGGGGGCCCAACCGGGGGGCGGCGATGCGGAACACCACGGTGAGCACCTGGTCGGCGACATCGCCTACCGAGGACGTGAGGCGCAGCGACTTGACGTTGACCTCATCTTTGATCAGGTCCTCGAAGGGGGCGAGCGAGGCCGCGTCGGCCGCCGCCACGGTGACCGAAGCCAGCGGGAGGCGGGCCCTGAGGCCCTGGGCCTTGCGGACCGAGTGGACGGCCGAGCACACCTGGCGGACCCGGTCCATGACCGCCACCAGCTCCGGGTCGCGGGGCAGTTCGGTGGCGTCGGGCCAGTCGGTCAGATGGACGCTCTCGCCTGCGGTGAGGTCCCGCCAGACCGACTCGGCCAGGAGGGGGAGTAAGGGAGCGGTGGTCCGGCACAGCACCTCCAACACCGTGCCCAAGGTGTCGAAGGCATCCTGCTGATCGCTGGCGCCCGCTGCCGCCGAGGCGCCGGCCGACGTGCCGGCCGACGTGCCGGCCGAGGTGCCCCAGAACCGGTCCCGGCTGCGGCGGATGTACCAGTTGGTCAGGGCGTCGAGGAACGCCTCGACGGCCAGGCAGGCCCCGGACACGTCGTAGTTGTCCATGGCCCCGGTGACTGCCGCCACCGCCTGTTGCAGCTTGGCCAGCACGTAACGGTCGAGCACGCCCGTCACCGACGTCCGGGCCGTGTCCGCCTTCACGCCGTCTGCGTTGGCATACAGGGTGAAGAAGTACCAGGCGTTCCACAGCGGGTGGATGGCCGAGCGGACCGCGTCACGCATCCCCTGCTCCCGCACCGCCATGTCCCCGCCCCGCAGCACCGCCGACGACAGCAGGGACCAGCGCATGGCGTCGGCCCCGTGCTTCAAAAACATGGCCTCGGGATCGGGGTAGTTGCGCAGCCGCTTCGACAGCTTCTGGCCGTCGTCGCCCAGCAGGATCCCGTGGGCCATGCACGTCCCGAACGCGGGGCGGTCGAACAAGGCTGCGGCCAGAACGTGCAGCGTATAAAACCACCCGCGGGTTTGGCCGATGTACTCCACGATGAAATCGCCGGGGAAATGATGGTCGAACCACTCGCCCTGCTCGAAGGGATAATGGACCTGGGCGAACGGCATGGAGCCCGATTCGAACCAGCAGTCGAGGACGTCGGAGACGCGCCGCATGGTTGCCTGGCCGGTCGGGTCGTCAGGGTTAGGGCGGGTCAACTGGTCGATGAACGGCCGGTGCAGGTCAGTCGGGCGCACGCCAAAGTCGGCCGCCAGTTCGTCCAGCGAACCGTAGAAGTCGATCCTGGGATAGGCCGGGTCGTCGCTCTTCCAAACCGGGATGGGCGATCCCCAGAATCGATTACGCGAGATCGACCAGTCCCGGGCCCCTTCCAGCCATTTACCGAACGCTCCGTCGCGCACGTGCGAAGGGACCCAGGTGATCTGCTGATTGAGCTCGAGCATCCGATCCCGGATGGCCGTGACCCGGACGAACCAGGAACTCACCGCCTTGTAGATGAGGGGCGTGTCCGTTCGCCAGCAGTGTGGGTAGCTGTGGACAATGGAGTCTTGGCGGATCAAGGCGTGCCGGGCCCGGAGGTCCCGGATGATCGGCTGGTTGGCGTCGAACACCTGCACGCCCCGGAAATCGGAAACCCCGTCGGTAAAGCGACCCCGATCATCGACCGGGCAGACGACGGGTATCCCGGCCGCCTCGCAGATCCGCTGGTCGTCCTCGCCAAAACCGGGAGCCATGTGAACCACGCCCGTGCCCTCACCGGTTGTCACGAATTCCCCGGCGAGCACACGGAATGCACCCGGGGTTTCGGAGAAATAGGGGAAAAGGGGCCGGTAGGTGCGACCCACCAACTCGGCCCCTTTTACCCGCCCTACTGGATGGAACGGGGCCAGTTCCTTTTCATAGCGGGTAACCGCAGCATCGGCCAGGATCACCCGCTGACCAACGGACTCGAACACGGCGTAATCAATGTCCGGTCCGACGGCAACCGCCAGGTTGGAGGGAAGCGTCCACGGGGTCGTCGTCCATATCCACAGCGAGACCGGGGGTTCGTCGTCCAACTGGAAGGCAACGGTGATGGCCGGGTCCTGCCGGTCGCGGTAAGCGTTGTCCTGGCGGGTTTCGAAGTTGGAAAGAGGCGTCTCGCATTCCCAGCAATAGGGAAGGACCCGGAAGCCTTCGTACAGAAGGCCCTTTTCCCAAAGCCGTTTGACCGCCCACATCACGCTCTCCATATAGGAGAGATCCATGGTCTTGTAGTCGTTTTGAAAGTCGACCCACCGAGCCTGGCGGGTCACATAGCGCTCCCACTCATGGGTGTAACGCAGGACCGAGGTGCGGCAATAGTCATTGAACCGGTCGATCCCGTATTGCGTGATCGGCCCCCGGCCGGACACCCCGAGCTCCTTTTCCGCCTCGGTCTCGGCCGGCAGCCCATGGCAGTCCCAGCCGAAGCGACGCTCGACCCGGTAGCCCCGCATGGTCTGGTAGCGGGGTATGGCGTCCTTTACGAAGCCGGTGAGGAGGTGCCCGTAGTGGGGGAGCCCGTTGGCGAAGGGCGGCCCGTCGTAGAAGACGTACTCGTCCGCGCCGGCCCGGCGTTCGACCGACGCCTCAAAGGTCTTGTGCTCGGCCCACGACGCCAGGATGCTGTCCTCGACCGAAGGCAGGTCGGGGGCGGCAGGCACGTCGGGATAGGGGCGGGGACCTACGGGCATGGCTCCACGATAAACGCCGGTGCCGGGATTCCCGCCCATTTGGTGAGACTGTTGGGCCCGAGGCGGAGGTATGGTGCCCCGGACCGAGAACCGAGGGAAGCCATGGTGGGCAAAGATACGGTCGATCAGCTATTCGACGTGATCGAGCCAGACAACCGGCAGGAGTCGGAGTCGGAGTCGGAGTCGGAGTCGGAGGTTGACATCGTGCTGCGGGTGCACGTGCAACCGGCCGCGGGGCGGACCGCGATCGTGGGCCGCCACGGCAATGCCCTCAAGGTCAAGGTGGCGGCGCCGCCCGAAGGGAGCCGGGCCAACCAGGCCGTCGCCCAACTGCTGGCCTCCACTCTCGGTGTCCCCGCGTCGGGCGTCAATCTGGTGACGGGCGCCACCAGCCGGTCCAAGCGGTTCCGGATCGGGCCGGTGGAGCTGGACGTGGTGCGCCGCCTGATCGCCAGCGCCGAGGCCGCCCCCAACATGGGCGGCCCCAATGCTGGAGGGGGCGCCCACTCCGGGAATGTCCGGGGCGGGGGCGGCGTTCGATGACGAACCAACATGAATCGTCGGCGGTGGACCCGTGGTAGGGTCCGGCCCCTCCGACTGGGGTGTGACAGGTCTGATCATGCCGGAAACCAACAGAACCTCTGATCTGGCTCAGGCGCCAGACGCAGCCAGTGAACCGGATGAACCGGCGACCGCGGTAGGCGCGGCGACCGAGGAGGTGAGCATGTCGAAGCCCCAGGGTGAGCCCACCCAGGCGACCGCGGCGAAATCGGCCGGGGCCAAGAAGAGTGGCTCCAAGAAAGCCAAGGACCCCAACAAGACGGAGTTCCTGACCGAACAGCGCGCTCTGCTCTTGCACGAGCGGGACAGCTACACCAAGCAGGCCGACGAGTTGAAGGCGGAGGCCGACTCGCTCGCCCTCGAGCACGAACCGGGCGATGTCCAGTTCGACGAGGAGGGGGGCGAGGGCGGTACGTCCAATGTCGACCGGGAGCTGGACTTGGTGCTGTCTGCCCAGGCACGGGGCGCGGTGGTCGAGATCGACCGGGCGCTGGCCAAGATCGACGCGGGCCACTACGGCGTGTGCGAGCAGTGCGGCCAGCCCATTCCCCAGGCCCGGCTGAAGGCGTTGCCCTACGCCGCCCTCTGCGTCGGTTGCAAGAGCGGCGGACTGTCCCGGCGCTGATGGTCACCGGCCTCGGCCGGCCGGGGGAGAATCCGGTGGCCGGGTCGGCAGGCAGGGATCCGGTGGCTCCCCGCTGGCGTCGA
This sequence comes from Actinomycetota bacterium, assembly GCA_030947025.1. GTDB lineage: Bacteria > Actinomycetota > Acidimicrobiia > Acidimicrobiales > Palsa-688 > JALYXV01. Next base: position 15,728 of record JALYXV010000214.1, on the reverse strand, counting down.
CTGTCGATTGTGGGCATCGGGGCGGCGGTGATCGCCCTCGATCAGGTAAGCAAGACGTGGGCCCTGGGCCATGCCCGGGACCCAGTTCATGTGATTGGGACGCTGCGGTTCGCGGTCACCTTCAACTCGGGGACCGCCTTCGGACTGGGCCAGGACAGCACCGCCATCATCGTGGCCGGCGTGGTGGTGCTGGTGGTGGTGCTGCTGGGCCTGGGCCGGCGGGCCAGCCGGAGCGCGACCTGGCCGGCTGCGGTGGCCATGGGGCTGTTGCTGGGCGGGGCGTTGGGCAATCTGGCCGACCGGCTGATCCGCCACCACCATGGGGCGGTGATCGACTTCATCGATCTCCGGTGGTGGCCGGTGTTCAACGTGGCCGATGCCGCCATCAGTGTCGGGGCGGTGGTGCTGGCGCTGGTGTTGTTCCGGTCCCGACCGGCGCCGGGTGCGTCGACGGGGTTGGGGACCGGGTGGCCGGGTGGCCGGGTGGGACGGCCGAGCAGTGATTGAGGTCGTCCCGGCCGCCCTCGCCGGTGAGCGGGTGGATCGGGTGGTGGCGCTGCTGACCGGGATGACCCGCAGCCAGGTGGCCACGCTGGTCGAGGAGGGGGCGGTCCGGCTGGACCAGACGCCGGTACGAACCCGCAGCCACCGGGTGGCTGCGGGCGAGACACTCGAGGTGCCCGATGCGCCCGCCCCGGGGACGGTCCCGCTCCAGCCCGAACCAGACGTGACCTTCGCGGTCGTGTATGCCGACAAGGCGGTGATCGTGGTCGACAAGCCCGCCGGGTTGGTGGTCCACCCCGGGGCGGGCCAGGCCCGGGGCACCCTGGTGGGCGGCTTGCTGGCCCGCTTCCCCGACCTGGCGGCCCTGGCTGAAGGCGGGGCCGAATACCGTCCTGGGATCGTCCACCGCCTCGACAAGGGGACCTCGGGGCTCCTGGTCGTGGCCCGGACGGCGGCGGCGCGGCAGTCGATGGTCGCCCAGTTGGCCTCCCGTTCGGCGGAACGGCGGTACCAGGCCCTGGTCTGGGGCCGGGTGGAGGCCAACGAGGGCCTGATCGACGCGCCCATCCGGCGGGCCGAGTCCGATCCCACCCGAATGGCCATCCGGTCGGGTGGAAGGGAGGCCCGCACCCGGTACCGGGTTGACCGCCGCTTTGACGCCCCGGTGCCGACCACGCTGCTCGAATGCCGGCTGGAAACGGGACGCACCCATCAGATCCGGGTTCACCTGTCCGCCATCGGACACCCGGTGGTGGGCGACGCCCGTTACCGGCGCCAGGGCCGGTGGCCGGGCGGTATGCCCCGGCTGGCGCCCGACCGGGTGTGGCTGCACGCCGCCTGCTTGAGTTTCGACCACCCCACTACCGGGATGCGACGGACATTCACCTCGCCCCTGCCGGGCGACCTGGCCGGGATGCTCGATCACCTGTCCGCCGCCTGAGGATGCCCGATCACCTGTCCGCCGCGTGAGGCACATTCGGCGCTTCTGCCCCGAGGCTGGCTCCCGGAGCGTTCTGTGCAAATCGCGACCGGTAGAGGTACCTGATTTGCACACAACGGCCTGGGCCAGGGGTTCAGAGCAGGGGGGCGAGGGGCACGCTGTTGGCCTTGGCCTGGTCGACCATGTCGGCCAAGGTGAAGCTGTCCAGGTGGGCCCGCATGTGCTCGCCCACATCGGCCCACAGCGCCAGGAGAACGCACTGGCCCTCGTGATCGCACGCACCATTCTGGTGGGGCTCGCCGAAGTCGCCCGCCACGATCGGTCCTTCGACCGAACTTACGATCTGGCCCAGGGTGATGGCCGCCGGGGAGCGGGCCAAGACGTAGCCGCCGCCGACGCCCCGCTTGGAGCGCACCAGACCGGCGCCCTTCAGGGCCAGCAGGATCTGCTCCAGGTAGGGCTGGGGGAGGCCGGTGCGCTCAGCGATGTCCCGCACCGACGTGGGCCTGCTCTCGCCGTCGTGCAAGGCCAGCGACAGCAACGCTCGGCTGGCGTAGTCGCCCCGCGTCGACACTTTCACGGTCCCCATGGTACGTCGTCGCCACCTCGGTACCCGGCTTTGCGGCAGCCGGAAACGGTCTCACCGCCCCTGTACCGTCGGCTGCCGTGGATATCCCCGCGGACTCCCCTCAGCCGGTACGGCCCGATTACGGAGGAGCGTGCCTGGACGGAATCGCCCCGGCGCTCATGGCCCCACCGGGCGAGCGGCCGCAATGGCTGCCCGCCCCGGCCCGCCAGGCCGAGCAGGTGGTCCTGTTGGTGCTGGACGGTTTGGGCTGGGACCAGTTCGCGCCCCGGCGAGCGCTGGCCCCGGCCATGGCGGACATGGCCGGGTGCCCCATGACCTCGGTCGTGCCCACCACCACCGCCACCGCCCTCACCACCATTGCCCTCGGGCAGGCCCCGGCCCGCCACGGTGTGGTGGGCTACCGGTTGCGGGTGGACGGCCCGACCGGCGACGAAGTGCTCAACGTCCTGCGGTGGCGCACCGTTTCGGGCGATGCCCGGCCCTTCCTTCCGCCGTTGGACTTCCAGCCCGCGCCGGCCTTCGCCGGGCGCGGGGTGCCGGTGGTGACGAGGGCCGAGTTCCTGACCACCGGCTTCACCCATGCCCACCTTTCCGGTACCCGGCCCCGGGGCTGGTGGCTCCCGTCGGGGGTGCCGGTGGAGATCAAATCCCTGCTCGATGCAGGCGAGCGGTTCGTCTACGCCTATTACGACGGGGTCGACAAGGTCGCCCACATCTACGGCTTCGGGCCGCATTACGACGCCGAGCTGGTCGCGGCCGACCGGTTGGTGGCCGACATTCGAGCGGTGCTTCCGGCTGGCGCGGCGCTTGTCGTCACCGCCGACCACGGCCAGGTGCAGGTGGGCCGGGCGGTGTCGCCGGTGGATGAGGCTGTGGCCAAGGACACCGCCATGATGAGCGGCGAAGGGCGTTTCCGATGGCTGCACGCTCTTCCCGGCCGGGCCGACGCCCTGGCCGATGCGGCACTCGGGCGGTACCGAGACGAGGCGTGGGTCTGGACGATCGACCAGCTCGATGAGGGCGGCTGGTTCGGGGGACCACTCAACGCCACCATGCGCCACCGCCTGGGCGACGTCGCCCTGGTGCCGTTCCTTCCGGTGGCGTACCTCGATCCGGCCGACACGGGGGAAATGCGGCTGGTGTGCCGCCACGGGTCCCTGACCGCGGCGGAGATGGTGGTTCCGTGTTTGGCTGCGTTTGGTTAACGGCGCGTGGTGGGCAAGGATGGACATATGTCTTCCAACGATCGGGTCCAGCCGGACCTTGTCCTGCCCGGCGGGCGGATTCCGGCGGGGCCGCGGGACGGCGACGGAGAAGCCGAAAGCGAAGAATCGATCGCCGAGCCCGCCAAGGTGATGCGAATCGGCTCCATGATCAAGCAGCTGCTGGAGGAGGTTCGCCAGGCACCGCTGGACGAAGCCAGCCGGGGCCGGCTGCGGGAGATCTACGACCGGTCGATCCGGGAGCTGGCTTCGGGCTTGTCACCCGACCTGCAAAACGAGCTGGGCCGCATGGCCCTGCCCTTCGGTGACGGCACCACACCCAGCGACGCCGAGCTTCGCATCGCCCAAGCCCAGCTGGTCGGCTGGCTCGAGGGTTTGTTTCACGGGATCCAGGCCACGCTGTTCGCCCAACAGATGGCCGCTCGCAACCAGCTCGAGGAGATGCGGCGCCGGGGCCTGCCGGCCGGAAGCGATGATCGCCCAGTGCGGGCCGGGACCTACCTATAGGCGGATTCTCTACCTGTAAGCCGATGCTCCCGGCGAGCCCGCACGACCTCGGGCGATCGGCGTGTGAGGCGCGAGCGTAGGATGAGTGGACAACATGGCCGATCGAGACCAATGCCAATCCGAGCGACCACGGAGCGAGCCTCGGTGGTCCAGGGAGCGGTCGACGATGATCCCATGAGCGCCGTCCCCTCCAGCGCCAATCGCCTGGATCAACTGATCACCGACCATGTCCGGGATGTCGCGGCCTATTGCCGGTGGCGGTGTGCCAATGAGGACGACGCCCAGGATGCCGTCTCCGAGGTCTTCCTGGTCGCCTGGCGCCGGCTGTCCGACGTGCCCGACGGCGACGCGGCCCGGGTCTGGCTACTGGCGACCGCCCGCCGGGTGGTCGCCAACGAGCGGCGAGCCCGGGATCGTCGCATTCGCCTGGTCGAACGATTGCGCCGAGTCGGACCGGAAACGGTGGAATGGCCGGTCGAGGTTGGCTCGGGTGAGGTGGGCGACGCGCTCAGGCGGCTGGATCCGGCCGATCGCGAGATCCTGCTGCTGGCCGAGTGGGAAGGCCTGACATCGGCCGAGATCGGTGCCGTCATGGGTTGCCTGGCGGTGACGGCCCGCGGGCGCCTGCACCGGGCTCGCATGCGGTTCCGCCGGGCCTACCAGACGTGCGAGAACGCTCCGGCGCGTTTGACGACCGCGCTGCCTGCCATGACGACACCACCGCCCAGTCGCTTGGGCCGGCGGAGTAGCGGCTAAGTGGACGTCCCGACCATGCCCAACCGCGAAGCCTTCGATGCCCTCCACCAGGCGAACCCCCGCCGCCAACCCGCCTTCGACGATTCCGTTGCTTCCTCTACCAGCAACACCCGCAAGGTACTGGCGGCCGCCCTGCTCGGGACGTCGGTGGGAGCCCTACCCACCGCACCTGGGACGTCAACCCTTCGGCGGGCGGCAGGACGGTTGAAAGGTCGGGGGGGTGGGCTGGCCCTGCCCTTGCTCGGCGCCGCCGGTGCGCTCGTCATTGCCCTCCTGCTCTTCTTGACCGGAACGATCCCGACCAATCCCGGTGACCAGGCGCGCTCAGTCGGGTCGCCGGGAGCCACGGGTACCGGGCCGTCCCAGGGAGGCGGGTCCTCGAACGTCACTGCAACCACCGCGGTTCCCAACGCCGGAGCGCCCGGCCCACTGAGCCCCAGCGACACCGCGGGCGGGGTCACCGCTTCAACTGCGGGGCCAGCCACCATGACCGGCTCGACCGGCTCCTCCGGCTCGACCGGCTCGTCCGGCTCCTCCGGTTCGTCCGGCTCCAACGGCACCGCCGCGGCGGGCGGTGGGGCGGCCGGTCACACCACCAGCACCGCGACCGCGCCCGCGACCACCGCGCCCGCGACGACGACGGCGACGACCGCTTCGCCACCGCCCACGAGCGTCGTGCTGGCTTCGGCGCCGACCTGCAGCGCCATCTCAGAGCAGCCCGCCGGTGCACCGGTCAACCAGTCGGTGAGCGTGCAGGCGGCCGGCAGCGGGCTGGCCTCGATCAGCAACATCGTGGTGTCCAACGGGACGGTCCACGTGCCCGCCTTTGCGGCCGGGACCAGGGCGGCCGTCATCATCGTGGCGACCAAGTCCGATCGCAGCCTGCCCACGTTCTGGTCCTTTGACGCCACCGACACCATGGGCCGTACCACCCACTGCGTGTAAGGCGCTGCCCCGACGGGGGACTCTCTACTAGAGGTGCGGCTGTTCGGCCATGTGGAGCCGGGCCAGCATGCGCTCGGCGTCGTGAATCAGCGTCGGCAACGACTGCTCGATCATGAGCCCGGCCATGCTGGCGGCGTCGGCGGTGGCGTACACCCGGTCGGCGGGCGAAAGGCCGAGGTCGACGGAGATCTGGCCGGGCGTATAGCTCAGTTCGCCCAGGTTGACCGTGCCGCCGGCCGTGATAACAAAGGCGGTGAGAACCTCGTCGATCTGGGCTCGGGTGTTCGCTCGCAGCAACGACCGGGTGGCCTCGTAGACCTGCGTCGGGATCAGTGCGTCGAAGGACCGTCCGGGCTGGGATTCGGCCATGGTCTGGGCGCAGCCCAGTTTTAGTTCGGCCAGCGTCAGCACCTCGGCCCGCAGCAGCTTCGGTGTCCTGACCTCCATGGCCCTGATCGCCTGGTCGTGGGCGGCGAGGGCGAGGGACAGGGCGTCGCAGTGCTCGGTCGCGTGGCTGTGGAGCTGCACGGCGTACCGTTCGAGACTGAACAGCCCGGTTGCACGCCATGGCTCAAGCCGTCTGACCAGTTCCTTGACCTGGGGGAATTGGAACGCGGGGCGGGCTGTGCCCTCGAGGATCACGACCCAGTCTGCGGGCGGGGCCCCTGCCTCCTGGGCCCCACCCGTCGGACCGGATTGTGCATCTGTGTCAGATTCGGCCACTGGATCCTGACTGCGTGCGATGTTGTCTCATCACCTATCCATGTCCGGATGGCACGGGCCCGTTTGACCGGCACGAAGTTGCTCTTTCGGTCAGCCGGGCGGGCTAGAATCACAGACCTGTAACTCGTCCACAGGCTGTGGACGATGGCACTCGACGGCAGGGAGGGACGGCCGTGGGGGACTCATTTACCCACCTGCATCTACATACCGAGTTCTCCATGCTCGACGGCGCCGCTCGGGTCAAAGATGTCATCCAGGCCGCGGCCGCCGACGGTCAGCGGGCCATCGGGATCACCGACCATGGAAACATGTACGGAGTCCTCGACTTCTACAAGGCGGCCCGGGCGGCGGGCATCAAGCCGATCATCGGGACCGAGGCGTACATGGCGGCCGAGTCCCGCTTCGAACGCCCGGCTCGGCGGGGCCGGATGGACGACGGAGGCGGTGATGGCGCCGAGGGGGAGAAGCTCTATTACCACCTGACCCTGCTGGCCGAGACGACGGCCGGCTACGGAAACCTCATCAAGCTGGCCAGCGCCGCCTACCTCGAGGGCTACTACTACAAGCCCCGGGCCGACTGGGAACTGCTGGAGCGTCACCACGACGGGGTCATCGCCACCACCGGGTGCCTGGGCGGCCTGGTGCTGCAGTCGCTGCTCCGGGGTGACTTCGAGGCGGCGTGCGGCCAGGCCGCCCGGTTGCAGGAGATCTTCGGCCGGGACCACCTGTTCGTGGAGCTGCAGGACCACGGCCTGGAGAAGCAACGCAAGACCAATCCCCAGTTGATCGACATCGCCCGGCGCATCGGGGCGCCGCTGCTGGCCACCAACGACAGCCACTACACCCACCGCCAGGACGCGGTCGCCCATGACGCCCTGCTGTGCGTGCAGACCGGGTCGACCATGGACGACCCGCATCGCTTCAAGTTCGAGGGCAACGAGCACTACCTCAAGTCGTCGGCGGAGATGCGGTCCCTGTTCATTGACCAGCCCGAGGCGTGCGACAACACCTTGTGGGTGGCTGAGCGGGCCGAGGTGGAGATCGACTTTGGCAAGCCCAAACTCCCCTCTTTCCCCCGTCCTTCCGGCTTCGACGACGCCGACGCCTACCTTCGCCACCTGGCCATGGTGGGGGCCGAGGAGCGCTACGGCTCACCCATTCCGGCCAAGGTGCTCGGCCGGCTGGAGTACGAGCTCGGGGTCATCTCCAACATGGGGTTCTCCGACTACTTCCTCGTCGTGTGGGACCTGATCCACCACGCCCGGACCAAGGGCATCCGGGTCGGCCCGGGCCGGGGCAGCGCGGCCGGGTGCTGCGTGGCCTACTGCCTGCGCATCGTGGACCTCGATCCAATTCGGTACGACCTGCTGTTCGAACGTTTCCTCAACCCCGGGCGCCAGCAGATGCCCGACATCGACATGGACTTCGACGAGCGCTACCGGGCGGAGATGATTCGCTACGCCACCGAGCGCTACGGCTGGGACCACGTGGCTCAGATCGTCACGTTTTCGACCATCAAGGCCCGAGCGGCGGTGCGCGACGCGGCCCGGGTGCTGGGCTTGTCCTACAGCGTGGGCGATCGCATCGCCAAAGCCATGCCGCCGCTGGTGATGGGCCGCGACACCCCTCTCAGCGCCTGTCTCGAGGTCGTGGCCGGCCATGAGGACGGTTACCACGCGGCGATCGAGCTGCGGGACATGTACGCGGTCGATCCCGACGCCCAGAAGGTGATCGACGTGGCCCGGGGCCTCGAAGGCCTGCGCCGGCAGGACGGCATCCACGCCGCCGCGGTGGTCATCTCGGCCGACCCCCTCACCGAGTACCTACCGATCCAACGCAAGCCCGAGCCCGGTGGCCGGCCCGAGGACTCCCCGATCGTCACCCAGTACGAGATGCACGGCGTCGAGGACCTGGGCCTGCTCAAGATGGACTTCCTGGGCCTGCGCAACCTCTCGGTGCTGGAGCGGTCCCTCGACTTGATCGAGGCCAACACCGGCACCCGCCCCGACATCGACAACGTTCCCCTGGACGACGCCAATGTGTTCGAGATGCTGCGGCGGGCCGACTCCGTCGGCGTGTTCCAGCTCGAGGGCTCGCCCATGCGGGCCCTGACGCGAGCCCTGGCACCCACCAGCTTCGACGACATCTGCGCCCTCATCGCCCTGTACCGGCCCGGGCCCATGGCCGCCAACATGCACTACGACTACGCCGACCGTAAAAACGGCCGCAAACCCATCACCTACCTGCACCCCGACATGGCCGAGGTCCTGGCCGAGACGCAAGGCCTGATGATCTATCAGGAGTCGATGATGCGGGTGGCCCAGCGCTTCGCCGGCTACACCCTGGAAGAGGCCGACAACCTGCGCAAGGCGGCGGGCAAGAAGAACCGGGTCATCATGGCCCTGGAGCGGGAGAAGTTCGTGGCCGGGTGCGTGGCCACGGGGTACGGTACCGAGCTGGGATCGGCGTTGTTCGACGTGATCGAGCCCTTCGCCGACTACGCCTTCAACAAGAGCCACAGCTACGGCTACGGCCTGGTCAGCTACCAGACGGCGTGGTTGAAGGCCAACCATCCGGTGGAGTACCTGGCCGCCCTGCTGACCAGCGTCAAGGACGACAAGGACAAAACCGCCGTCTATCTGTCCGAGTGCCGGTCCCGGGGCATCGAGGTGCTGGTGCCCGACGTCAACTTGTCGGTGGCGGAGTTCACCGCCGTCCGAGGTGGCGGGTCCCGGGGGGCGGGGGCCATCCCGTTCGGGCTGGCGGCGGTGCGCAACGTGGGCGAGGGCCTGGTGGAGAGGATCATCGCAGCCCGCCGCGAGGGCGGCCCGTTCCGTGACTTCTATGACTTCTGCGAGCGGGTCGACCCGGTCGTGCTCAACAAGCGCACCATCGAGTCGCTCGTCAAGGCTGGGGCGTTCGACTCCCTGGGCCATCCCCGCCAGGGCCTGTGCCTGGTGGCCGAGCAGATCGTGGACCGCACCCTGGCCCGCCGCCGAGAGCGCGAGCAGGGGGTCATGAGCCTGTTCGGCGAGTTTGGCCTGGGCGCCGCCGGGTCGGGCACCGGGTCGGGCACCGGGTCCGGTGGGGTGTCGCCGGTCTTCGATGACACCAGGGTGCCCGTTCCCGACGCGGAGTTCGACAAGCGTCAGCGGCTGGTGTTCGAGAAGGAGATGCTCGGGCTGTACGTGAGCGACCACCCGCTAGTGGGGGTGGAAGCGGCCTTGCGCCGCTTGGTGGACGTGACCGTCCGCGAGCTGCGGGAGCTGGCCGAGGGGGAACTCCGCTGGGTGGGCGGGGTCATCACCGGATTGACCCGCAAGTACACCAAGCGGGGCGAGCTGATGGCGACCTTCACCCTGGAGGACCTGGAGGCGGCGGTCGACGTGTGGGTGTTCCCCCGCACCATGGGCGACATCGGCTACCTCCTGGTCGACGACGCCGTCGTCTGCGTGCGGGGCCGGCTGGACCTGCGGGAGGACGAGCCCAAGTTGATCTGCATGGAGCTGCGCCGGCCCGAGCTGGTGGTGGACGAGTCCGAGCCCCTTCATTTGGTGCTGCCGCTGCATGCCTTGTCCGACGAACGGGTGCTGCGGCTCAAGCAACTGCTGATCGATCACCGGGGCCAGGCACCGGTTTTCCTCCATGTGGGCAGCAAGATCATCCGCCTGGCGGCGGAGTTCAATGTCAACGCCCGAGCTGGTTTATTGGCCGAATTGCGGGTCCTCCTCGGAGCCGGATGCTTGCCGACCAGCGGCGCCACCGCCTGACTCAACGGGGCGCGCCAATGCCTTTGGAAAAAAGGCCCAGAAACCGCGTAAACTTGCTGGGTGGCCCGAGCGGAGGAGACGACCAGTAGGGAGATGGCGATCGACGTCGGAACCAAGGACTGCACAGCCCTGAGCGATGCCGAGCTGGCCGAGATGGCGGATATCTGCCTCGATGGCCCAGCTGGCTTCGACATCGGCCTGCTGTCCAAGCAGCGCGATGTTTGGGTACTGATCACCCAGGGCTACGAGGGAGGCCATCTGGTCGGCTTCTCGTTCTGCACCCTCGAGCGCATCGGGGGGACCCCGTGCTTGCTCTGGGGCCTGGCCTCGATCAAGCGCGCCACCGACTGCGAAGCTGCCCTGCGGGCGGTGACCGCGGACCAGTTCCGCCGGGCCGTGCTCGCTTTCCCGGATGAGGACGTCCTGATCGGGACGCGGTTCATCGAGCCCGGCGCGTTCGTCGCCTTCGACGGACTTGAGGACATCTGCCCCCGCCCAGGCCACAAGGCCAGTGGTGAGGAGCGGGCGTGGGGCCGCCGGCTGGCCAAGCGGTTCGGTGCCGAGGGCCGCATCAACGACCGGAGTTTCGTGGTCGAAGGCGACGGCAACCCGGTCGGAGTGTTCGACTACACGCCGAGCAGCGACAAGGAGGCGGCCGACGACCTGGCCGACTTCTTCGCCCCCCTCGACCGCAGCCGGGGCGACGTCCTCATTGCCTTCGGTTGGGGTATGGCCGAAGATCTGGCCTCCCGCTACGGCGGCTGAGCGTTACCCTCCGGGGCTTTGTGGGGCCCTGTATTTCTCTGGGGACTGGCCAGCATATATGACGGCAGATCCCCACAAAGGCACCAGTCCCCACAAAAGGCGACGGTATACATCGACGAACTGCACCCGATGCTCCTGTAGGGCCGGCTGCTAGGGCCGGGGAAGGAGGCCGGCCACCACCTTGTGGCAATGGCCATCAATCGGCGGCGTGAGGGCGACGAGAAGGCGCTCGCCCTTGCCCGAGTCGACGCGGGTGCGTCCCGCCGTCGCCAGCGCGCGGCCCAGCCGCCGGTCGATGCACGGCAGTTCCACGGGCACACCGCCCCAGCGCAGCAGGCAGCTCATCGCCCCGCCGCGTAGCCGGATCACGGCCGGTCCCTCCGGTTCGACCACCGCGATCGAAGGGTAGTTCGCGGTCCGCTGCCAGAACGGGACGGCAGGGCCGTGGATGGCGAGCAGGGGCTGCCCGGGCGGGTGGACGAGGGCTCGGAGATAACGCTCGGCCCGGCGCCCGATGATCCGGCCCACGCGCTCGGGCGGCTCGATCAGCGGTACCGCCTCCGGTTGGGACGGGTCGGGGAGGAGGTCGACGGTGTCGTCCAAGGTGCCTCCGACCACGTCGTAGGGCCGGAGGTCGTCCTTTATGGGATCCGGGCTCCACGCCCGGACCAGCGCACCAGAAACCAGGTCGATCCCCGCGCAGTTGTCCACACCGGCGGCCAGCACCAGCAGCTCGAGCTGGGTGCCGGGCGTGTTGGTGCGGCGGGGAAGGGCCTCGGCTTCGGGAGCGACGAGCACGAACACCGAGCGAGCGGACGTCGATTGCACGGGTCTGTATCTTGACCGCGTTCGGCCCGCGATTGGTGGATGGCGGCGCTCGGCCGCCCCGCCGAGGTCGACGAGCGGGCGATGGGTGGCTCAGGCTCCGGTTGGCTCAGGCGATGGCGACGCCGGTGGCCCCGGCCAGCTGCTCCAGCAGGCTGTCGTGGTCCTCGACCGGGGCGCCGCAGGTGTGGTCCCGGCAGATGAACGCCTTGCCTTCGGTCTGGGGCGTGGTGCGGCCCTCCCACAGGGGCGACGGGTAGGGCTCACCCCAGGCCAGTACCGCCGTGGGCAGGTAACGGGCGGCCACCGCCGCCACCAGGTCGCCCCGGTCGCCGGTCACCGCCACCTCGGTCACCCCCGAAACCACCAGGTCCACCGCCGCCAGATGGTTGGTGAACGCCGTGGGGTGACGGGCCAGCAACGGCTCCATCAGCCTGACCACTCCCGTGCCCGCGTCGCCATATCTTGCCTCGCCCGTCAGGGCAGCCAGTCGCAACAGTGCCACTGCAGCCACCGAGTTGGCCGACGGCGTGGCCCCGTCATAGGTGTCCTTGGACCGCACGATCAACTTCTCGGCGTCCTCGCCGGTGGTGAAGAACCCGCCCTCGCCCGGGTCCGAGAACAGCCGCATCAACTCGTCTGCCGCCTCCCGGGCCGCGGCCACCCACCGGGCCTGTCCCGTCGCCTCCGCCAACCGGGTGAACGCTTCGACCAGCCAGGCGTAGTCGACCGCGTAGGCCAGGTGCCGTCCCGCCCGGCCCCCCTGCCACGCCCGCAGCCAGCGACCATCGGGCCGCCGCAGTGACCTAAGCAGGAACTCGGCCACCTCAGCCGCCACCGACACCCAGTCCGTCCGTCCCATGGCCGCGCCCGCCTCGGCCAGGGCCGCCACCGCCATGGCGTTCCACTCGGTCACGACCTTGTCGTCCAGGCCCGGGCGCACCCGTTGTTCGCGGGCCTCGAACAGTTTCCGGCGGGCGTCCTCGACCGCGGGCGGCCGGATCAGGTCGCCGCGGGCGGGCCGCCAGAGGATGTTCTTCCCCTCCCAGTTGCCCTCGGCTGTGACCCCGTACCAATCGAGGGCGGCCAGGCCTGCGAGCGCGTCGACCTCGTGGCGCGACCACACGTAGAACTTGCCCTCGACGCCCTCGCTGTCGGCGTCCTCGGCCGAATGGATGCCACCCGCGGCCGATCGCATGGGCGGCCGGAGCAGGTAGGCGACGGTCTCCTCGACCACCTGGCGGTAGCGGTCGGCGCCGGTGACCTGCCAGCCGTGGGTGTACAGGCGGATCAGCTGGGCGTTGTCGTACAGCATCTTCTCGAAGTGGGGCACCAGCCAGCGCCGCTCGACCGCGTAGCGGGCGAACCCGCCGCCCAGGTGGTCGTAGATGCCCCCCGACGCCATGGCGTCGAGCGTGGTGGTGACCACATCGACTGCCCCGCCCCGCAGGGCCAGCTCCACAATGGACGCCTGGGGGAACTTGGGCGCCCGGCCGAAACCGCCCCACTCGGGGTCGAAGGCGCCCCGGAGGGCGTCCACGGCGCCGGTGACCAGGCTGGGAGAAAGGGCGGCCCGGGTGCCCGGGGCGGCCTGGGTGCCACCCGTCACCCGTATGCCCGAGCGCACTGCGTCGGCCAGGCGATCGGCGTCGCGCTCAAGGTCGGCGCGGTGGTCCCGCCAGGCCGCGGCCACCTGGGTCATCAGGTCGAGGAACACCGGCTTGGGGAAGTAGGTCCCCCCGAAGAACGGTCGCCCGTCCGGGGCCAGGAACACCGTCATGGGCCAGCCGCCCCCGCCCGTCTGGGCCTGCACCGCCTCCATGTAGATGGCGTCGACATCGGGCCGCTCCTCCCGGTCGACCTTGATGTTGACGAACTGTTCGTTCATGGCCTGGGCCACCTCGGGGTCCTCGAAGCACTGGTGCGCCATCACGTGACACCAGTGGCAGGCCGAGTAGCCAACCGAGAGCAGGACGGGGCGGTCGAGCTGGCGGGCCCGGCCCAGGGCCTCCTCGCCCCACGGGTACCAGTCCACCGGGTTGTCGCGGTGCTGGCGCAGATAGGGGCTGGTTTCGTCGGCCAAGTGGTTCACACCGGCCAGCCTACGGTCGGGAAATCCCTCCGAGAGCGCTGGCTGCGCCAACCCGGGCGGCTGCGGGTAGGGTCGGGCGGTGAACGAGATCCCGTTGGAAGCGTCACCTGAGGATGTGTTCGAACAGCGCGCCGAGGTGACACCTGGCGACGAAGAAACGGTCGGTGGGGCGATCCGAGTGCCGTGGGACGCCGACCCGGCTGACGTGGCCGACCAGCAGGCCGAGGTGCCGCTGGACGACGACTGGCCGTAGCGGGCCCTCGACCGGCAGTTCGACCGGCAGCTCGACCGGCAGCTCGACCGGCAGCTCAGAGGGCGACAGGCGACCGCGGCGACCATGGATCTGCGCCTGGACGGCAAGGTGGCGCTGGTGACGGGTGGGTCGCGGGGCATCGGCCGGGCGATCGCCACGGGCCTGGCGGCGTCGGGGGCCGCGGTCATGATCTCGAGCCGCAAGCCGTCCGCCTTGGAGGAGGCGGCAGCTCAGATGCCGGGTCGGGTGGGGTGGTTCGCAGCCAATGCGGGCGATGCCGACGGGGCGGCGGCGTGCGTCGCGGCCACGGTGGCGCGTTTTGGCGCGCTCGACATCCTGGTCAACAACGCCGCCACCAACCCCTACCTGGGACCTCTCATGGACATCGACCAGTCGCGGGCGGACAAGATCGTTCAGGTCAACCAGTGGGCCGTGCTCCAGTGGACCCAGCTGGCCTACCAGGCCTGGATGGGCGACCACGGCGGGGCCGTGATCAACCTGGCCTCCATCGGGGGCATCGGGGTCGAACCGGCGATCGGCTATTACAACGTGACCAAGGCGGCCGTCATCCACCTCACCAAGCATCTGGCCCGCGAGCTTGGTCCGGGCGTGCGGGTCAACGCCATCGCCCCGGGCCTGGTCAAGACCGACCTGGCCCGCGCCCTCTGGGAGCCGTTCGGGGATGCCATTGCGGCCCGCCTGCCCCTCAGGCGGCTGGGTGAGCCGGAGGACATCGCGGCGGCGGCGGTGTTTCTCGCGAGCGACGCGGCCGGCTGGATCACGGGGACGACGCTGGTGGTCGACGGAGGCGCCCTGGTCAACCCCGTCGGCCTGAGCTAGCCCAACTGGCCCCGGCGGACCTTGCCCATCGAGGTCCGGGGGAGCGAGTCCGCCAGGACCAGTTGCCGCGGGGCGGCCCACGGTGCCAGGTGCTCCTTCACCAGCGCCCGGAGGGCGTCCAAGGTCGGCGGTGCCGCCATATCGGTGGGGACCACCCAGGCCACGACCCGCTCACCCCACTCGGGGTCGGGGCGACCGGCGATGGCGACGTCGGCCACCGCCGGGTGGCGGCGGAGGACCGCTTCGACCGCGGTTGGCCAGATGTTCTCGCCCCCCGAGATGATGACGTCTGACAGGCGGCCGCGGATGACCAGCCGACCGTCGGGACCGATGGCGCCGGAATCGCCGGTGGCGAACCAACCCCGGTCGTCCAACGGCACCGTCCCGTCGCGGTACGCCCGCAGCAGCATGGGCCCCCGCACGCGCACCTCGTCCCCGGCCCCGATGGCCACCTCGACCCCGTCGAGGGGCACGCCGTCGTACACCACCCCGCTGCCGGTCTCGGTCAGGCCGTAGGTCGTGACCGCGTTGGCCGGAAGCTCCTCGGATGGCGGGGGGGCCGAGCCGCCCAGCACGACGGTGTGGAAGCTCCCAGCCGGCACCCGCCGCAGCGCGGTAGGGACGAGGGAGACGAACACCGACGGCCCGGCCCCGGCGGTCACGGTGGCGGCATCGAAGCCGGGGTGGACCTCCAGGGCGGTGCCCGTCAGCAATGCGCGGGTGACGACCGACAGGCCGCCGACGTGGCTGAGGGGCAGGCAGGCCAGCCAGCGATGCCGCAGAGGGTCCACCGCCAGGCGGGCGCTGCTGGCACGGGCCGACGCGGCCACCGCGCCGTGGGTCAGGACCACGCCCCGGGGTTCCCCGGTCGTCCCGCTGGTCGCGACCACCAGGGCGTCGCCGTCCTCGACCGGACGGCCGTGATCGAGCCGGCTACGGCCCGAGGAGTCCACGACGGCGCCCGGCGCCATCATCGAGAGCAGCTGCCGCCGGGCC
>JALYXV010000301.1 GCA_030947025.1 Actinomycetota bacterium | reverse complement strand
CCGCCTCCCCTGGCGGCTCCGCTCGCCCGCCGGTCGCCGCGACCACAACCGCCCCGGCCGCCCCGACCGTCCGGAGTCCCGGAGGACCCTCCGGCCGCGGGCCCGTCCGAGTGACTATCCGGGCCGTCGTCCTCGCCGATACTCACATCCGAGCCGGGGGCAGAAGACGGCTGCCCCGGCCGGTCGACCAGTTGCTCGCGGGCGCCGATGTGATCCTCCACGCAGGCGACCTGATCGACGCCAGCGTGCTCGACACCCTTGAGTCCTTTGCGCCGACTCATGCCGTCCTCGGCAACAACGACCACGCGCTCGTCGGCCGGCTCCCGATCACCCAGGCGTTGGAGGTCGAAGGCGTACCCATCGCGATGGTCCACGACAGCGGCGCAAGTACCGGCCGCCCGAACCGGCTGCGCCGCCGTTTCCCCGGTGCCGACATCGTGGTGTTCGGCCATAGCCACATCCCGGTCGATACCGAGGGGGTCGAGGGCCAGCGCCTGTTCAACCCGGGATCCCCAACCGAACGCCGGTCACAGCCCCACCGCACTGCCGGTGTTCTCGAGCTGGCCGACGGGGCGATCCGCTCGATCAGGCTCGTGGTGGTCGACGACTGACCCGTCAGTCCGTGATGTCTGGCAGGTTCACCGTTCCATGGGGACTTGTCGGCAGTATTTCGGATAACTCCCCACGGAACGCTGAACATGCCACGGTTGCCGTTCCGCAACCCGCGACCGCAACCCGCGACCGCAACCCGCGACCCGAATTTGCGGCGGCTCAGTCGTCGGGCAGGTCGATCCGAGCCAGCCACAGCCCAGGCGCGGATATCTCGGCCGGGGTGGGCAGTTCCTTGGCCGAGTGCCACAGCCGGGCCAGCCCTTCCTCGCCCGCTCGTTCCAAGACACCGGTCACAAACGCCGTCCCCCGCTCGTACGCCACGCCGTCGAGCGAGACGCCTAACAGGCGGGCCACGAACCTGCTCCCCTCGCCCTCCTCCACCCGCCGCCGCCGCATGGCCTCGGTCAACGGCCCGTACGAACCGATCAGCCGGTGCCCGACGACGTCCATCACGTGATCGACATGGCCGACCACGGCCGACAGCAGGGCGGTAAGGGGAACCATGACCTCGCGCTGGGCCGGTGTTTCCATTTCCCCCAGCAGCACCTCGGGATTGGAGAACGTCTGCTGCAGCGAGCTCAGGTCGGTCGGGTCGAACATGGTCAACCGATCCTCCAGGGCGGAGGGATCGGGCTCGAAGGCGTTCACGTACGCCCTCATCAGTTCGTCCAGCCGGGCTCGGACGTGCGGGCGGGACAGCACGGCGTGATGGGTGACCTCGTGCAGGCACACCCACAACCGCACGTCGTCGATGGCCAGGCCCCATTCGTGGGCGAAGCCGTCGATGGCGACGGGCACCATCAGCAACTCGTCGCCGATGGGCCGGGGTACGGGCAGGTCGTACTGCCCCATGGCCCGGGTGGCCAGGTGGCCGACCATGGACCCGACTTGGATCCCGAACAGAAGCGGTGCCATGGCCTGGGGCAGGTTCCCCAGCAGGCGCGACATGGGGTCGGAGGGCAGGTCCTCGACGGCGGGAAGGCCGTCGGACGGGGACGATCGGGCCAGGGCGGACGCCAGCGTCTCCAATAGGGGCTTCCACGCCTGCAGGGTGCGCAGGGCCCAATCCGATCGCGTCACCGCCCGTATCGACAGGACCCCGCCCGTCCCGGCGGCCGGGAGACCGGTGGCCCCCTCGACGTGGAGTTCTGCCACTCGCAGCAACTCCTCCAGGCGGACCCGAGCCAGGGGATCGGGGTTGGCCTCAGGCTCGCCCTCGGCCGCGGTCATCAGCGCCAGTTGGCGGGCAAATTCCCAGTTGATCGGTCCTTGGGAAGTCAACATCCGGGCCAGGTCGCGGATGGCCTTCTCCAGAGGACCTCCGCCCTCCATTGGACCAAACTCGCTCATGAGGGCATGGTAGGGCGGTGAGCGCCGTTGTCGTTACTGGAGCAGCCGGTTTCGTGGGCCAACGAGTCCTGCGCCGGCTGGCCGACCGTGACGTGCCAGTGGTGGCGGTGGACGCCGTGCCCATCGGCGAAGGCGGCTACATCGACCGGAGGTTGGTCGACCTGGCACGCGACTCGCATGAGCGGCTACTGCCGGCGATGGCCGGCGCGGGAAGTGTCCTCCATCTGGCGTGGTCACATTCGGATCCCGGCCACGGCAGTCCGGGGGCGTTTTTTCCCAACCTGGTGGCGTTGCGCCGGGTGCTGGAGGCGGCGGCCCGGTCTGGCGTGGGGCGGGTGCTGCACGTCTCCAGCGCGACCGTCTACGGGGCGTGGCCCGACAACCCGGTACCGCTGGCCGAGGACGCGCCGCTGCGGCCCAACCCCGGTTTTGCCTATGCAGTGGAGAAAGCCGAGGCCGAGCGCGTGGTCGCCGAGTGGGCGGATGAGCACCCTGAGGTGGTGGTCACGATCCTCCGTCCTACTGTCACGGTCGGGTCATCAGGTCCTGCCCTCTATCAGGCTCTGGCCGGCACCAATGCCCCGCAGCCCGAGGACAGCGCCCGCCCCATGCAGTTCCTCGACGTGGAGGACCTGGCCGGGGCGATCGTCTTTGCCTGGGAACACCGCTTGTCCGGGGTGTTCAACGTGGCCCCCGACGGCTGGATCACCCATGAGCAGGCTCGGGCGATCGTCGGTGGCATGGCCCGGCTGCGGCTGCCGCGACGGTTGGCCGGGGCGGTGGCGTCGGCCGGGTGGAAGCTGTTGCGGACCGGGACGCCGGCCCAGGCGCGGGCCTACTCGGTGCACCCGTGGGTGGTGGCCAACGACCGGTTGCGGGCGGAGGGATGGGTACCCGAGCGGTCCAATGAAGAGGCGCTGGTGTCGAGCGACAATCGCAGCCATTGGAGCGACCTGCCGCCCAGCCGGCGCCAGGAGATGGCGCTCACCGCCGCCGGGCTCGGCGTCCTGGCCGTCGTCGGTGGCGCCGTGGGAGGGGCCGTGGCCGTGGTGTCACGGGCGCGGCGAGGGCGACACCGCCGTCGCCGCGGTTAGCGCCGTCGGGAGCGTCGAGCCCGCCCGGTCCGGACTGAGCCGATCAGGCTAGGGCCAGTCGACGATCGGGCGCTCGAGCAGGACCACCTCGGAGGCGCGGGTCTGGCCATCACGGATGAACGTGATGGCCACATGATCGCCTGGCCGGTGCTCGCGGATGCTCATCTCGAGGCCGCTCATCGAGTCGACCGATTGCCCTGCGAAGGCGACGATGACATCGGTGGCGGTCAGGCCCGACCAGGCGGCCGGGCTCCGTTGCTCGATGCTTTCGATGACCGCCCCGCCGCGTATCCCGAGCAGCTTGGCCGTGGCCAGATCCACATCCGCCCCCTGCACCCCGATCCAGGCGTGCGTGACCTTGCCCGTGGACAGGATCTGGTTGGCCACGTCCTTGGCCACCTCGATCGGCGTGGCGAAACCGAGCGACTGCACGCTCTGGTCGCCCAGTGCCAGCGCCGTCGTGATGCCGATGACCATGCCGGCGCTGTCGACCAGGGCCCCGCCGCTGCTACCGGGCTCGATGGAGGCATCGGTCTGGATCATGTCGAGCAGCGGCGGCCCGTTACCGGAGCTGACCTGACGGTCGACGGCGCTGATGATGCCGCTTGTAACCGAGGTGCCCCCGGCCAAGCCGACCGGTGAGCCGATGGCCATGGTCGGCTGGCCCACTTTCAACTGGGTCGACGTTCCGAGGGTGGCAACATTTGCCTGGGTGGTCCTGCCGTCCGGCAGCTTCACGACGGCAAGGTCGGTGGCCCGGTCGGTGCCGACCAGGTGGCAACGGATCCGGTGGCCGTCGGACATGACGGCGATTACGGACTGGGCCCCTTCGACGACGTGGTCGTTGGTCAGGATGTAGCCGTCGCTGCGGAAGATGACGCCCGAGCCGGTCACGTTGGCTCCGTTGGTGTTGACCAGCAACTGCACGATCATGGGCCGCAGCCGGGCGGCGACGTCGACGATGTCTTCCGCCCTGGGATTGGCGGCGATGGTCACGTAGGGGGCGGCCGGGTCCACGACTTGCTCGATAGGCCGCACGACGGTTGTGCTGTGGTGGTACTGGCCCGCGACCACGCCGGCGCCTGAGGTGAGGAGCGCACCGACGACACCAGCGAGGAGGGCCACGGACCACAGGCGGCGGTCGATGTCGCGGACGGCCAGTCCGGTCGCCGTCCCAGGACCGGCCGGGGCCATGGTGGCGGCGCCCGGGCGGGCTGAGGCGCCCGAGGCGGACGGGCCCCCGGCGGCCCCGGCTGCCCCTGCGGCTG
>JALYXV010000297.1 GCA_030947025.1 Actinomycetota bacterium | reverse complement strand
GGCGGGGGCGGCCGCGGGGCGGGCGGGGGCGCGGGCGGCGGGGAGGCCCGGGCCGACCGCAGCGCCTGGAACAACCAGATCGCGTCGTGGCGAGCCGAGTTCCCTCTCCATTACGACCCGCCCGAGGATGGTGACGCCCTCAAGCCGCAATACGTCCTCGAGGTCCTCCGCGACTCGACCCCCGACGACACGATCGTGGTGTCGGGCGTGGGCCAACACCAGATGTGGGCCAGCCAGTACTGGCGCTTCGAGCACCCCTACACCTGGGTCAACTCCGGCGGCCTGGGAACCATGGGGTTCGCCGTGCCCGCCGCTATCGGCGCCAAGGTCGGGCGCCCCGACCGCATGGTCTGGGCCGTGGACGGCGACGGCTGTTTCCAGATGACCGCCCAGGAGCTGGTCACCGCCTCGAGTGAACGTATCCCCGTGAAGGTCGCCATCCTCAACAACGCCTATCTCGGCATGGTCCGCCAGTGGCAGGAGATGTTCTACGACGAGCGCTACTCGGAGGTGTACCTCTCGCCTGACTTGCCCGACTATGTCAAGTGGGCCGAGGCCATGGGCTGCGTGGGCTTCCGGGTGGAGACACCCGAGGAGGTCCAGCCGACCATCGACAAAGCCAACGACATCGACGATCGGCCGGTCGTGATCGACTTCCGTACCGACGCCCGGGAGAAGGTCTTCCCGATGGTGCCGGCCGGGGCGTCCAACGACGACGTCGTCGTCCACCCGGCCCAGCAGGGCGGCGCCAGCTCGCGCCGGGTGGTCCAGTAATGGCCGCCGCACCCCCGGCCGTCCATCACACCCTCTCGGTCCTGGTCGAGAACAAGTTCGGCGTCCTGGCCCGGGTCTCGGGCATGTTCGCCCGCCGCGGCTACAACATCTTCTCCCTAGCGGTGGCCCCGACCGACGACGAGCGGTTCAGCCGCATCACCATCGTCGTCGACGCCGAGCAGACCTCGGTCGAACAGATGGTCAAGCAGTTGTTCAAGCTGATCAACGTTGTGAAGATCAACGAGTTGAGCCCGGCCGAGTCGGTCGAGCGGGAGCTGCTCCTCCTCACCGTGCGGGCTGACCTCACCGAGCGGGGCCAGGTCATCGAGCTTCTGCAGGTCCTCGATGGCACGATCATCGACGTGGGCCACGAAACGCTGACGGTCATGCTGGCCGACACCCCGAGCAAGCTGGACGACTTCGAGCAGCTCATGCAACCCTTTGGTATCACTGAACTGCAGCGCACCGGCCGGGTGGCGCTGCCCAAGCTGGACAAATCGGCGCCTCGGGCGAGAACTGTCCTGGGAAAGGTGGGCTGATCGATGGCGAACGTCTACTACGAAAGGGACGCTGATCCTGGACTCATCGCCGGCCGCAAGGTGGCGATCGTCGGGTATGGCTCACAGGGCCATGCCCATGCTCTGAACCTCCGGGACTCCGGTATCGACGTCCGGGTCGCCCTGCGGGACGGCTCCTCGTCGGCGGCCAAGGCCCAGGCGGCGGGACTGCGGGTGACACCGATCGCCCAAGCGGCCGACGAGGCTGACCTCATCATGATGCTGGCGCCCGATACCGAACAGCAGGCGATCTACCAGGCGGCGATCGAGCCGAAACTACGGCCGGGCGACGCCTTGTTCTTTGCCCACGGGTTCAACATCCGCTTCGGCCTCATTAAGGCGTCCGCCGGAGTCGATGTGGCCATGGTCGCACCCAAGGGGCCGGGCCACCTGGTCCGGCGAACCTTCGAAGGCGGAGGTGGCGTCCCGTCGCTCATCGCGGTGGCCCAAGATGCCAGCGGAAAGGCCCGGGACTTGGCGCTGTCGTATGCCAACGCCATTGGCGCCACCCGGGCGGGTGTGCTCGACACCACCTTCGAGGAGGAAACCGAAACCGATCTCTTCGGTGAGCAGGTCGTGCTCTGTGGCGGCCTGACCTCCCTGATCATGGCTGGTTTCGAGACGCTGGTGGCGGCCGGGTACCAGCCCGAATCGGCCTATTTCGAATGCCTCCACGAGGTCAAGCTCATCGTCGACCTGATGTACGAGAACGGAATCTCGGGGATGCGTTTCTCGATCTCCGACACCGCCGAGTACGGGGATCTCACTCGAGGGCCCCGTGTGATCAACGACGCGGTCAAGGCGGAGATGAAGAAGATCCTCACCGAGATCCAAGACGGCACCTTCGCTCAGGAGTGGATCGCCGAGAACCGGGCCGGGCGCCCCAACTTCAACCGGCTGCGCCAAGCCGGGAAGGACCACCCCATCGAGAAGGTGGGCGAGCAGCTGCGGGCCATGATGCCGTTCATCGCGGGCAGCTCCCAGCGTCCCGAGGCGGTCTCAGGCGGATAGCGCGTTTGGGTTGGGGGGGTGCGCTGTATTTGTGCTGTGTACACGACACAAATTCATCGCACCCCCGGCTAGGCCGCTCGACGGTCCCGTTCGGCCCACAGGTTGGGCGCGCCCCGCCGACGCTGCCGTCGCCGGCGCCGCAGTTGGCGGCGGCGTAGCCCGATCCCCCCAAGGACCAGGGCCAGCGCACTGACCGCGGCCAAAAGCCAGGACAGAGGGGGCGAGCCTGTCGCGGCCGGCGCCGCCGGCACTGGCGACGGCACCGGCGATGGCGCCGTCGGGGAGGCCAGCGTCGGTGCGGGTGCGGTCGGCGATCCCGGCCCGGCCGGGACAGCCGATGCCGATGGGGCCGAGGCGGCAGGGTCCAGGGCGGCCAGGTTGACCGCGGGCAACTGGTCGATGGGCGTCTCTGCCGACACTGGGGTGGCGAAGCCCTTGTCCAGCAGCAGCTTGGCCGCGGCGGTGGGGTTGGCGCTGGCCAGCACGACCGCCAGCATGGTTCGTCCCCCGACCTGGGCCGCCGCCATCACACACCCGCCCGCCCGTTTGGTGTACCCGGTCTTGATGCCGATCCCGCCCGTGTAGGTCGTAAGAAACAGCTTGTTGTGGTTCGTGAGGCGGTGATGGACCTTGTCGGGTCCGTCGAAGTAGTACACCGGCGTGGCCACGATGCCGGCGAGGGACGGAACCGCCAGCAACGCCCGTCCCGCGATGGCAAGGTCGCGGGCGCTGACCAGGTTGCCGCCGTCGACGCCGTCGGGCCCGTCCAGGCCGGACGGGTCCATGAGGAGGGGGCTGTCGGCCATACCCAGGCCCAGAGCGGTGCGGGCGAAGATGGGCTGGAAACCTTCGACCGTCCCACCGACGCGTTCGGCCAGCGCGATGGCGGCGTCGTTGGCCGACGAGAGGAGCAGGGCGCGAAGCATCTCGTCAGCGGTCCAGACCTGGCCCGACTTCAGCATCAGCTTGTCGGCCGGTGCCGCGGCGGCACGGTCGCTGACCGTCACCGGTGTGTCCGCCCTCAGGTTGCTGGCCGTGAGGGCGGTGATCACCTTGGTCAAGCTGGCCGGTGGCAAGGGGGCGCGAGAGTTCCCGGCGTCGATGACCTTGCCGGTGTCGCCATCGACGAGGATCCACGCCTTGGGTGGGGGTGGGGGGGCAGGGGCGGTGGTGACCGGAGCCGCGGGGGCGGCGCGAGCGGGGGTTGCTCCCAGTGCAACCGCCCAGGCGACGACCACCATGGCCGCGACCAGCAGCCGCCAACGAAGCCCCCAGGCGCACCTCAAGATTCGGTGACCCTAGCCAACGGTCGGCCTCCGATGGTGTACTCGCCGCTCGGATAACGGAATTTCCCGCTGACCGGTACCCGGTGAGGCCGGGCTAGGGTCGCCCGCCGTGGATGCCGCCATCGCCTTTGAGCCCGCGGCCGTGCTGAAGGGTCTCCGCTCCGCCCGGCGACGGCAGCGGATTGCCGACTTCGACCCCTTCGAGGCGTTGTACCGGGCCTACCTGACCGGGATCACCGTCGCCATGGGAGTCCTTCTCTTGTCGGGTGCGACGGGTGACACCAGGATCACCGGTGCCGATCTGACCGCGGTACGTGCGGACGGAGGTGCCTGGGTCGGAATGGCCGTCGCCCTCGCCTGGGCGGTGGGTTTGCGATCGGGTGGCCGCGGTGGCC
Organism: Actinomycetota bacterium; assembly: GCA_030947025.1. Classification (GTDB taxonomy): domain Bacteria; phylum Actinomycetota; class Acidimicrobiia; order Acidimicrobiales; family Palsa-688; genus JALYXV01. The sequence continues at coordinate 8,395 of JALYXV010000297.1, read as the reverse complement.
CGCTGGTGGTGGAGGCGGCCGATGTTCGCCATGTGCTGTTGGCCCCGGTCGATCGCTCGGTAGCGCTGCGGGGACCGGCCATCCGCCAATTGCGGTTCTTGGTGCTCGTGGGCGCTGCCACAGGCGGAATCGCCGGACTGCTGGCCCTCCGCCGCTTGCCTGGGCCGGCGGCGGGCTGGGTTGCGAGCGGTGCCGCGGCCGGTGCGCTGGCGGTGGCGGGCGGGTTCGGCTTGGCGCTGCTCGTGTCGGGTCGTCGGCTGGGCCGCTGGATTGGTGGTCTGCTGGCCCTCCTGGTCCTGGCCTGGTCGGGAGCCGATCTGAAGTGGCATCAGGTCACGTCGCCCGCGACCATGCTCGGGCGCCTGGCTTTGTGGCCGCTGGCGGTGCACGCGTTGGACCTGGTGTCCGTGGTCGTGGCGCTGGTCGCGTTGGCGGGCGGCCTGCTGGTAGTGGGCGGCACCTCGCTCGAGGCGTCCGAGCGGCGAGCGGGCCTGGTGGGACAGATCCGCTTCGCCGCCACCCTGCAGGACCTGAGGACGGTCATCGTCCTCCGCCGACAGCTGGCCCAGGAGCTACCGCGGCAGCGACCGTGGTTGCGCCTGCCTCGTTCCATCCCCAAGTCCTGGCTGGCCCCCAGCGGTCCCGGCACCGCCGGTGGCCCGGCCGCCCCCAGCGGTCCGGGCCGGCTGCGCTTGCGCCGGCTTCCGGTGTGGCGCCGGGGATGGCACGGCATTCTGCGCTGGCCGGCTCTGCGGCTGGCCCGCGTCGGCGTCCTCGGCGCGGTGGCGGGAGTGGCCCTCCTCGGGGTCTGGAACGGCACCACGCCATTGATCGTGGTCGCGGGCCTGGCCCTGTACCTCGCCGCCTTGGATGTCACCGAGCCCCTGGCCCAGGAGGTCGACCACCCGGACCGGGCCGCCAGCTTCGACCTTCCCGCGGGCGAACTGCATCTGCGCCAACTGGGCCCTTCGGCGGTACTCATGGTGCTGGTGGGCGGCGTGGGCCTGGTAGCCGCGGCCGCGGCCACGGGATGGTCAATGACGACGTGGCAGGTGGGCGCCATCGTGGTCGTGCCCGCCGCGGTCTGCGCCCTCGGCGCCGGAGCCATGAGCGTCATCAAGGGACCGCCGCCTGCGCTCAGCTCCCAGGCGGTGCTGATCCCCGAAGCGGCGGGTGCCCGGGCGATCGTCCGGCTGCTCTTGCCCCCGATCATGTGTGTACTGGGCGTCATCCCGGTCGTGGCCGCCCGCGACGCCGCCCGTCACGGCCGGCCCATCTTGGCTGCGGCGGCCAGCTTGGACCAGCTGGTCGCGATCGTGGCCATCTTCGGCCTCGCCTGGGTCCGCTACCAGGAGGAGGGCCGCCGCTGGTGGGCCAGCCAGGTGGACGAAGCCAAGAAGGTCAGCGGCCGAGGTGATACGGCGTGAGCTCGCCGGAGCGGGTGGCCGGTACCTCTCCGGTAGCTTTGGCGGCGTCCATGCCTGATCCCACGGAACCGATCGCCGTGCTCTCGGCGCGGGGCCTCGCCAAGACCTACGGCGACCTGGTGGCGCTGGAGCCGCTGGACCTCTCAGTTCCCGAAGGCCAGCGATTGGTGGTGGTCGGCCACAACGGCTCGGGCAAGACCACGCTGCTGCGTATCGCGGCCGGGCTGCTGGAGCCGTCGGTGGGGGAGGTCTCGATCGTCGGTTTCCCGGCCGGGTCGATCGAGGCGCGGGCCGCAGCCTCGTATCTGCCCGACAACCCGGTCCTGTACGACGACCTTTCGGTCCTGGAGCACATCGAGTACGTGTGCCGGCTGCACGAGGCCGAAGACTGGCAATCCCGGGCGGTGGGGTTGCTCGATGCCCTGGCGCTGACGGAGCGGGCCGACGACCTCCCCTCGCGCTTCAGCCGGGGCCTACGCCAGAAGACGGCCATCCTGCTCGGGTTGATCCGGCCCTTTTCGCTGCTGCTCATCGACGAGCCCTTCGTCGGGCTCGACCCCCCCGGCCGGTCGGCGCTGGTCGACCTGTTGGACGACGCCAACGACTCCGGGGCGACGGTGGTCGTGGCCACCCATCAGATGGATTTCGTGAGCCGGGCGGAGCGGTGCGTCGCCCTCCGGGACGGTGCCGTCATCTTCGACGGGCCACCCGACGATGTGGATGTGACCACCCTGGCCGGCTAGCGCCGGCCAGGCCGGCTAGCGCCGGCCACCAGCGGAACGGCCACGAGCGGCCAGCCCGCTGGGAGCCGACACGAGCGGCGACAGCCACCACTCGGTGGCAGGGCATACCCCTGAAACGCGACGGGTAGGTCACCCTCGATGCCGGCGACCGCGCCGGCGCGCAACGTGAAGGGTGGTCGGCAATGGCGGAAGTCGGGTGTTTTCTGTCGAGCGAGGAGCACGGACCGCAGTTTCTCGTGGCCACGGCCCAGCAGGCGGAGGAAGCCGGGTTCCGCTCGGTGCTCATCTCCGACCACTACCACCCCTGGACCAATCAGCAGGGAGAGAGCCCCTTCGTGTGGTCCGTGATCGGGGCCATCGCGGCCACCACCCACCTCCGGGTCACCACCGGGGTCACCTGCCCAACCGTCCGCACCCACCCCGCCGTCATCGCCCAGGCCGCGGCCACCGCTCAGCTCCTCCTCGGCGGTCGCTTCTTCTTCGGGGTCGGCGGCGGCGAGCCCTGAACGAGCACATCCTCGGGACCCGCTGGCCCCCCGCCGACATACGGCTGGAAATGCTGGAGGAGGCGATCGCGGTCATCCGAGCGCTGTGGCAGGGCGGGATGGTCAATCACCACGGTCGCTACTACACGGTCGAGAACGCCCGCATCTACTCCCTCCCTGAGCGCCCGCCGCCCATCCTGATCTCCGCTTTCGGGCCCAAGGCGATGGCCTTGGCCGCCTCAATCGGCGACGGGTTCGTGAGTACCACCCCTGACGCCGACGCCATTCGGTCCTTCCGGGAGCACGGCGGCAAGGGGCCCACCGTCGCCGCGGCCAAGGTGTGCTGGGACCGCGACGAGGCCGCCGCTCGGAAGCTGGCCTTCGACCGATGGCCGACCACCGGAGTGCCGGGAGAGTTGAATCAGGAGCTGCCCACGCCGGCCCATTTCGAGCAGGCGTCATCGATCGTGACCGAGGAGATGGTCACCAGCAAGATCGTTTGTGGCCCCGACCCGGAACCTCACGTCGACATGCTCCGCAAGTACCGCGACGCCGGTTATGACGAGGTATACGTGAGCCAGGTCGGCGAGGACCAAGCCGGCTATTTCGAGTTCTTCAAGCCCGAGCAAATAGGACAGTCGCTGGCCACTATGGGGGCGTATGGTGCGCGCCATGGACACGTTCACGATTGAGCCCAAGGGACCGTTCAGCCTGCACGAGGCGGCCCTGTTCGGCTTCGGCCAGCGGTACGACTCCGCGTTCGACGGCACCATGCGGCTGGCGTTCTGCGTCGACGGCTACCGGGCCCAGGCCGGCGTTTCGCTCACCCAGAGCGTCGACGGGACGGTCCACGGCACCATCTCGCCCGTCTCCGCAGACGCAAAGAAGCAGGCGCCGACCGCCGACAGCGACGCCGTCGTGGCCCAGGTCGCCCGGGTGCTGTCGCTCGATCACGACGCCACCGGATATCAAGCATTGGGCGACGATGACCCGGTCATCGGCCGCCTCCTCGACGCCGCCCCCGGGCTGCGGCCCCCGCTGTTCTACTCCCCGTACGAGGCCGCGCTGTGGGCCGTGATCTCCATGCGCCGGCCTCGCCCGAGCGCGGAGCGGTGGCGGAGCCGCCTCGCCGCCGCCGCGGGCGCCGGTTTCGGCGTGGCCGGCACCACCATGTGGGCGGTTCCGACCCCAGAGCGGATCGTCGAGATGGGCCGGGCGGGCGTCGCCGCCGCGGCCGGCGTCGAGCCGGCTCGGGCCGAGCGGGTTGTGGCCGTGGCCCAGGCCGCCCAGGCGGGGTCCCTCGATGCCGCCACCCTTTCCGCCTTGGGCGAAGACGAGGCGCGCGCCACCCTGCGGTCGGTCCCCGGGATCGGCCCCTTCTACGCCGACCTCATCCTGATCCGGGCGGCCGGGGTTACCGATGTCCTCCCCCTCAAGGAGCCCCGCCTGCTCGGGCTGGTCGGTGAGCTCTATGGCCGGGGCGCCCCGGTGTCACCGAAACAAGCTGAGCGGCTGGCCGAAGCGTGGCGGCCCTGGCGGACCTGGGTGGCAGTCCTGTTCCGGGCCGCCGGTCCTCGGCTCGTCGGGTCGCCCACGGATCAGGCCAGGCGTTCCACGACGTAATCGATGCAGTGGGTCAGCGCTTCCACGTCGTCGGGGTCGACGTTGGGGAACATCCCCACCCGCAGTTGGTTGCGCCCCAGCTTCCGGTAGGACTCGGTGTCGACGATCCCATTGGCTCGCAGCGCCGCGCACACCGACACATCGGGCACGGACGGGTCGAGGTCGATGGTCCCCACCACCGTGCTGCGCTCATCCGGCTTGACGACAAATGGCGCCGCGTGCTCCGACGCCGACGCCCACTCATACAACGTCTCGGCCGAACGGGACGACCGGGCCGCGCACCAATCCAGCCCCCCTTTCTCCAACATCCAACCAACCTGATCGGCCAGCAGCCACAGTGTCGCCAGCGCGGGCGTGTTGTAGGTCTGGTTGAGCTCGCTGTTGTCCAGGGCGATGGCCAGGTCGAGCGAGGCCGGGACCCAGCGGCCCGACGAGGCGATCCGCCGCACCCGGTCGATGGCGGCGGGCGAGAGCAGCGCCACCCAGAGGCCGCCGTCGGAGCCGAAGCACTTCTGGGGGGCGAAGTAGTAGGCGTCCACCTGGGTCGGATCGAGGGGCAGTCCCCCCGCGCCCGACGTGGCGTCGACTGCAACCAGGGCACCGGGCCCGGCCCCGGGGGGCCGGGTGACCGACATCATCACGCCCGTCGATGTCTCGTTGTGGGTGAGGGCATACAGGTCGATGCCTTCCGCCGAACGGGCGTCGGGGTGGGTCCCGGGCGCCGACTCGATCAGGTCGGGGGCGTCGAGATGGGGCGCGGCTGTGGCCGCGGCCGCGAACTTGGCCGAGAACTCACCGAAGACCAGGTGCTGGCTGCGCCGCTCGATCAGGGCGAAGGTGGCGATGTCCCAGAACATGGTGGCCCCGCCGTTCCCGAACGCCACCGCGTAGCCATCGGGCAACTCGAACAGCGAGGACAGGCCCGCCCGCAGCCGCCCGACCAGCGACTTGACGGTGGGCTGTCGGTGGCTGGTCCCGAGGAACGACCGCCCCGTCGCCGCCAGCCCCGCCACCGCCTCGGGGCGAACCTTGGAGGGACCGCACCCGAACCGCCCGTCGGCGGGCAGAAGATCGGGTGGGATGCGGATATCTGTCAGAGAGGGCGTGCCCATTGTGCCAGCATGGCAGCAATGACACGGATATCGGACCGAGTTGCAGCAGTCACAGAATCGGCCACATTGGCCATAGACGCAAAGGCCAAGGCACTCAAGGCGGCGGGGGAGCCGGTGATCGGCTTCGGCGCCGGTGAGCCCGACTTCGCCACGCCCAACCACATCGTGGAGGCGGCCATGGCCGCCTGCCGGGACCCCAAGAACCACAAGTACACGCCCGCGGGCGGCCTGCCCGAACTGCGGACCGCCGTGGCCCAGAAGACCATGCGCGACTCGGGATGGGCGACCCTCGTGGCCAACCACGTCCTGATCACCAACGGTGGCAAGCACGCGGTCGAGACCGCCTTCGCGGTGTCGCTGAACCCGGGGGACCAGGCGTTGCTGCCCGGCCCCTACTGGACGACCTACCCGGAGGCGATCCGGCTGGCGGGCGGCGTTCCCGTCGTGCTGCCGACCACCGCCGACCGCGGCTTCAAGGTCACAGTCGACCAACTGGAGCGGGCCTCGACGCCGCGTACCAAGGTGCTGGTCTTCGTGTCGCCGTCCAACCCGACCGGCGCGGTGTACTCCCCCGAGGAGGTGCAGGCCATCGGCCAATGGGCCCTCGACCGGGGCGTGCGGGTCGTGACCGACGAGATCTACGAGCACCTGGTGTACGGGTCGGCGGTGTTCACGTCCATCGCAGTGGCGGTGCCCGAGTTGGCCGACACCGCCCTGGTCGTCAACGGTGTGGCCAAGACCTACGCCATGACCGGATGGCGCGTGGGATGGATGATCGGTCCGATGGACGTCGTGGCCGCCGCCGTCAACCTGCAGTCCCACACCACCTCGAATGTGTGCAACGTGGCTCAGCGGGCCGCCCTGGCCGCCGTTAGCGGCGACCTCACCGCCGTGGACACCATGCGCCAGGTGTACGACCGGCGCCGCCAGACGATCGTGTCGATGCTGCGCGACCTCCCCGGGGTGGTGTGCCCGGAGCCCGAGGGGGCGTTCTATGCCTTCCCGAGCTTCCAGGGCGTGCTGGGCCGCTCGATCCGGGGACGCACGCCGGCCACCACGCTCGAGCTGGCGGCGCTCCTGCTGGACGAGGCCAAGGTGGCCGTCGTGCCCGGGGAAGCCTTCGGCGCGCCCGGCTACATCCGATTCTCCTATGCCCTGGCCGACGACGATCTGGTCGAAGGGGTGTCGAGGATTGGGAAATTGCTGGCCGAGGCTGACTAGCGCTCCGTGGTGCCTTTGGCCGGGCGGTTGTTCGGCCCGGCGCCGCCGAGCAGTGGGCTCGGAAACGGCCGCTGACTCGTGCAGCTCAGGAAGGATGGAATCGTGGCCCGCGTTCTGGTGACCGAGGAAATTGCCGAGAGGGGTCTGGCGACGCTGCGCGCGGCCGGCCACGAGGTTGATGTCCGGCTCGGGCTGTCCCCGGCCGAGCTGCTTTTGGCCGTACCGGGGGCGGCCGCGCTGATTATCCGGTCGGAGACCAAGGTCACCGCGCCGGTCATCGAGGCGGGGACCGACCTGGTGGTGGTGGGCCGGGCCGGCATCGGGCTCGACAACGTCGACGTGGCCGCCGCGACGCGCCGGGGCGTGATGGTGGTCAACGCTCCCCGTTCCAACATCCTGTCGGCCGCCGAGCACACCATGGCGCTGCTGCTGGCCCAGGCCCGTAACATTCCCCAGGCCCACAACGCCCTGGTGGCAGGGCGCTGGGAACGCTCCCGCTGGGAAGGTGTCGAGGTCCACGGTAAGACGCTCGGGGTGGTCGGCCTCGGACGGGTCGGCGCCCTGGTCGCCCAGCGGGCCCATGCCTTCGGGATGCGGCTGGTGGCGTTCGACCCCTATGTGGCGCCCGAACGAGCCAAGCAGATGGGCGTCGAGCTGCTCCCGCTCGAGGACGTGGTGCGCCAGGCCGACTTCCTCACCGTCCATCTTCCCAAGACACCCGAGACCATGGGCCTCATCGGGGCGGAATTGCTGGCCCAGGCCAAGCCCGATCTGAGGGTCGTCAACACCGCCCGGGGCGGCATCGTGGACGAGGCGGCTCTGGCCGCAGCGGTGGCGTCGGGGACGATTGCGGGCGCCGCCCTGGACGTGTTCCTGGAGGAGCCGACCGTCGAGTCGCCCCTATTCGGGCTGTCCTCGGTCGTGGTCACGCCCCATCTGGGGGCCAGCACCAGGGAGGCCCAGGACAAGGCGGGCATCAGCATCGCCGAGCAGGTGGAGCTGGCCTTGGCGGGGGAGTTCGTCCCGTACGCGGTCAACATCGGGGCGGCGGAGGCATCGGAGACGGTGCGGCCGTTCCTGCCCCTGGCCGAGCGGCTGGGTCGGCTGTTCGGGTTGCTGGCGGGGGAGCTGGCCCCGGTCTTGGAGATCGAGTACGAGGGTCAGCTTGCGGAGTACGACACCCGGATCCTGACCCTGTCGGTGCTGAAGGGTTTGTTCTCGGCTGCTACCGATGAGCCGGTGTCCTATGTCAACGCCCCCCAGCTGGCGGAGGAGCGGGGGTTGTCGGTGCGTGCCACCACCGCCCTGGCGTCCCAGGACTACGTGAACCTGATCACCCTGCGGGGCGGCAGTCACGCCTTGTCAGGGACATTGTTCGGGATGCGGGCGGAGCCCAAGATCGTCATGGTCGACGATCACGACATCGAGCTGCCCATCGCCCGGTCGATGCTGGTGGTGCGCAACGACGACCGCGTCGGCATGGTCGCCGTCGTGGCCGAGATCCTGCGCGACGCGGGCATGAACATCGTCGACCTCAAGCTGGGGCGGAGCCGGGGCGCTGCGGCCGGGGCTGCGGCCGGGGCTGCTGGCGCCGGGCCGGCTGGTCGGACGGCCATGATGGCGCTGTCCTTCGAGGAGCCAGTGAAGCCGGGCGTGATCGAAGCGCTGACGGCGGCACCGGGGATCCTGGGCGCGGTGGCGATCAGCGAGGTGTAGCCACGAGGTGTAGCCACGAGGTGTAGCCACGAGGTGTAGCCACGAGGTGTAGCCACGAGGTGTAGCCA
>JALYXV010000295.1 GCA_030947025.1 Actinomycetota bacterium | reverse complement strand
CGACAGCTCTGATTATGTCGCCAGCGTTCACCGAAACCGCCTATACGACAACCCTTCCCGCTCTGTTGGACAACATATCGACGCGGGCGACATAAGCGGCGTTATGTTGAATTCAACATAACGCCGCCTTGGACCAGCGCATCGCCACCCGCTACCACATCAAAGCGATGGACCTCGCCGAGTCCGTCTCCTATCTCAAGCATCACGTCGCGCTCGTCGGCCGGGACGAACAGCTTTTCGCCGACGACGCCGTCGCCCGGCTCCACCGCGTCTCCAACGGCCTACCCCGAGCACTCAACAACGCCGCCACCGCCGCGCTCATCGCCGCCGCCGTCGACGGCAAACACCTCGTCGACGACGCCTGCGCCAAAAAGGCCGCAGCCGAAATGACCCGAGACTGACATGGACAACACCGACCACAGCGAACCGCCCCCACCATGCCGGGTCGCCATCATCTTCGACATCACCACCGAACGCGACTACGCCTACCTGTGGGCCCGTGCCCGCGTCGCCGACCTCGACCGAGACCTCCGCAACCGAGGAGTCAACGGCGGCCTCGTCCGCATCGACATCGACGGCTACCCCAACCTCAACCCGTGACCATCGACACCGAACGCGGCCAACCCATCAACACCAACCGCAGCCGACACGTGTCCAAACAGTGCGGCCGCTAACAGCGGCGAGCTCGGCGAGGACCGATTTTCCTCGTTGTCGTAGGGTGAGCCAGTCGATGTTGCGGACGTTGAGCTCGTCGAGGACGGCGTAGGTGGTGAGCCGGGAGTCGAACACCAGCAGGCCCGGGTCGGCATTGGTTGTGGCTTTCCAGTGCTCCGCGAAGGCGAGGATCTCTCGGGCGGCTTGGCGTTTGGTGACATCGGCGTTGGCGTAGATCATCTCGCTGGACGCGTGGTCTTGGGCGAAGAAGGCGAGAACGGAGCGGGTGGCCTGGGAGCGTTTGGGGACATAGTTGTTCTCCAGGGGGGCGTCGTCGCCGTGGTGGCGGATGGAATGGAAGTCCAAGTTGAACCCGGCGTCGCCGGTGGCGAGGCCGATGGTTCGCAGCCGCCGGACCAGTTCGGTGAGCGCCGCGGTGTTCATCTCGCGCCGGGCCCGGTAGGAGTAGCTGGTGGCATGGGTGGCTTTGGGCAGCACGTTGAGCCCGACGGCCAGCCCCAAGGCGGCGTCCGCGGCCAGGGTGGTGGCATGGCTGACCCGGTTGGCCCGCAGCAGTTTGAGGACCAGCAGCGATGCCATGGAGTGCCAGGCGCTGAGGGCGGTGGTGGAGGGGTAGCCGCCCGCGGCGATGATCTCGGCCACGCCCAGCTCGATCATGGCGGGGAACAGCACGAACAGCCCGGCGTGGGCGCACTCGACGCTGGTCGGCTCCGGCCATTGCTCGAGACGATGGGCTCGTATGGCCTCGACCCGGGGGGCGGGGCCGTGGCCTCGTCGGGCCCTGGGTGGGAGGCGGTGCAGGCCCTCCTGGGTGCAGATGACCCACACGCTCTGGTGGCTGATCGGCGTCCCGGCCTCGGTCAGGGCGTCGGCGATCTCTTTGACGGATCGGTCCTGGGCCCGCAGGTTCAGGACCTGGTCTCTCAAGGTGGCGGTCTGGCGGGGGCCTTTGGGGCCGGGTTTGGACGACACGAAGAACCCGGCCTTACCGGCGCGCAGCTCGGCGGCCATCTGGTACATCGTGGCCTTGGAGTACCCGAAGCGTTCCCCGGCCGCGGCGGCGCCCTCCCCGTCGAGGAGGTAGGCCCGCAGCGCCTCGTAGCGGCGCTGCGCCGGCTCGCCGGGACTGTTGAAGTACTCCGCCCCGGGCCGCACCCCAGTCAGGTGATTTCCCTGAACAGCATGGCTCTAGCGTAGTGCCGTGTTGGCCGACCCGTGGTGGATGCCCGGGCGGATCGGCTCACATCCCTGTAACTACAGTGGTGTTAGCCCGGCGCAGGCAGCAGCCTGTCCCGGCACGGTCAGAACCAGGAACCCAAGAATGGGCACCTGTTCATGAATACCCCCTACACCAATACGCGCCAAGCCAACCAGAACGCTACCGACACCGACGGCGACCAACAGCCGGCCTGCTCTCTCAAAACACGACCTTCAAAGGGCCTCTTGCTCTATCGTGCCGTCGCCCAACTCACCTCAACGGCCGAAGACACCCGCCACGACTCAAGGCCATTTTTTTGAGCGTGGATCGAGGTTAGCCGCTCTGGTCCTTCACTTCACGGGTGGCAAGTTCGGCGTCTGGTCAGTGATCGTCGGACACGACGGCCGAATCTCCACATCCAAGACGCAAACGATGATGTGGACGGTTCTGGTTGCCTACGTGCTCGTGTACTTCAGCTGCAAAACATGGTTCGACCATCAGCCAAAACCTCTTCGACACGATCGGCGTGGCCGGAACCACCGTGGAACCGCCTGGAACGACTACCTGATTCTCTTGGGCGGACCGTTCGCCGCCCTCGTGCTCTCCAAGGGCATTGTGAACACACAAGTCAATGGGGGCACCCTCCAGAAGACAGTCGCGAACGACGGCTCGGCCAGTCTCACTCAAATCCTGACCAACGACAACGGCGATCCGGACCTGGTGGACACTCAGTACTTTCTCTTCAACGTCGTCGCCTTCGCCTACGTCGTAATCGGACTGGCCTCCAAGCATCAGCTGCCGGCCATCCCAAGCCTGTTGCTCGCACTGACTGGAACCTCAGCGGCTACATACACGATTAACAAGGCGGTGCAAGAAAACGCCCCGAGTGTCAACGCGGTCACACCGTCAACCGTCAAGCCAGGCGACACCGTCGTGATCACCGGGACGAACCTCATCCCGGCCGGTTCCGTCGGGCTGCCACGCGTGACCATCGGCGGCCAGTTGGCGACTGTGCGAGACGACGCGTCAGCTACCCGGGTCACGGCCGTCGTGCCCCCGGGACTTGCGGCAGGCACATCGTCCCTAGTCCTGACAACGTCAGGCAACGTGTCGAGTGACCCGCAGCAGATCCTCATCGGCGCGGACAAGCCGGTGATCCTTGTGATAGACCCGCCGGCCACGGCTCGCGGGCAGAACATCTCCATCAAGGGCAGTGGCTTTCTGAGTGGCCTCGACGTGACAACCGTGTTTGCCGAGTTCACCCCAGGCGGTGGGGCGGCTGCCCGAGTCAGACGTGAGGCGCAACTCGTGAATCGGCTACCGAGCGGGCTCGAGCAGGCCGTGGTCGCGGTTCCGGGTGCCGGGCTCCTTGGAGCGGGAGACGTTGATGTTGCTGTCGTCACGCAGCGCGGCACGGCAAGCGATCCGCTGCGGATCACTGTTACGTAGCACGGCGACGCCGCGCTACGAATCTGGAAGGGACCCGCTGTGTGCGGCGGTCTGCCAGCCGGCCCTTAGCTCCGGCGGCACACGCCCGTAGGGAGTACGCGATTAGCCGCATCCCCGGATAACGGGCGCATCGCGCCGGCGAGGCGTCAACCACCGCCGTCGAGACCTGGCAGCACGAGAGCTTGCATCACGGTCCGGCGCTCGTTAATCTACAACCTAATGGTTGTAGATCGTCTATCGAGAGAGCAGGCGGACCAGGTGTTCCGCGCCCTCGCTGATGCCACCCGGCGCGACATCCTCCTGCGCACGCTCGAAGGTCAGCACAACGTTTCCGCCCTCGCGCGCCGTTACCCGATGAGCTTCGCCGCCGTACAGAAACACGTCGCGGTTCTCGAGGGGGCGGGGCTCGTGATCAAACAGCGCACTGGCCGCGAGCAGCTTGTCCGCGGCAACGTCGACACCATGCGAAAGGCCTACGTGCTGCTTGAGCAGTTGGAAGCCGTATGGAAAGGCCGCATCGACCGGATCGGCGAGATGCTCGCCGACGAACACAACGGAGGACCGAACCCATGACCATCACGAGCGTCCGCAAGGACCCCGAAGCTCTCACCATGACAATCGCTGTCGAGCTCGACGCCACCGTCGAGCGCGCCTGGCAGTTGTGGGCTGACCCGCGGCAACTCGAACGCTGGTGGGGCCCACCGACCTACCCTGCCACCGTCGTGGATCATGACCTCGCGACCGGCGGCGGGGTCACCTACTTCATGACCGGGCCCGATGGCGACAAAGCCCATGGCTGGTGGCAGGTCCTCGCCGTTGAGCCGCCGAACCGGTTGGAATTGAAGGACGGGTTCGCCGACGCCGCCGGGACGCCAAACGAAACGATGCCCACCACGACCATGTCGTCACCCTGACGGAGCGCGGCGGCGGTGGGACCGTCATGGCCATCGAGACGAAATTCCCGTCGCTTCAGGCGATGGAGCAGCTCGTGTCGATGGGAATGGAGGAAGGGATAGCGGCCGCCCTGGGCCAAATGGACCAGATCCTGGCCGAGGACGTCACAGCGCGGTAGAGGGTGGGAAGACCGTGGTGCTGCGTACGACTGCGACGGTGACCAGCGTGGTGAGCTACAAGACGTCGGTGATGACCAGCGCCGTCACTGCGCTGACCGCCGCGCTGACCGCCGCGCTGACCGCCGCGCCCGGCGGGCTGGGGGCGCCCGCAGGCATTCCTGATCTTCCACGCTCAATGTTGGTTATTGCGCGCGCGCCCTGACGCTGCCGCGGCCGCCGGCACGACCGAGAGGCGTTCCGTTCAGCGACGTGTGGCAAGGAGGCGCACGGGTTGAGTTCCTGACTCGACATCGACGACATCAGGTGGCGCACATACCGGGCCAGATTGGGGTAGTCGGAGGCGGCCGAGTCCCGAGAGCGTGCCTTGAGGACCGGGGTGTCGTAGCGGTCCCAGTCGGTGGAAAGGATGCGGCCCTGTGACTGCATGCGCTGGTACAGGCCGGTACCGGGATGCGGCGTGAGTATGTGGAAGGTCGCGGTCTCGACCCCGTGGCTTACGGCCCACTCGACGGCGCGCTCGAACACGCTGGGATCGTCGTCGTCCATGCCGTACACGAAGCTTGCGTTCACCATGACGCCCAGGTCACGCAGACGACGGACCACGGCGGCGTCGTCCTTGTCGAGGTTCTGCCGCTTGTCGCGGTCGCGGAGGTTCCTGGCGCTGGCTGTCTCGAACCCCACGAACAGGCTGCGTAGGCCGCACTGGACGGCGGCTTCGAGAAGCCGCGGTTGAAGAAGCGATTTCACCGTGCCGGCGGCCTGCCAGAGTCGGCCCATGCCCTCCATGCCGGCGAACAGGTCACGTGCGAACCCGACCGTTGTCGAAGAGGTGGTCGTCGAGGAAGTAGAGGTGCCGGCCGGGCAGACGGTTGATCTCAGCGAGCGCGCCGTCGACGGTTTGCGTGTAGAAAGACCGGCCTCCTTCGAAGAAGGCGTCCTTGTAGAAGAAGTCGCAGGAGTGGGGCATCCCCGAGAGACGACGATCGAGTTCGGAACCAGGTAGAGGTGCCGCTTGATCAGGTCGCGACGGATGGGCGGGAGGCCGTGAAGCGTGCGGACCGTCGAGGTGGAGAGACCAGCCGGCGCGCCTGACGCGAAGTCGGCGAGAAATTTCGGCCAGGTGTCTTCGCCGGGACCGAGGAAGACGCTGTCTGCGTGCACGGCGGCTTCATCCGGCAATGAGGTGGCGTGCAGACCGCCGATGGCGACATGTGCGCCTCGGCTCCGGTAGGGGTCCGCCAACTCGTACCACCGTCGGGCCGACGTGATGTAGGCCTGGATCACGACGAGGTCTGGCTCGTCGTCCAGCATCACGTGCTCGACGTGTTCGTCCTCGATCGTGACCTCGGCGTCTGGGGAGGTAGCCCGCCAGACTCGCAAGCCCGAGGGGCGGGAAAAGGGAGTACTTGATTGGTAGGGTCGCTGAGATGAGGGTGAAGATGATCCTGCCGGCATTGACAGAAGCGACAAGCCCGCTGTTCCTAACTTTGTGATCGTCGAAAAGGATCTGATGGTCGCGGGGTAGTGGTGGAAGCCCTCCCGCTCTCCGGTAGCTAGTCCCGCCCAGAAGGCGCACGTGGGCGGCGCCTTTCAGATGAGGTCACCGCTCAGGAGGCGTTCCCGCTCGGGGCTGATGCCCATGACTTGGGTTGCGTCCGGGTCCGGCCCCCGCTGCCCCTGGTGGCCCTGGCGCTCGCGTACGGACGGTCGGCCTTCGGTTTGTGGTGGGGTTCACCCTCGTCGATTCGCTGTATACGACCTGATAGCGCTGAGCACGGTCGGATTCGTGAAGTGCATCCGTTGCCGTGTTCGCCTGTGCGCTGTCGGATGGCCAGCTCGAACGATTCCTACAAAGTAGATCAATGCAGGCCGAACAAGGGCCACCGCCGGCGATCATCGAAAGCAGGGCCGACGTCGACCCCGCTCCTTCTCGAATCGGGCCAGCCATACATCATCGGTGATCCGTCCCAGGAGTCAGTCTGCCTGAGGCGGGAAATTTACACCGGCAAGGCCCCTATTTGTGACGTCGATTCTGACGCCATCAATGTGTACATCACCCTGAGCGCGCGAGCGCTTAATGCCGAGCTGTTCAATCATTGTGCGCGCGTCAAGCCCTGAGTCCGTCGACAATCTCGCGCGCGCCGGAAGCGATCGTGTCGTCTCCCCCTAAAGCATGAGCGGCATTCGGATGGCGCGGATAGCGGTGCATCCTGCCGTGCGGGAGCTGGTCGACATGGTGGGCATGGCCGCCGACCTGCGCATCGAGGAGCTGGGCGTCGGCGACGGCTCTGTTCTTGCCCGAGCGGAGTGTCAAGGATGTCTGCGCCCCCACGACGGCGTCATGATGCTCGCGGTCAAGAAATTTCGGCGGGCGGCCGCGTCGTGCCACCCCAGGCCGGACGCCATTTTGGGCCGAGGGGATCTCCTCATCGTCGTCGGGCCGGCCGCCGCGCTGGCCCAATGGTGCGGGAGGGGACATAGGACAATGCTGCATGTAGATGCCAGCGGAGACTTGGTAGCGTTCGGCCGTCGCAACATCCCTTTAGATGACGTGAGGTCATGCACATGATCGAGAAAGGCGGCCTAGGTTGAGCAATCCCAGCAGTTCGCCCCCGCGCACGGAGGTAGCAGGTAGCGCTCGCTACATCGACCCCTCTTGGCAGTTTCTGGGGACCGGCGAGCTCTCGGCTCCGGCCGAGGTAAGCGTCTATGTCCGGGACCCGGCCGGGTCGGCGCACTCCGGCCGTCCCGGCTCGGCTGGGGCGGTCGTATCCCGGGAGGAGTACCAAGCCGCCCACCGGGCGACCGATGCCGATCTTCAAGCCGTATTCGACTTCGCGGCCGATCATGGACTGGCGGTGGCAGACGTCCGTCCGGAGCGGCGTAGCGTCCTCTTGACGGGCACGGTGGCAGCCCTGTCCGAAGCGTTCGGGACCGAGGTCGGGCTGTACAGCCATCCCGGCGGGGTTTTCCGGGGACGGAGCGGGCCGCTCACCGTTCCCGCCCACTTGGGTCCTGTGATCACCGGCGTCTTCGGATTGGACAACCGGATAGCTGCACGGGCCCAGATCCGCCCCGCCGCCTCGCCGGCAGTCCAGTACACACCAACTCAGGTGGCGAAGGCGTACAATTTTCCCACCTCGGTTACGGGAGCGGGCGAGTGTGTCGCCATTCTCGAGTTCGGGGGCGGCTACCGGATGGCCGACATCACCGCCTACTTCAACCAGCTCGGGCTGCCGACGCCATCGGTCCAGGCGGTCTCGGTCGACGGGGGGGTCAACTCGCCCAGCACCCCCAATACCGCTGACTCCGAGGTCATGCTTGACATCGACGTGGTGGGGGGCGTTGCCCCCGGTGCCAAGATCGTGGTCTATTTCGCTCCCAACAGCGAGCAGGGTTTCGTGGACGCCATCACCGCGGCCGCCCACGACACAATCAACAAACCCTCGGTCATCTCGATCAGCTGGGGCGGGGCGGAGAGTAACTGGACCCAGCAGGCCATCCAGCAGGTCGAGCAGGCGTTCATCGCTGCTACCGCGATGGGAGTGACCGCCTGTACCGCCTGTGGTGACAATGGCTCGGCTGACCGAGTGGCCGACGGCAAGCAGCACACCGACTTCCCGGCGTCGGCACCTCACGCCTTGGGGTGCGGCGGCACCAGCCTGCAGGCGACCGGCAGCCAAATCACCAGCGAGACGGTCTGGAACAGCGGCCCGACCGGCGGCGCCACCGGCGGCGGCATCAGCGACGTATGGCCTGTGCCGGCGTACCAGCCGAGCGCCATCCTGCCCCCCTCGGCCAACGATGGCCAAAAAAGGCGGGGCGTTCCCGACGTCGCGGGCAACGCAGATCCGAACACGGGCTGGACGGTCCGGGTGGACGGCCAGATGATCGTGGTTGGGGGTACCAGCGCAGTGGCGCCGATGTGGGCCGGGCTCATTGCCCTCTTCAATCAGGCGCTCGGCCGGCCGCTCGGCTTCCTGCACCCAAGTCTGTACTCGCCGGCCGCGGCCGCGACATTCTTCGACATCACCCAAGGAAACAACGGCGCCTACCAGGCCGGGACCGGATGGGATGCCTGCACCGGTCTCGGTTCGCCCAACGGGGTAGCACTGCTGGCGGCCCTACAGGGCACCGGCGGTCCTCCTCCGCCGACGCCTCCTCCGCCGACGCCTCCTCCGCCGACTCCTCCGCCGCCGACTCCTCCGCCGCCGACTCCGCCGCCGCCGACTCCTCCTCCGCCGACTCCTCCGCCGCCGACTCCTCCTCCGCCGACGCCGCCGCCACCGCCACCGCCGCCACCGCCCCGGCCGGACCCTGATCCCCCCGACCACGACCGCCCCGACCGAGACCGCGATCGCCCCGACCGAGACCGCGATCGCCCATGGCGGCACCGGTCGTAGGTGTGGCCGGCACGGTCCCACATCGGAGCCGTGCCGGACCGTCCCCTTCCGGCCGCCCGGGTCGCCCAAGCGTTTAGCCCTCGGTGCCGCTACGGGACTAACTGCTTCTAGGGCCTCCACCGACAAGATGCCGCGGTCGGTATTTCATCCGAGCTTGACCAGCGGTTGCCGGCCTCAGTCAGGGCCGGTGGTCCTCGGGGACGTAGTGGCGGGAGCCGTCGGCGGGATCGATCCACACTCGCATGACCGCTCCCGAGGAAGGGTCCCGGAACGATTCCTCCGTCTGCCGCCACTCCGCTGCCGGTCGTTCGCTTTGGCCGTGACGGCGGAGGTTTAGCCAGCCGATCACGGCGACGACCGCCAGCAGGGCGAACACCACCACCCCGATCATCTCGGACCGACGATTACCACCGTCCCGTATGCGACGATCTCGGTCAGGCTCTGGCCGATCTCGGACGAATCGAAGCGCATGCCGATCACGGCGTTGCCGCCCATGATCCGGGCGTTTTCGATCATCCTGTCCATGGCGTGGCGGCGGCTGTCCTCGAGGAGCTCGGTGTATTGGGTCACTTCGCCGCCCGCCAAAGACTTGAAAGCGGCACCGATGCCCTTGACCGCGCCCATGCTGCGCACCACCAATCCGAAGCAACTTCCGACATAGCGCTCGACGCGCCAGTCGGGGAAATCGAAGGTGGTCGTGACAGGGATGCTCTCAGGTATGGCACCAGGAGAGCGGGATTGATGGTGCGGCTGCGGTTCGCTCATGGATGCACCGTACCGGCAAGGGGATCGACGGGCGGGCGGTTCCGGGCTCGCCCGCCATGACGAGGATTTTGGCGGGGCGGGTTGGGCCATCCGTATACCCGCGCGGGCCCGCCCGGTACAGTCTGACGGCTTCCTTATGCCCCACTCCTGCTCCCTCGGATCGCTGGACCGGCGAGACTTCCTCACGATGCTCGGGGCTGGGGTGCTGGCCGCGGTGAGCGGCTGCGCCAAATCACGGCTCGGGTCGCGCTCGGTCCTGCCGGTCGGTACCTCACCGGTCGGTGCCCCGCCGGTCGGTGCCCCGCCGGTCGGTGCCCCGC
>JALYXV010000257.1 GCA_030947025.1 Actinomycetota bacterium | reverse complement strand
GCTGAGTCCACGCCGACGCCCGCTCCCCCGACCGGCGCGGCGGGCCCCTCGTCTGCGGGCGCCACCCAGGGTGGCTCGGATGCGCCCCGCCCGCCCGACGAGGCGATGTCCACCCAGCCCAGTGGTTCGGAAGGCGAGGCTCGGGTGTCGGTATCCGGCTCGGACCCCGACGCGGAGGGCCCGGCCCCGACCGAGCCGGCGCCGCCGGTCAGCCAGCCCCACGGATCCCAGGCCCCGGCCGAGGACTCGGATGCAGCCCAGCCCCCCGGCTCGGCCGCCTCCGGGACCGCCGCCGCCAAGGCCGGAGACAGCGAGGCCGGAGACAGCGCGATCGGAGACAGCGCGACCGGAGACAGCGCGACCGGAGACAGCGCGACCGGAGACAGCGCGACCGGAGACAGCGACGCCGGAGACAGCCCGACCGGAGACAGCCCGACCGGAGACAGCGGGACCGCCGCCGCCAAGACCGAGGACAGCGCGACCGGAGACAGCGCGACCGAGGCGGCCCCCACCCCTGACCCGCCCAAGAACACATGACGGTCACCAACGCCCCCAAGATCGTCACCCGCCACCTCGGCAACCCCGAGAGTTGGACGCTCAAGTCGTACCTGGACGCGGACGGCTACCAGGGCCTGCGCAAGGCCCTCACCATGGCCCGCGAGGACGTCCACGAGGAGGTCAAGAAGGCCTCCCTCCTGGGCCGGGGGGGCGCCGGCTTCCCCGCGGGCCAGAAATGGAGCATGCTCCGCAAGGCCGAACCCCCGCCCCCGATCTACCTGGTCGTCAACGGGGACGAGAGCGAACCGGCCACGTTCAAGGACCACATGCTGATCGAGCAGGACCCCCACCAGATCATCGAGGGGGCCCTGATCACCGCCTACGTCATCGGTGCCGCCCAAGCCTTCATCTACATCCGGGGCGAGTTCGCCCTCGGGCTCGAACGCATGACCCACGCCCTCAACGAGGCCTACGAATACGGCGCGGTCGGCAAGGACATCTTCGGCAGCGGCTGGTCCATCGACGTGGTCATCCACCCCGGTGCGGGCGCCTACATCTGCGGCGACGAGACCGGCCTGCTCGAAAGCCTGGAGGGCAAGCGCGGCTTCCCCCGCATCAAGCCCCCCTTCTTCCCCGCCGCCTTTGGCCTCTACCAGGCCCCGACCGTGGTCAACAACGTCGAGACCATGTCGAACATCCCCTGGGTGGTCATGAACGGCGGCGACGCCTTCGCCTCCTACGGCGACAACCGCAGCCGGGGCACCCGGCTCTTCTCCATCGCCGGGCATGTCAACAAGCCAGGCAACTACGAGGTCGAGATGGTCAAGACCACCTTCGGCGACCTCTTCTACGCCCCCGTGTACGGGGGCGGCATCCGCCACGGCCGGGCCCTGAAAGCCTTCATCCCCGGCGGCGCCTCGTCCTACTGGTTCGGCCCCGACAAGCTCGATGTCCCCCTCGACCAGGACGAAGTGGGCAAACTCGGCACCATGCTGGGCTCGGGCTCGATCGTGGCCATGGACGAGACCACCTGCATGGTGCGGGCCGCATGGCGCATCACCCGGTTCTTCCACGCCGAGTCGTGCGGCCAGTGCACCCCGTGCCGCGAAGGCGCGGGCTGGCTGGACAAGATCCTGCAGCGAATAGAAGCGGGCCGGGGCCGCGAAGCCGACCTCGACCTCCTCCTCGACGCGTGCGACAACATCGCCCCGGGCCTGACCTGGCCCCCGAAACAGACCACCATCTGCCCCCTCGGCCCCTCCATCCCCAGCTCGATCGTGAGCGCCATCCGCATGTTCCGCGACGAGTTCTACGTCCACATCAAAGAAGGGGCCTGCCCCCATGGCTCCTAAGAAGCCGGCCGAGAAGGTCACCATCACTCTTGACGGCCGGGCGGTCGAGGCCACCAAGGGCGAGATGATCATCGCCGCGGCCGAACGGGCGGGCGTGTACATCCCCCGGTTCTGTTACCACCCCCGCATGAAGCCGGTCGGCATGTGCCGCATGTGCCTGGTCGAAGTGGTGGGGCCGAGAGGTCCGGCGCTGACACCCGCCTGCTTCGTCGGCGTGTCCGACGGCCAGGAGATCGTCACCACCAGCAAGGCCGTCAAGAAGGCCCAGGACGGCGTGCTCGAGTTCCTCCTCGTCAACCACCCGCTCGACTGCCCGGTGTGCGACAAGGGGGGCGAGTGCCCGCTCCAGGACCAGACCCTGGCCTACGGTCCGGGCGAAAGCCGCTTCGTCGAGGAGAAGCGGCACTGGGAGAAGCCCATCGCCCTGTCCGAGCTGGTCCTGCTGGACCGGGAACGCTGCATCCAATGCGCCCGCTGCACCCGCTTCGCCGAAGAGGTGGCGGGCGACCCGCAGATCGACTTCGCCATGCGGGGCGACTGGGTCGAGGTGGCCACCTTCCCGGGCGAGCCCTTCACCTCCTACTTCAGCGGCAACACCATCCAGATCTGCCCGGTGGGAGCGCTCACCAGCACGCCCTACCGGTTCAAGGCCCGTCCGTGGGACCTCGAACAGGTCGAGAGCAGCTGCACGTCGTGCGCGGTGGGCTGCCGGGTGGCGATCCAGTCGAGCGGCGACCAGGTGACCCGCAAGCTGGGCGTCGACTCCGAGCCGGTCAACCAGAGCTGGCTGTGCGACAAGGGCCGGTTCGACTGGGAGGCGATCAGCAGCGACGAGCGGGTCACCGCCCCGCTCCTGCGCAAGGGTGACGAAATGGTCGAGGTGGGCTGGACCGAAGCCCTCGACGCCGTGGCCGCGGGGCTGAAGAAGGCCCGGGAGGTGCACGGCGGGGGCGCCATCGGGGTCATCGGTGGGGCCCGGCTGGCCAACGAGGACGCCTACGCCTGGTCCAAGCTGGCCCGGGCCGTCATCGGCACCGACAACGTCGACGCCCAACTGGGCGACGGCCTCCCGGCCGAGACGCTGCTGGGCCTGCCCCGGGCCACCATCGACCAGGCGTGCCAGGCCTCGGCGGTCATCCTGCTCGGGCCCGACCTGAAGGAGGAGCTGCCCATTGTCTACCTCCGCCTGCGCACCGCGGCGGTGGAGGATGGGCTGGCCCTGATCGAGGTGGCCGAGCAACGCAGCGGCCTGTCCCGCTACGCCGCCGCCAGCCTGCTGCACCGCCCGGGCGAGGCCCACGTGGTCGCCCGCGCCCTGGCAGCCGACGCCGACCCGACCGCCGACGTGGCCGGGGTGGCCGTGGCCGACATGGTGGCGGCGCGGCAACTGCTGAAAGGCATCGGGGAAAAGGAGGGCGACGAGGCGACCTACGTCGTGGTCCTCGGTCGCCCGTCGCTGGCCTCGAGCCCGGCCCCGTTCGCCGAAGCCACCGCAATGCTGGTGGGCGCGCTGCCCGGCGTGCGGTTCCTGACCGCCCTGCGCCGGGGCAACGTCCACGGTGCCCTGGACATGGGCCTGGCCCCGGGGATCCTGCCCGGCCGGGTGAGCCAGGAGGCGGGGCGGGCGTGGTTCAGCGAGGCGTGGGGTTCTCTGCCCGAGACCACCGGGATGGACACCACCAGAATGCTGGTCGAGGCGTCTGAAGGCCGGCTGGCCGCACTCATCCTGCTCGGGGCCGACCCGCTGTCGGATTTTCCCGACCGGGGCCTGGCCAGGAAGGGCCTGCAGGGGGCGGGGATGGTCGTGGCGGTCGACTGCTTCCTCACCGAGTCGTCCCAGAAGGCCGACGTCATCCTGCCCGCCGCGACCTACGCCGAACGCCCGGGCACCTTCACCAACATGGAAGGTCGGGTGCTGCGGCTCGGCCAGAAGGTGACCGCGCCCGGCGTGGCCTGGCCCGACTGGATGATCGCAGCCGAGTTGGCCTACCGGATGGGCCAGGACCTGGGCTTCGCCACCCTCGACGGCATCTGGGACGAGATCGAGCGGGTCTCGCCCACCCATGCCGGGGTGACGTCGGCGCTGCTGGTCAGCCGGGTGGCCAAGGACGGCGTCGTCGTGCCGCTCGGTGCCCATGACCCGCCGCTCCACGCCCCCGCCCCGCTCGATCCCATGGCCGAACCGGGGATCATCGCCACCGAAACCAACTGGGGGTCGGCCCTGGACGTCCCCCACGAAGGGGCGACCACTCCCGGTGAGGTCGAGCGCGGCCCCGAGGGTGACGTGGGCACCGCCCGCGCAGAGACCGCCCGCGACCACAACGTCAGCGACCCGGGTATCACTCTCGCCGCCCGGCCCGAAATGTTGCGATTCGAGGCGCCCGGCACCCCCACGCCCATTCCTCCCATCGACTCGTACTCGTTCCGGCTGGTGGCGTCCCGGCGGATGTGGGATGCCGGCGTCGGGTTGCAGCACTCGCCCCACCTGGCGGGGCTGGCGTCGCCCGCGACGCTGCGGGCCAATCCCCACGATCTCGAACGCCTGGGCCACAAGGGCGGCGGGCGGGTCCGGGTGGTATCCCCCCGGGGCAGCCTGGTCGTGGCGGTCGAAGCCGACCCGGGCGTGCCCCGGGGCTCGGCGTCGCTCGGGTTCAATCTGCTGGCAGGCGAAGGCGCGGCCGACCTGATCGACGCCACCGCCGCCATCACCAACGTGCGGCTGGACAGCGTCTGATGCCCGGCGACCCGCTCTTCAGCCACGGCGTCGACCTGGCGGTGGCGCTCATCGTCATCCTCAAGGCGATCATCGTCTTCGTCGTGGTGCTGGTGTCGGTGCTGTTCATGGTGTTGTTCGAGCGCAAGGTCATCGGCCACATGCAGAACCGCATCGGCCCCAACCGAGCCGGCCCCTACGGTTCGCTCCAGTCGCTGGCCGATGGCACCAAGCTGTTCTTCAAGGAAGCCCTGATGCCCGCCAAGGCGGACAGGCGGGTCTACCGGCTGGCGCCCTTCCTGGCCGTGGTCCCGGCGTTCTTGATCTTCTCGATCGTCCCCATCGGGGGGACCATCACCATCGCCCACCACGTCACCGAGCTGCAGCTGGCCGATCCTCCCTGGGGGATCCTCTTCATGCTCATGCTGTCGTCCATCGCGGTGTACGGCGTGATGCTGGCCGGTTGGTCGTCGGGCTCGAAATACCCGCTGCTGGGCGCGGTCCGGGCGTCGGCCCAGATGATCTCCTACGAGGCGGCCATGGGGCTCTCCGTCGCCACCGTGGTCGTGCTGAGCGGGTCACTCCACACCAGCGTCATCGCGGCCAGCCAGCACGGCCTGCTCCATTTCCGCAACCACACCGTGCCCCTGCCGGCGTGGAACCTGTTCCGCACCTGGGTGGTGCCCTTCATCATCTTCATGATGGCCGTGACGGCCGAGATGCACCGGCCCCCGTTCGACCTGGTCGAGGCGGAGGAGGAACTGGCGGGCGGGTTCAACGTCGAGTACTCCTCCCTCAGCTTCGCCCTCTTCTACCTGGCCGAGTTCATGAACGTGGTCACCATGTCCGGGATCACCGTCACCCTGTTCCTCGGCGGTCCCATCGGGCCGCGCATCCTGGGCCACAGCGTGGGCCCGTTCTGGTTCATCGTGAAGGTGTTCGCCTTCCTGTTCACCTACGTGTGGCTCCGGGCCACCCTGCCTCGATTCCGCTACGACCAGTTGATGGACCTGGGCTGGAAGCGGCTCATACCGGCCGGCCTGGGCATGCTGCTGTTCGTGGCCGCGGTCCGCACCAGTAACCGGGGCTGGGTCATCGGCGTCCTGCTCAGCCTGGTGCTGGGCGCGGGCCTGCTGGTGCGGGCCCTCTCCATCGGGGAACGGACGACCGTCATCGAGGCCGCCATCACCCGGCCGGGCGAGCCGGCCGGAAAGGGGGCGTAGCCGTGGGCTACCTCAAGGGCTTCACCATCTCGGGCAAGCAGTTCTTCCAGAAGACCGTCACCACCCAGTACCCCGAGGAGAAGCGCCCCAAGCCGGAGCGTTTCCACGGCCGCCATGTCCTCAACCGCTACGAGGACGGGATGGAGAAGTGCATCGGGTGCGAGTTGTGCGCGGGCGTGTGCCCGGCCCGGTGCATCTACGTCCGAGGGGCCGACAACCCGCCCGACGCGCCGGTCTCGCCGGGGGAACGGTACGGGTTCGTGTACGAGATCAACTTCCTGCGCTGCATCCACTGCGACCTGTGCGTGGAGGCGTGCCCGACCGAGGCCATCACCGAGTCCAAGCTGTTCGAGTTCTCCTTCACCAACCGCAACGACGCCATTTACACCAAGGCCGAGTTGGTGGTCGACGACGACGGCAATCCCAAGCACCTGCCGTGGGAGGACTGGCACCAGGGCGACGACGCCAACACCTCCGGGTGGGTCCGGGCCACTTCCCCCTCGGGCGCGGCCAGTGCCGAGGGCCGGCCGCTGTGGTCGGGCGACCTGGGCTACGGCGTCCGCCCCGCCCAGAAGGGCCAATCCGACCCCACCGGCGCCGACGTCCCCGCCGCCTGGGACATCAGCGTGCGGGAGGTGGGCGCCCACGAGCTGAAGGGCGCCGGTGTGCCCACCACCCGACCGGCGGCAAAAAATCCCAGCCCTGAGGGCAAGGACCACTAGTGCTGGTCGCGGCCACCATTCCCGATCTGATCGTCTTCGTGGTGGCGGCCGTCGCCATTCTCATTGGCGCCCTGGGCGTGGTGATCTCCCGCAACCCGGTCCACGCCGCCCTCAACCTGGTGCTGACCCTGTTCGGGATCGCGGTCGAGTTCATCAACCAGCAGGTCGACTTCCTGGCCGCGGTCCAGGTGATCGTCTACGCCGGGGCCATCGTGATCCTGTTCCTATTCGTCATCATGCTGCTCGGCGTCGACCAGGAGGAGAACGTGGCGGCCGAGCCCCTGCGCGGTCAGCGCGCCACCGCTATCGTGCTCGGCCTGATGGTCCTGCTCGAGTTGGCCGTCCTGGGCCGGGTCAACGACTGGACCACGGGCACGCCGTCGACCGCCGGTCCGGTCAACGGACCGGGCGAAAACATCCAGAAGCTGGGCCAGTCCATCTTCACCCGCTACCTGTACCCCTTCGAGATCACCTCGGTGCTGCTGGTGATCGCGGTGATCGGCGCGGTCGTGCTGGCCCGGCGGCCGCAGAGGGTGGCCAGCGAAATGACCCGGGAGGAACAGGAGGCCGGCCTCCCGTGAGCATCAACAGCGCCTGGTACCTCGTGCTGGCGGCCACGCTGTTCACCATCGGCGCGGTTGGTGTGCTGGTGCGCCGCAACGTGTTGGTGATGTTCATGTGCGTCGAGCTCATGCTCAATGCCGTCAACTTGACCTTCGTCACCTTCTCCCGGGTGCTCAACGACATCGGCGGCCAGTCCGTGGTGTTCTTCGTGCTGGTGGTGGCCGCGGCCGAGGTCGTGGTCGGCCTGGGGATCATCGTGGCCATCTACCGGCGACGGGTGGGGGCCACGGCCGATGACCTGCACGTCCTGAAGGGCTGACGGGGCCATGGACACCGCCTATTTCATCGTTGGCCTGCCCCTGGCCGGGTTCCTGGCCCTCCTGGCCTTCGGCCGCAAGTTGGGCGAACCGGCGGCCGGCTGGCTGGCCACGACGGCCGCGGCCGCGTCCTTCCTCGCCACCGTCGTCACCTTCTTCGAGCTGCTCGGCCACCCGGCCGAGCAGCGGTTGGCCATCAAGTACATCTTCGCCTGGGTTCCCGTGGCCGGGCTGCACGCCAACTTCTCGCTCCAGCTCGACCCGCTCTCGCTGACCATGGCGCTGTTCATCACCGGGGTGGGCAGCCTCATCCACCTGTACTCGATCGGGTACATGCACCGCGACGAACGGTTCAGCCGGTTCTTCCTGCTGCTCAACCTGTTCCTTTTCTCCATGCTGTGCCTGGTGCTGGCGGACAACTTCCTCTTCATGTTCCTCGGGTGGGAGGGCGTGGGCTTCTGCTCCTACCAGCTCATCTCGTTCTGGTTCGAGCGGCAGCGTCCGCCCGCGGCAGGCAAGAAGGCGTTCGTCACCAACCGGGTGGGCGACTTCGGCTTCATGATCGCGGTGTTCCTGATCTTCCAGCACTTCGGGACGCTCGACTACCGCTCGGTCCTGACCCCGCTGGCCCACGGGGCGGGCGCCCTGGCCACGGTGACGGCCACGGGGATCGCCCTCATGCTGTTCCTCGGGGCGGCGGGCAAGTCGGCTCAGCTGCCCCTCTACATCTGGCTGCCCGACGCCATGGAGGGCCCGACCCCCGTGTCGGCCCTCATCCACGCCGCCACCATGGTCACCGCGGGCGTGTACCTCATGGCCCGCGTCGCCCCGATCCTGCACTTCGCCCCCAAGGCGCTGGTGGTGATCGCCATCGTCGGGGCGCTCACCGCCCTGTACGCCGCCACCATCGCCTGTGCCCAGGACGACATCAAGAAGGTGCTGGCCTACTCGACCATCTCCCAGCTGGGCTACATGTTCCTCGCCGTCGGCGCGGGGGCGTACACCGCCGGGCTGTTTCACATGATCACCCACGCCTTCTTCAAGGCCCTGCTGTTCCTGGGGGCGGGATCGGTGATCCACGGGCTGCACGAGCAGCAGGACATGAAGAACATGGGCGGGCTGAGGAAATGGATGCCCGTCACGTTCTCGACGTTCATCATCGGCTGGCTGGCCATTTCGGGGATCTTCCCGTTCTCGGGCTTCTGGTCCAAGGACGACATCCTGGCGGCGGCGTGGGGCAGCCACGGGCAGCTGGGCAAGGTGCTGTGGCTGGTCGGGTTCCTCACCGCCGGGCTGACCGCCTACTACATGAGCCGCCAGGTCGCCCTGGTGTTCCTGGGCGAAGCCCGCTGGCGCGAGGCCGGCCATCCGGCCGAGGCCGAGGAGGGCTCGGGGGTGCAGGGCAAGCCCGAGCTGACCCAGCACGAACCGGTGGCCCAGTCGAGCGGTGACGACACCCAGAACTCCGACGCGCCTTCCACCGCAGACGCGCATTCCACCCCAGACGCTCACTCCACCGGCGCCATCGCGGGCCCCGCCGCCCATGGGGGCGAGCCCCACGAGGCCCCCCGTCCCATGGCGTTCCCGCTGCTGGTGCTGGGCGCGCTGGCCGCGGTGGGCGGGATCATCAACCTGCCCTGGGGAAAATTCAACTTCCTCACCCGCTGGCTGGAACCGGTCTTCCCTGCCGCCATCGCACCCGAGCCCCACGTGGCCTCCGCGGTCAAGCTCACGCTGGCGGTCCTGACCCTGGCGCTGTGTGTGGGTGGCGTGGCTCTCGGACTGCGGCCCTGGTTGCGCTCGATCTACCACCCCAAGCTGGAACCGGCCGTGCTCCGGGAGGCCTGGTACTTCGACGAGGCCATCTCGGCCACGGTCGAGGGACCGGGCGAGGACTTCGCCGACTTCCTGGCCTACCAGGTCGACAAGGGCACCATCGACGGGGCGGTCAACGGCGTGGCCGCGCTGACCCAGTTCGGGGGCCGCACCCTGCGCCGCCTCCAGACCGGCTACGTGCGCAACTATGCCCTCGGACTGGCGGGAGGCGCGGCCGCCCTCCTGCTGTACGTGGCGGCGCGGGGCGGGGGCTGAACCGTGGGCTTCCCCATCCTCACCACCCTCATTTTCCTGCCCGCAGCCGGGGCGCTGGCCGTCGGCCTCGTCCCCAAGACCCGGGAGGAGATCGCCAAGGTCGTCGGGATCGCGGTCGCGGTGGCCGAGGCTGTGTTCGCCGTCTTCCTGCTGGTGGACTTCAAGGCGGGCGAGGCCGGGTTCCAGTTCGTCAGCCACCAGGACTGGATCCCCGACTTCGGGATCAGCTGGCACCTCGGGATCGACGGGATCTCGCTGTTCCTCGTCCTCATGACGGCGGTGATCTTCCCCATCGCCATGGCCGGGCCCAAGATCCACGGCCAGCCCAAAGCCTTCCTGGCCTGGATGCTGCTGCTCGAGGCCGGTTGCATCGGTACGTTCCTGGCGCTCGACCTGTTCGTGTTCTTCCTCATGTTCGAGCTGACGCTCGTGCCGATGTACTTCCTGATCTCGGGCTGGGGCTACGCCAACCGGGTCTACGCCGCCCTCAAGTTCTTCATCTACACGCTGGCGGGCTCGGCGTTCCTGCTGGTCGGGGTGCTGTCGGTGGTGTTCTTGACCTCGTCGGGCGGCCACCTCAGCTTTGATCTGATTGATGTCGCTCGCCGAGCATCGACGCTCACCCAGACCGAGCAGCGGCTGATCTTTCTATCGTTCATCGTGGCCTTCGCAGTAAAGGTCCCCCTTTTCCCCCTCCATACCTGGCTGCCCGATGCCCATACCGAGGCGCCCACGGCCGGATCGGTGATTTTGGCGGCCGTGCTGCTGAAGCTCGGGACCTACGGAATCCTGCGTTTCGGCGTGTACCTGTTCCCCACCGCCGCGGTCGACCTCGGGCCCATCCTGCTCACCGCCGCGGTCATCGGCATGACCTACGGGGCGATCGTGGCGGCCATGCAGAAGGACCTCAAGCGGCTCATCGCCTACTCCTCGGTGGCCCACCTGGGGTTCATCGTGCTCGGCATCTTCGCCTTCACCTCGCAGGGCATTTCGGGCGGGGTGCTGCAGATGGTCAACCACGGCCTGTCCACCGGCGCCCTTTTCCTCCTGGTCGGGATGATCTACGAGCGGCGCCACACGCGCCAGATCTCCGAGCTGCGGGGGCTGCAGAAGTCGGTGCCCGTCATGGCCGCGGTGTTCCTGGTGGTGATGATGAGCTCGGTCGGGTTGCCCGGGCTCAACGGGTTCGTGGGCGAGTTCCTGGTGCTGCTGGGCACGTTCATCACCCACCGGTGGTGGGCGGTGGTGGGCTCGACCGGCGTGATCCTGGCCGCGGTGTACCTGTTGTGGGCCTACCAACGGGTGTTCCACGGCGTGCCCGAGGGGGCCAACGCCACCATGGTCGACATGAACTGGCGGGAGAAAGCCATGATGGTGCCGCTGTTGGCGGGGATCGTGTTCCTCGGGGTCTACCCCCGACCCGTGCTGGACCGCATCCAGCCGTCGGTCGATCACCTGATCGCCCACGTCCAGCACGTCGACCCGTCCCTCCACCTCCCGGCCAAGGGGGTGGGCCCGGTGGTGGCGGTGGGCCCAGCCGACGACGTCGACCACGGCACGGGTAGCCCGGCCGGGGCCTCGGCCGCTTCGGCTGCTCCCGGAGGTGCGCCATGATCGGGCTCCTGGCCACTGTGGTGGCCCAGGCCACGCCCGGAGGTCCCGGCGTGGGCGGGGCGGGCGGTCTGGGCGGGGCCACGACGCCGACCACGCAGCCGGGCTGTGTCGTCTCGGGCACGGGCGCCGTCCAGGGATTGTGCACCAGCGCCCGGTCGCTGCACATCCCCTTCCAGTACCGCTACGTGGCGCCTGAGTTGATCCTGATCGGCGGGGCCCTGCTGATCCTCACCGTGTCGGCCCTGCTGCCCAAGCGGTCGCGGCGGGGATTTTGGATGCTGCTCACCGTGATCGTGGGCCTGGCCTCGCTCGCCTCGGCCGCGTGGACCTGGCACGCCACCCAAACCGGGAAGGCGGGTCTGGTCGTCGGCAACGCCTTGGTGTTCGACGGCTACACCGTGTTCTTCGCCGTGCTGGTGAGCAGCGCCGTCGTGCTGTCGGCGCTGATCGCCGACAGCTACCTGCGGCGGGAGGGTTTGGACGGCCCGGAGTTCTACGTGCTCGCCCTGTTGTCGGGGTCAGGCGCCATGATCATGGCCGCGGCCAACGACCTGATCGTGGTGTTCCTGGGCCTGGAGATCCTGTCGATCGCGCTGTACATCATGGCCGCCTACCACCGGCGCCGGTCCGAGTCGGGCGAGGCGTCCATGAAGTACTTCATCCTGGGCGCTTTCTCGTCGGCCATCTTCCTGTACGGGGCGGCCCTGTGTTACGGCGCCACCGGGACGACCCGTCTGTCGGAGATCGCGGTGTTCATCGCCCGGACCCACGTGCCCAAGAGCATTCTGCTGGCGGGCGTGGTGCTGGTGATCGTGGGGCTGGGGTTCAAGGTGGCGGCCGTGCCGTTCCACACCTGGACGCCTGACGTGTACCAGGGGTCACCCACGCCGGCGACGGGATTCATGGGAGCGGTGGCCAAGGCGGGCGGTTTCGCCGCCCTGATCCGGGTGCTGGTCGGGGCGTTCGGCCTCTTGAATGTGGATTGGCGGCCGGTCATCTGGGTGTTGGCCGCGCTGACGCTGATCGTGGGATCGGTGCTGGCGATCGTTCAGACCGACGTCAAGCGGATGCTGGCCTACTCGTCCATCAGCCACGCCGGGTATGTCTTGGTGGGGCTGCAGGCGGCCACCGGGGCGGGAACGGCGGGGGCGTTGTTCTACCTGATGTCGTACATGTTCCTGGTGCTGGGCAGCTTCGCCATCGTGTCGGTAGTCAGTGGCAAGGGTGAGGCCCGCAACGACCTGGGCGGGTTCCGGGGTCTGGCCTTGCGGCGACCGGGCTTGGCGCTGTCGTTCACGGTGCTGCTGCTGGCCCAGGCGGGGGTGCCGTTCACGGCCGGTTTCTTTGCCAAGTTCTATGTCGTGGCGGCGGCGGTAGGCCAGCACCAGTACGTGCTGGCCGTGCTGGCCATGCTGGCCGCGGCGGTGGCGGCCTTCTTCTACCTGCGGGTCGCCATCTTCATGTACTCGCCCCTGCCCAGCGAGGCCGAGAGTGAGGTCGCCGGGGGGGCCGGGGTCGGCGCCGGGGCCGGGCGCGGCGGGCTGGCGGTACTGGGCGGACTGGCGTTGGCGGCCCCGCCGGAGACGGGCCGAATCGAGATCCCGGCCGGGATCACCATAGCCTTGGCCATCTGCGTAGCCTTCACCATCGTGTTCGGAGTGGCGCCGACCCCGCTCATTCATTTCGCCCGGCACGCCAGTTTGCTGTTCTGACGCTTCGGGTTGCCCGGATACCTCAGGCTCGGGTAAACGTTGGGGTAAACGTCCGTTTGGATCATCCTGGTTGACGCCGTCCACCGGCGCGGCCATGCTGGGATGGGCAGACGGGAGGCAGACGCATGGAGCCTGTTCAGAGTATTTCCACTATTGGCTCCGCGGCGGACAACGGTCCGGCCCGGACCACCTTGACGTTGACCGAAGTGGCGCCGGTGGCTCTGGAGGCGCCCGTTCCGCCGGTTGCGCCGGTGGCGCAGGTGGCGCAGGTGGCGCCTGGTGCGCCGGTTGCGCCTGGTGCGCCGGTTGAAGCCTCCGTCGCCCCATCTGAATGCCCGCCGGCACCCTATTCGGTTTGGCGCCGGCTGGTCGTGGCCGAGTCGGCTCAGGTCGAGATCGACCTGATGCAGGCGAAGCTGGCGGGGTCGCCCTATCCCGGTGTAGCCGGCTACGACTTTGACGTCTATCTGAATCAGGCATACGCCCAACTGGCGCTCGCCAATCGCGCCGCTCGCAACAACTGGCCCAGTGGTGTGGGAGGAAAGTTGGGGCACGCGTGGAAGGAATGGTTCCGGGTATGGTCCGGCTCGGAGCACGAGACAGCCATGGCGGCGCTGCACCGGGCGGAATGTCTCCTCCTCATGGTGGCCCCTGATTCCAAATTGCAATCCGAGGCGCTGAAGATCGAGGCGAACTTCAAGACCAACCCCGACATTGGGACCACTGATCCTCGTCACACGGCCTATACGCAGCTGTTCACCCGGCTCAGGGGATGGACTCCCGGTAGCCACCGGGAAGTGAACTCCGATATTGCTGACCGAGTTCTGCTCCGAGAAATTCGCCGGGAGCAGAACGAGGCATGGGAAATCGCCCGCAGCCGAGTGCGGATTTTTCGCAACATCCTGTCTGCTGCGATTCCGTTGCTGATCGGCGTTCTCGTCGCCGCGGCCTTCATCTGCTGGGCCAACCCCGGTCTGGTCTCGTTGCGAGGCGCGGCTTCGTCGGGCAAGCCGGACGGATCCGACGTCGCCGTGATCGAGTTCTTGGGGGGACTGGGCGGTCTCCTGTCGGCCGTGGCCACGCTCAGGCAGGCCCGGAACTTCCAGCGGTTCTACGGCCTCCCACTGGCCCAGAGCATTTTGAAAGTTCCCCTCGGAGCGGCCTCGGCCCTGGCCGGCATCCTGCTCGTGCAGCATGGGTTGTTCGGGTCGATCGGGCCGTTGGGCTGGGGAACGGCGATGTCGTATGCGCTGATATTCGGGGTTGCCCAGATTGCCGTCACCAAGCAAATCGACAGCAGGGCCGGCGACCTCCTGGGTGAGGCGAATGCCAAGTCTCCGTCGACGGCACAAACGGCATCGGCGTCACACAGCAGCACCGACGGCTGAGGGCGCCCTTGCTGGGTTCGACCTCGCCGGGGCTACATGGAAACGAGCTTGAACTCGGCGCCCGTGGGGTCGGTGGCGGTCGCCAGGCGGCCGTAGGGCGTGTCTTCGGCCGCCTGCACGATCGAGCCGCCCAGTTCCACAGCCTTGGCCAGGGCGGCGTCGGTGTCCGCCACTCCGAAGTACACAGACCAGTGAGCGGGAACGCCGTCGGCCAGCACGCCGGAGGCGTCCATGATCCCGGCCAGCCAGCTGTCGCCGTCGGCCAGCGTGGTGTAGCGGAATTCCGGGGTGTCGCTGACGGCGTGGGTGTCCCAGCGGAACACGTCACGGTAGAAGCCGACCGCCGTCTCGTAGTCCCGGGTATGCAGCTCGAACCAGCTCGGCGTTGCCGGCTCGCCCAAGAGCCCGAATCCCTTGTGGCGTCCTGGCTGCCACGCCCCGATCGAGGCGCCGCCCGGATCGGTGATGATGGCCATGGTGCCCAGGTCGCCGACGTCCATTGGGGCGTGCGGGACCTGGCCCCCGTTGGCCGCGGCTGTCTCGGCCGTCTTCCTGGCGTCGTCGGTGGCCAGGTAGACCGACCACACATCGGGACCTGAGTTGGGCTGGCTGGCCATGCATCCGGCCAGCCGGACGCCGTCCTTGGCGAAGTTGAAATAGCCGCCGAACTCAGCGTTGGGTTCCTCCGCGGTCCAGCCGAACAGCTCGCAGTAGAACGCCCGGCTGCGCTCGGTGTCCGATGTCATCAGGTCGACCCAGCAGGGGGCGCCGATGGGGGCGGTGTCTCGTGTAGGCATGATGGCTCCTT
>JALYXV010000251.1 GCA_030947025.1 Actinomycetota bacterium | reverse complement strand
GCAGTCCCGAGGAGGTGGCGGGCACGGTCTTCGCCATGGTGATGGAGACCTTCGACGAGTTTGCCTTGACCCCGGAACATTTCCACGACGCGGGTGACGTGGTCGTCGTTGAGGGACGTGCGGCGGGGAAGACGAAGCTCGGTGGAGTCCTCGACGCGCGCGCCGCATGGGTCTGGACCGTGCGCGACGGGCTGGCGACCGCGAACCACAACTATCACGACACCGACGCATGGCGGCTCGCCCTCACGCCCTGAGGCTCGGCAACGCGATGGACGCAGCGGCCCCAGGTCGCGACAGAACGACCCGCGATTCGGTCGTCGAGGTCGGTCGTACCGCGTCCTATTGCCGTTCTGTGAACGGAGGAGCGGACTCAACGACTCTGGAATCGCTGCCGGGACCCGCGGGATAACCGGCGGAGGTCTGCACGGGGATGCGCTGAATATGGCTGGGCTGCGGAGCGTCTCGGTCAACTTTTGCTCCAGGAGTCAACTATGACCTGGACCTGGTCGTCGACCTGATGGCGGGCGTCGGCTCGGGGCGCGCCTGACATCAAGAGCTGGTCATAGGGTGTGTCGACGTGGCGTACCGAGGCGAGCACGGCCAAGGTGACCGCCTGGGGGTCGAGGGCACGCCCAGCTGCGCTTCGCTCGACCCGGCCGCTGCGCCGCTTCGTCGCATGCCGGGCGATCGCCTCGGCCCGCTCGGCCGGGCAGCCCGGGAACAGCCGGCCGATCTCGGCCGAGAACTGGGCGTAGAAGTTTTCGTCGTGGCCGGTTCGACGCTGTTCGTCGTGGGCCTGACGGCGGGCGCGGAGCGCCTCGTCGGCCAGGCACTCCTCCTCGGCGAGCACCACCGCGTCCTCCTCGACGAGCAGGCCCTGACGTTCGTAGCGGCGCCGGGTCGAACTGAAACGCACCACCACCGCGGACAGTCCACTGGCCTTCTTGGCCCGTCGGGTCAACGCCGCATCCCCCGACGGCGGGAAGACCAGGTGGTCCATGTCGGCGCATCCCAGGCACAACGGCCCGGGCCGTCCATGATCCGCAAGTCACCGGTCCCCGAACACGCGCTGCACGTCCACTCCCGCGACGCCTCGACGACGACCAGATCCGGCGCCTGATTGACCTTCTGGACCAGGCGTTGCCGTTTGGCTTCGGACAGCTCCGGCGACACCCAATGCGTCCGGTACGCCAACTCGATCGGCGGGTCCCCGCTGCGGCTGAAACGAAGCGGCCGTCGATCCCGGCTCCGGGCGACGTAGGCCGTCTCGCTGGGCGACAGGCCCTTGGCGACGGCCCACCGTCGAAAGATGGCCATGGCGGCCGACAGCTTGTGCAGGTTGGCCTGCGCCACCCGCTCCAGGTCCTCGACGCGGCCTTGGCGCCACCCGGCGACCGCCTGGGGTGTCAACCAGCCGACCCCGATCAGCACGTCGATCGCCGAGACGTAGCTCCGCTCGGCCAGCGCCGCCTCCGCCGCTCGCACCACCCGTTTCTCCAGATCGACCGCCGCCACGCCCGACACCTCCCCACAACCCCGGCTTCGCTCCAGTTTCCCACCGCATCGCCGCCTGCGTCTCAAGAATGCTCGCCTGCCCACGATCCCAGGACCATCGGTTCGCAGGCGTCGAAGCCGACCTGCGTGCGGCTCCCCGGCCGCCTGCGCTACAAGGCAAGCGCCCCGTTGACGAGGGCATTCCAGGTCACCGGCCCGACGATGCCGTCGACCACGAGTCCCACCGCGGTTTGGAACAACCGCACCTCGGCGTCGGTCTTGGGCCCGAAAATCCCGTCGACCTGCAGCCCCACCGATGGGTCGCCCGACAAGTTCCGGGCCTGGAACTGGCCCTGCACCCCCCGCACCGCCTCACCCTGGCTGCCCTTCTCGACATCGACGATGAGCGCCGGCCAGGTTTGATTACCGACCACGCCGTCGACGAGGAGTCCCCGGGAGCTCTGAAAGTCCTTGACCGCGCCGGCGGTGATTGGGCCGAAAATGCCGTCCGGGGCCACATTGGCATGGCCATGCTGGCGCAGCAGGTACTGCACCGTTCGGATGGGCTCGACGGCCAGCGGGCCCGGCGAAGGGTGACCCTGCTTTTCGCTGGGCCAAGTCAGTTCCATGGTCATCGTCCCCTTCCATGACGCCGGCTGAAGTACCGGCCTGAGCCTCCACCACCGTCGCTGCGATGTCCGCATGCGCTCCGGTGTCGGCGTGACCTCCCCAGAGTATCCCCTGCGCCGGGGTGGCTGGCATGAACAGAATCCCGACCGCGAGCTGTTGACCTAAGACCGGTTCCGCCGCGCGGTTTCCTGGCGCACCCGCCTCGCCCTCGCCGCCAACAAAGCCCAAGGTCGTCCGACTGGGCGGGCGCCGATTTCATCTGTCGCGGCGCCTACCGGGCACCAGGTTGGTGTAGGAACCGGCCTTGCTGCCCGGTGCTCCGACCATGCAGCAAAGCGCCATCGAGACCGCTCGCGTCCGTTCGGACTTTCTTGGAACCGGGCCGTCATTCGGCGGGTCTAATGGACCATGGTGCCTACCAAGCGGCCTCGCGTCTGGCAAGTCGCCGCGTTGTTGATCATCGCGGGCTGCTCGTCATCGCAGCCCGGCCATACCACCGCATCCACCACCGGACCGGCGGCGACGACCACCGCGCACAGCCCGACGGTGGCCACAACGGTGGTCTCCAGCACCGTGCCGGCACCCCGCAGCACCGTGGCAGCACCGCGCACCACGGTGCCAAACCCAACCACCACGACGACCAGGCCGCTTTCGCGGAGCCAGGCGTCCACGAAACTGTGCCAGGTCATCAACTCGGCCAACAGAGCGGTGGTGACCGGACGGTACGTCGCCGCCGCACTACAGCTCGGCGGCGGGATCTCGAACTATGGGGCCATCGCCGACCCGGCATTGACCGCCGCAACCAAAAGCATGCTCTCGGCGGGCGTTCACGGAAACCCCGACGGCTACAACGCCGCCCTCAACACGGCGGTACCCATCTGTGCCGCACTGGGCCAGCCCATCGCCGTGGGACCCATCGAGTGCCTGGTACCTCCTTGCCCGAGGATCAGTCCTCAAGCGGCCGCCAAGATCCCTGACCTGATCTCCTAGGTCGGCCACGCCGGAACGGTCGAGATCCGACCGACGTCGCCGGCCGCGGCGGAGTACTCGACATGATGAACCCTCCGGCGCAGGAATGCGATCCACCACCACGGCGTCGGCTGGGGTCAAGATGGCGCCATGCCATCGATCGATGTCGCAGCCTTACGGCCCGACGCCGCGCAGGTGGCGCTGGTGGCCGGGCTGTTGGCCCAGGTCGGTACCGCCAGCGCGGCGGAGTTGTCGGCCGACTTGCCCCTGTCGGTGGTCAGCGTGGCCGCGGTGCTGCGGGTCTTGGAACGATCAGGCCGGGCCTGGCGGGTCACCGACGGCTGGGAGCACGTCGACACCGGACCCCGACGCCCGCGGCGGTCATGGCGCGTCGGCGGAACCCGAGCCATCTGAACGCCACCACGAACGGGGGACGCCTCCTGATCGGCCCGGGGTCCAGGTGGCCTTCGGAGCCGTCACCTACTCCGAAGGGCCGTCCTGCGCTGCGACGACCCCCGCGGTTGGAATCGAGCACGTGGACCGCGACAAGGGCCGCCTTGCATCGATGCATCGCCGCAGGTCACGGCCCAAATTTGGGTTTGCACCCCACAGGTGCCGCAGCCTGAGACCGTTGAGGAGGGTACCGACCCTGAGGGCCACCCACAGCCATCCGCGTCGGCGGCGGGGAAGGAGGTGAACCCGCCACCTTTGACCCTCGCGCACTGGACGGCCCATCGCCGTGATTCTGTCGCAAAGTGGGCGGAGGGCTGAAACCGGTCAGGGCGAGGACGGGGCGACGGGACATGGAAGGCACGAAATGTCCGAAGCCGATACTCGGGCTGAATACCTACTGTTCTCCTGGCAGTTGTTCGAATCGAGCGTTAGGGCCCGTGCATAAATAGAGTGGTCGCAATGTGTAATCCCAACGTTTGGCTGTGCGCCTTTTAGGGCCGCGTGCGCGTGACTTATAGATGCACGGGCCCTTAGTCTGCCTGCCGATTGGCGCGGAGATCGATAGCTATCTTCGTTGCACCGAAACGGGGGGTGGGTCCCACGAAGGCTCGTTGTGTCGTGGTTGCTGCCATCCTGACGGCGGCGCTGGCGGTGCCGAGCGCTCCCGCCATGGCGGCGTCGAACTCCCGGCCGCTGTGCACGACACCTGCCTCCGACACGGCCAACGTCGACACCGACTGCCTGAACGACGGCTCCTCCACCTTCGAGACCGCCCTGGCCGTCAATCCGACCAATGCCCAGAACCTCGTGGGGGCCGCCATCGGCGGCCAACTCACCGCCAAGGGCAACCGTCTGCAGTTCACCGGCACCGTTCGACCTCATGTGACCTCGATGGCGGCACGACCTGGACGACCTACGCCGTCGACTTCAACGGCTACGCCGACACCATCGACCCCTCGGTGGCTTTCGACGCCTCGGGCACTGCGTACCTGGCGGTGGCCGCCTCGGGGACAACCAGTGGCCCCGACATCGTGGTGACTCGTTCGGGCGACGGGGGGCGAACGTGGTCGTCGGCGGTGCGAGTCGCTACCGGTTCAGGTTCCAGCGGTTCGGCGGTGCACAACGACCACCCCCGACTGGCGGCGTCAGGCAACGGCGACGTGGTCGTCACCTGGATCCACTCGGATTTCGGTCCCCAGGGCACCTTTGTGGACGCTCCGGTGTTCGACGCCGTCAGCCACGACGGTGGGCAGAACTGGTCCACACCGCCGGCCATCTCCGGCTCGGCACCGTTCTGCACCGGTTCGCAGAGCGACAACGCCTGCGACCTGACATTCGGTAACGCCGTCGCCATCTCCCCCGCGGGCGTCCTGGTCAGCTTCCAGGACACCTATCAGAACTCGCCCAGCGGCGGGACCAACCTGGGGCGCAACAAGCACATGATGGTCAACGTGGACATAGCCACCGGTGCCCGCACCGGCGGCCCATATCTGGTCGGGCAGGCCTACGACGGCATCAACGAGCACGACTTCCCGGTCGACGCCCGGGGCCTGCAAACCCTGCACGACAGCCAGATCAACCTCGATCTCGACGGCAACATCGCCGCCGACCCCGCCGACCCCGAGCATTTCGCGGTGGTGTGGTAGGACGACCGCAACGCCCCCCACCCCGTCGACCCCGATCCCTACCGTGCGATCACCGATTCGGACATCGTTGTCAGCCAGACCAGAGACGGCGGTCGGACCTGGTCGACGCCGACCGCCCTGGCCGCGCCCAACGATCAGTTCATGCCCTGGGCCGCCTACGACGCCGCCGGCCGCCTGCGGGTCGGCTACTACGACCGCTCATGCGACCCGGCCAACCATGCCTACGGCTACACGCTGGCCACCGAGACCGGCAGGGCCGCGCTCCGATTCTCGACCACGCCCGTCACCACCGCCCTGTCCGACCCGACGCAAGGCTGGTTCGGGCCGGGCGGCACCGTCAATCCGGCATTCCCCAAACCGGCGTTCGGCATCGGCGACTACACCGCGGTGGCGTTGACGCCGACCCCCGCCGCTGTGTACTGGACCGACATGCGCCGAACGGTGTGCGCCAACGGCCAGTGCGGAGCGACTGAGGACGCCTTTTTCGCCAGCGTGCCCCTTCGCTAACCAGGGTCGCTCGGCGCGCGACGGTGGGCGCAGAGCACCGGCACGGCCCGTAGATGCTCATCGGGTTCAGGAACACCAGCCACAACGAGCCTCTCCGCCCGTTGTGGGCCGCACCTCTCCAGCAGTTCGTTCTACCGCCAGCTCATGTATCTCGTCGTCATCCAATCCGTGATCAGCGCCCTCGTCGGGACCCGCCTCCGGTGGCACAAACAGCACCGGGCCGGACTGAGCGCCGCGATCGGCGGCACAACCGCCGGCGGGGCTGCGAGCCGGAATTCCCCGCTAAGGATTCGGCACCTGGTATCCGGGCCGGCCACTCCTCGTCACCGAGAACGACTACAGCCTCGGGGTGTTCAACGGCGACACCGGCGTCGTCGTCGACACCGGCGCCGGCCTCCCCCGGATGCTGACATCGCCCGCTCTGCCCAAATCAACGGCTTCGGACCCCGCGGCACCACACTGAAGTCGAGCCGGCGCCGCCCCCGGCCAGACGATCGCCCCGGGGGGATGGGCGTCATCGGCGAGTTCGCAGCACCGGCTCGACAGACCAACACCAGGTATTCGTAGCGACCGGCAAAACGGATCTCGACCCCTCAGGGGCGAACATACCTTACGCGCCCTTCACGCTCGTAGCCGACCACGCCGCCCACCGCGACGCCCGCCCCCCGAAAGGCCCACACGACACCAAGGCGACACCGAAGTACACCCCCGACGAAACGGAGGCGTCCATCGACCGGCCCCACCACACACCCCGATGGCCATACCACCGCCGCCACCGGGCCGGCTGCGCCATCGCCGAGCGGCTCGCGGCCCGAACACCAGCCCCTCCACGATCGTCCCCACGACCGCCTACCCCGGGCCGCCCCGGGTTCAAACGGTCCCCATGCCGCCCACCCGCCACGCCCCGTCGAATAACACAACATGTCCGACACGATCCCCGCCGTCGAACACCGTCGACGACCCACCCTGAAACCATCCACGCTCCGCGACACCACAGCGTCGAAACTGGCATCAATGACCTCCACCACCGACGCCGCCCAACACCGCCGCCTCGACACCCTCGTCAGATCAACCCAAGCGTGCCAACAGGCCGGCTGCTCCTACCGCATGCTCGACTACTGGGTGAAAACCGGGGTCATCACCCCGACAATCCCCGCCCACGGAACAGGCAGCCAACGCCTGTGGTCACCACTCGACGTCGACGCCCTACGAGCACTCGCCACCATCGGCTCCTACTCGCAAAGCTCCGCCCACCTCAAAGCCGCCATGGGCACCGTCGCCACCCTCATACAACAAGGCGCACCGGGCGACTGGGCCATCGTCAACCGCCACGGCCACGCAACCATCCACCCCGCCGCCGCCATCCCCGACACCGTCAACGAAGCCCTCTGCATCCGGTTCCGACACAGCCACCCCACACCGCCGCCCCCCCCGAAACACACGCAGGCCTCTCAAGAACCCCCCGGTCCCGGTCGCGCCC